>PMKN01000013.1 GCA_003158675.1 Chloroflexota bacterium | reverse complement strand
CGCGCATGATCGGCTCCACGAGGGCCGGGATCCGGGTCGCGTCGTACTGGTAGTCCGGGTGAAGCATGACCACGACCTCGGCGCCCAGGTCCAGCGCCGCTTCGTAGCAGGTCTTCTGGTTGCCGCCGTAACCGAGATTCTGGCGGTGGATGATCACGTCGAGTCCAAGCTGTCTGGCGACTGCGACCGTGTCGTCCTTGGAGACGTCGTCGACCAGGATGATCTTGGAGACGATCTCGTGCGGAATATCTCGATAGGTTCGCTCGAGCGTCTTGGCCGCGTTGTAAGCGGGCATCACGATAATGACGCGACTGCGCGCGCTATCTGCAGAAGGGCTCTTGATTCCCTGGTCCGCCGCCGAGGCGGGATACCCCTCGACGATTTGCTGTGTAGCCTTCTTCGGCCTCTTCTCTGGCACGGCCGTAGCCTACCGTAACCGGCGGGATCTTCGTTGGCCCGGTGTGTCCAGGTCGCTGCATCCAGTCAGCCGGGGGTGCACGACTGTAGACTGCCTCTCGACGCGTTCTCGACTCGCGCGAAGGAGAGGACTCCATTGAAGCCCCGTACTCGCGATGCCGTGCCATCCGAAGCCCAGACCAGCGCCAGCGGCGCAGACGCCGAGCGACTGGCTTCAGCCTCCTGGGCGGTCCGGCTGGAAGGGATGCTTCGGTCACCCTGGGCAGTGTTGGTCGTCGTCGGCACTCTTATGTGCGTTGCCGCGCTCCTCGCGATTCACGCCATCGGCGACAAGAGCCTGTGGCTGGACGAAGGGCTGAGCGCCAGGCTCGCCCAGTTCAGTCCGGCCGATGCCATCAGCGCCACCTACTCCACTCCCACGCCGGGGGCGATCGCGCTCTACTACGTCCTGCTCCACTTCTGGTCGTCCGTGAGCACCGACGAGTCCTGGCTGCGGCTGCTTTCTGCCGTCTGCGTCGTAGCATCGATCCCGCTCGTCTACATGTTGGGGCGCCGGTTGATGAGCACGGCAGCAGGTGTGACTGCAGCGACGGTCGTTGCTCTGAGCCCCTATGTTGTCAGCCAAGCCCAGAGCGCAAGGCCTTACGGTCTCGTCATTCTGCTTGCGACTGCCCTGACACTCACTTTCTACTCGGCGATGAAGGTCGGCGGCCTTCGCATCTGGTTGCTCTATGCCGCTGTTGCGCTGGCGGGCGTTTACGCCCATACCACCGTCGCCTACCTGATTGCGGCGCAAGGCGCCGTTGCCGGCGTCGACCTTCTCCTTCTTCGTCGTCGTTCCATTTGGACGATCGGCAGTCGATGCGCTGCGGCAGCGGTGATCGTCGTCGGCTGCTACCCGCTAACTGGGCAATTCTCGGCAGAAGGCCTCGCTGGAGTGCCCTCGCCAACCTTTCAGAACGTCGGGCAGGCGCTCTATCACCTCACTGGGGGGGCGACCCTGCTCCTGGTCACCAGTTTCGCGGTAATCGCGCTTCCTCTCATCGGCTGGGTCTGGCTCCGGCGCGGGCGCCAACTCGAGTTCTCCATCCTCGTCGCAGTAAGCGTCGCGCCGATAGCGCTCGAACTACTCGTTTCGCTGCAGCGTCCGATGTTCATCGAGCGCTACCTGACGATGGCAATCCCCGGACTCGCGCTCCTGGTCGCAGCGGCCGTCGACCTCCTGTCAAGCTGGAAGCCGAGCCTGCGCGGCGCAGTCGCGACGCGATCACCCAGGCAGTCAGCTATCGTCACTGCTGGCGCCTGGGCTCTCATCGCCGTGCTTGCGCTGCGGTCCGTTGGGTCTGTATACACCGGCTGGCAAGAGCAATGGCGCGGCGCGGTTGAGATGGTGGCCGCGGAATCCCAATCAGGCGACCAGGTGATCGTCTATCCCGGCTACGCCCGTTTGCCATTTGACTACTACGCGACCCGGAATCCGGGCTTCCGGAACATCAGACCTGCCTTTCCAGAAATTGGATGGGGTGACTACTTCCCGGCCTCCGGGCCCTCATTTGCGGCTTCCCTGGCAGATGCCAAGCAGACGGGACGAGTCTGGCTTGTATACCGATCGGGAGACGGCGTCGGAGCGACCGACGCGAGCCTCATAGCATCCTTCGTGTCCTGCGGCATAACCAGGTCGGACACCACCCTCGAGCAGGTCGAGGTGGTCCTCGTTGAGTTCCCCGCCGCCGGTTGTCTGGCCGCGAGATAGCCGTCGGCGGCATTGAACCCGGCACGGGCCATGTTGGGCCTGGTTTCAGGCTTCGCACTGCCTCTGGAAGCGCGGCACCCGGCCCGAAGGTACCGGCTCTGGTCGTAGCGAGCGGCAAGACGGCTCCGGGAGGATTGGCTAGACGCTGCAGTCCGAATATGGAGCGCCGAGAACAGCCACGAACTCAGCGCAGGCATGACCTGAGATTGACACGAGACTGCCTTCTCGGCTATGAAGGTTCCTGACTCGTCGCCTCGTCGAGATCCCCAATGAACCGCGGAGAGGTTAGTGCCCGTCCGTCCTCCGAGAATCAGGCTCTTCGCCGTCATTGGATCGGCCTTGTTGGTCGGCAGTTTCGTGTTCGCGGCCGGCAGCCGCGTCACTGCGAAGATCGAGTGTCTGCCGTCCCCTGTGGCGCCGGTCCAGCTCTACGCGATTGGCAACAGCGACAGCGTGTCGCCCGGCGCCACCGCCCTCTCACAGTTCACGATCTCATGGGGCTCGCCGACCATTCTCTCGCTCAAGACCTACCACATCGTGCCCGATGGGCTGAAGTCGACCGGCCAGGTCGGCCTTCGCACCTCGGCCGGCAAGGTCTACGGCCCGTGGCCGACCACCGGCTCACCGGGCCCGGGTGGCGAAGCAAATGCGTTCTGGACCGCCAATGTCGATTTAATGTTGCCACCGGACACATACACGGTTACCGACTCCGATCCGTCAAGCTGGTCTGCCAACGAAGGCACCGGCGGTGCCGGCATGTTCTCGCTGACTGGGTACGAGGACAACGCCCTGGTGGCGGCTCCATGCGCCGCCTGCCGGCCAGTCTCCGCTCAGCTCTACGCCAACGGCAACGGCAACAAGGTGACACCGGGCGCGACAGCGCCATCGTGGTTCAAGGTCCCATCCGGATCCGCGGCCATCATGTGGATCAAGACGTACCACGTTGTGCCGCACGGCCTCCGGACGACCGGCCAGATCGGCCTCCTCGACTCCGACGGCAAGGTTTACGGCCCGTGGCAGGCCATCGGCTCACCGGGCCCGGGCGGCGAGGCCAATGCGATCTGGACCGCAACGATCGACCTCGAATTGCCACCCGGCACGTACACCGTCACCGACTCAGATCCGGGGACTTGGTCCGCCAACGCTGGCACCGGAGGCTCAGGCTTCGTCTGGGTCGGTGGGTACCAGGACAGCGCTCCCGTGCTGCCGGTCACGGAGACCCAGCTGTATGCCACCGCCAATGGCGATAGCGTGTCGCCTGGAGTGTCTGTTCCGTCCAGGTTCAACGTGGAGTCTGGCTCGGTGACGGTCGTGTCGCTCAAGACCTACCACAACGTCGCGCCTCATGGCCTCAAGTCGGCCGGCCAGATCGGCCTGCGTGGTTCCGACGGCAAGGTCTACGGCCCGTGGCAGGCCACCGGCTCACCGGGACCGGGTGGCGAGGCCAATGCGTTCTGGACCGCGACGGTCGATGTGGTGTTGCCGCCTGGCACCTACACGATCACAGACTCCGATCCGTCGACGTGGTCGGCCAACGCCGGCACTGGCGGGGCCGGCATGTTCTGGGTCTCCGGCTTCGCCAACTGAGCCTCTCACCGCCGCCCGGCCGAGCGACTCAAACCCGTTATAGCGCTATGCTGTGGGCCGGTTTCACCTATGGAGAGACATACCTGTGATCGAACGCATCTGGACCGGCCACAGGTCGGTGGCGACCGCGGTCGGCGCGATTGCGATAGTGGCGATCCTTGCGGCGGCGCTTGTGATCGTGGCCCAACCGGGCGGATCCACTCAGTCGAGCGGGACGCCGGGCGGCACTCCGATTGTCACACCAGGCGACACGCAGCTGGCGGTTGTCTCGCCTGCTCCCTCTGACACCGCCATACCTCTGCCATCGCCGACCGACACGCCGGCGCCGGCGCCGTCGGTTAGTCCCGGCCCTGACTGGGTCTATTCAGACCTCGACGGCGTGCTCGCTCCCCCGGACCAAGCCCACCGCCTGCCCATGGCGATCCAGATCGACGACAACGCGGCGGCCCGGCCGCAGTCCGGCTTCACGTCCGCTTCGATCGTCATCCAGGCCCCGGCGGATGGCGGCGAGGACCGTTATCAGATGATCTTCCAGGAGGGGAACGCGACCGACATCGGGCCGGTCCGAAGCGCCAGGCCGTACTTCGTGTATTGGGCAGCCGAGTACAAGGCCTTGTTCGGGCATTTCGGCGGCGACGTCAAGGCGCTCAAGCAGACGATCCCGGCCATGGCGAACAACATCTACAACATGGACGCTCTCAGCGGCGGCGGCTGCCCATACCACCGCATCGATACGCGAAACTCGCCCCACAACGCCTACACGAACTCAGCCACTCTGATCAGCTGCCTCCTGAAGAGGGGCTATCCGGCCACCTATCAGAAGATGCCCGTCCGGACCTTCAAGGACGACGTACCTCTCGCTCAGAGACCGGCATCGCAGTCCATTTGGGTTCCCTACCGCACGGGTCTGGTCAGCTACACGTTCGATCCGGCGTCGGATTCATACCTCCGGCTCACGGCCGGCCACTATCAGATTGACCCGTCCAACGGGCAGCAGGTAAGGGCCAGCAACGTCATCGTGCTGTTCCAGGGGGTCACGACCGACTCGGTCACCGAGCCGGGCCACAATCGCCCCGTGGTAGCCAACGTGGGAACAGGCAAGGCCATCGTCTTCGTCGAAGGCCAGGCCATCCAGGGGACCTGGAAGAAAGCCACCAACACGGCCCTCACCCGAGTCTACGACTCGTCCGGAATTGAGATCCCGCTCGTTCGCGGAACCATCTACATCCAAAGCGTGCCGATCGGGACCGCCGTCACCTACAAGTAGACCGGCAGGCCACGGCCGTTCATCCAGCGACCGGAGGCCTCGAGACCGCACCGCACGCCTACTTCCCGCAGGGTGCGGGCGTGATGCCTTCCGTCCCGAAGAACCGGCTGTCGGTACCGAAGAGATAGACCGACAGCTGCGCCACCTTGTCCATCTTGAGGCGGCTGGTCCATGCGCCACCGGTAATTGCAGAGTCGGGATGGTAGTTGTACGGCGGGCCGAGCACGCACTGGGAAATGTCGCCGGGCCCGATCTGGCGCGCTATGGAGACGTAGTTCCGTACGGTCTTGAGTGGGAAGTTGGTCTGGATGTTCTGGCCGGCGACGCTCAGGACGCCCGCCAGGTATCCGATGCCAGCGGCGCTGCTCAGCTTCCGCGCAAGGGCGATCAGCACATCCTGCTGCCGCCGCGAGCGCGTGTAGTCGCTGTCCCCGGCGCCCTCCCTGGATCGTACGTACTTGAGCGCGGTGTGGCCGTCGAAACACTGATTCCCTGCCGGGATGAAGGTTCCGGTGGATGGGTCGTTGATGGCCCGAGGGTTCGTGACGCAGACGCCATTGGCGGCGTCGACCATCTTGCCGAAGCCAGCGATGTCGACGATGACGTAGTACCCGACGTTCAAGCCGACGAGCCAGCCCACCTCTTTGGCAAGAGCCGTGGCCGGTGGATCCGGGGCGTGGATCTGGCCGGTGGCGACCAGATTCGCGAAGTTGTTGATCTTGGTGTTGTATCCGGCCTTTCCACCCCAGTAGAAATCGTAGTTGGCCGTGTCACGGGGCAGGCTGAGAATGGCGACCTTGTGCGTCTGCATGTCGAGACTGGCGATGAGGAGGGAGTCGTTCATGGCGTGGGTTCGTCCGGCCAGGAAATCTGTCCCGGTAAGGAGGATCGAGACCCGAGTTGACGGCGCCTGCGTGGGCGACGGCGTGGGACTGGGACTTGGCGTCGGTTCTGACGGTGCGGTGGGTGCCGGTGGAGTCCAGATCGGCGTAGACGATGGGCTTGCGGACGCCGCGCCGGTGGGGGCGCCGGTGGGGGCGCCGGTCGGCAGGTCGCTCGGGACCGCGGTCGGAACGTCGGAGATCAACTGGTTGGATGAGACGGAGGTGTCGAAGCCATATACCGCCCAGGCGTTGTACATCGCCGCGCCGTGGAGTCCCACGACGACGACCAGCAGCAGCGCCATGATTGCGGCATCCCGGGCAGGCGGGCGACGTCGGGGCCCGGCAACGGAGTAGGCGTGGACGATGGAACCGATGCGCCACGCGCCCATGAGACCCACGAGAACGACGACCGTAAGGGCGAAGGAGTCGTCGAGGAGACTCGCCCCGAAGTAGTCGAGGCCGTTGGCGAGCTGCGCGGTCAGCCAGACGGCTACGAGGAGAACGGGCGTGGCGAAGACGGCAGCGGCGACGCGACGCCGACCGTAGAGCTGCCCGAGACCTGGCCACAGCGACGACAGCAGCGCGGCGACGAGCCGCGATCTGACCGCCGGCCGCGTTTCGGACGACGGGCCAGCCGAGTGGTCGGACTCAGACGGCCGCTCCGCGTCGGACAGCTGGGACTGGCTCTCTCCGCGCTCGCTCATGCGCATCCCACTCCACAATGCCGATTCTCGGCGGCCGACCGTACCCCGGATCGCACGCCGCCCGCACTCGGATCCTCGCCTCAGTTGGGGCCACGTGACCGGGTGTGACGTCGAGCCGCCAGGTGCTGTGACTCCGGCACGGCCCTTCAGGTTCCGCCGCGGCGCGATCTGGCTGTCAGCGGCCCGCTATCCTGTTGGCGGGCTTGGTCGCCGGGAGGATCCTTGCCGCAGAGGTGGACCGATGATCGAACGCATTTGGACCGGCCACAGGTCGGTGGTCGTCGCGGTCAGCGCGATCGTAGTTGTGGCAATCCTGGCGGTCGGGCTGCTGATCGTGGTCAGACCGGGCGGAACCACGCAGGCGAGCGGGACCCCGAGCGCCACGCTACTGGCGGTCGTGTCACCTTCCCCGACTGATACACCGACCGCTACGCCATCGCCGTCCGATACGCCTGCCGCCCTGGCCACACCTGAGGCCTCGCCGACGCCCGCCTCTGACTGGGTCTACGCCGACCTCGATGGCGCCCTGGCGCCCAAGGATCACGCCCATCGCCTGCCTATGGCGATCATGGTCGACGACCACCCAGATGCCCGGCCGCAATCCGGATTCTCGTCCGCTTCGATCGTCTACCAGGCGCCGGCGGACGGTGACGCCGATCGCTACATGATGGTGTTTCAGGAGGGAGATGGGCTCGACATCGGACCGGTCAGAAGCGCCCGCCCCTACTTCGTCTACTGGGCAGCCGAGTACAAAGCCCTCTTCGGGCACTTCGGTGGCGACGCCAAGACGCTCCAACAGGTCATCCCGGCCATGACCAAGAACATCTACAACATGGACGACCTCACCGGCGGCGGCACCTGCCCTTACCACCGTATCGATACGCGCGCCGCGCCGCACAACGCCTACACGAACACCGCAATCCTCATCTCGTGCATCGCCCAGCGCCACTACGCGGCCAGCTATCAGGGCCTGCCAGTCCGGACCTTCAGAGATGACACACCGCTTTCGCAGCGACCGGCAACGCAGACGATCTCGATCGCCTATCCCATGGGTGCGGTCGGCTACACCTTCGATCCGACGACGGACTCCTACCGCCGCTCGGTGACGGGCCACGCTCAAACCGACCTTGCCAACGGCCAGCCAGTCATGGCTCGCAACATCGTCGTGCTGTTCCAGGTGACCACGATCGATCCGGACTCCGAGCCCGGCCACGCCCGCCCAATGGTGGCGAACGTCGGCACCGGCAAAGCGATCGTCTTCCTGGAGGGCCAGGCGGTCGTGGGCACGTGGAAGAAGGCCTCGAACACGGCCCTCACCCGCATCTACGACTCGTCCGGTGCGGAGATCCCGCTCGTCCGGGGCGAGATCTACATCCAGAGCGTGGCGATAGGGACCGGGGTCACTTACAAGTAGGCCGGCGCCCCCGGCGGTTCCGGCGGCTCGGCTCCCAAATGCGCACCGCGCCAGAATCCGACTCGGTTATTGCATCACCAGGCCGCCGTCCACCGCCAGAACCTGGCCGGTGATGTACGCGGCCTCGTCGGAGACGAGGAATGTCACGGCGTTGGCGATGTCCTCCACCGTACCGAAATGGCCCAACGGCGTCTGCGTCTTGATCTGGTCGGTCAGACTCTCCGGCAGGTCCTTGGTGAGTTCGGTGACGATGAAACCCGGGGCGACGGCGTTGCACGTTATGCCGCGGGACGCGACTTCGCGCGCGGTGGCTTTGGTGAGGCCGATCAGGCCGGCCTTGGAGGATGAGTAGTTGGCCTGGCCCATCTGGCCGGCCTGGCCCGAGACGCTCGACATGTTGACGATGCGTCCGGCATGGGCCCGGAGCATCGGCCGGATGGCTGCCTTGATCATGTAGAAGGCGCCGTAGAGATTGACTTCGAGGACCTTGACCCAGTCCCCGACCGGCATCCGCATGATCAGGTCGTCACGGGTGATGCCGGCGTTGTTGACCAGGATGTCGATCTTGCCGAATGCGTCGACCACGGCAGCCACGGCCTTGACGCAGGCCTCGGGATCGGTCACGTCCGCCGGGATGAACAGCGCCCGTCGTCCCAGGGCCTGGATCTCGGCCGCAGTGGCCTCGGCCACTTCGGGCCGTCCGACGTCGACGAACGCCACATCTGCGCCCTGCCGCGCGAGGTTGAGACAGATGGCCTTGCCGATGCCGCGTGCGCCGCCGGTGACGAGGGCGGTCTTGCCGGTCAGATCGAGCATTCGGGACTCCCTTCTTCGAGCTAGGCGTCGCCTGCGTCCGGCGCGGCCGATCCGCGCAGCAGCCACTCCAGTGCGGGCGGGAACGGATTGACGGGTTCGAGATAGCCGGGCTGCAGGGTCACATCCTCGGGGCCGATCGTGCCGGCTCGAGCCAGGTCCGCTGGGTTCGCTGTCCACTCCAGGGCAATGGCGCCGGAAGTGAGGCCCGCGCCGAAAGCGACGAGCAACAGCCTGTCGCCCTGCTTGACTCTGCCCGAGGCGACGGCTTCGGTGAGCGCCAGGGGCACCGAGGCGGCGGACGTGTTGCCATAGCGATCGACGTTGACGAAGACCCGATCCATCGGGAAGTCGAGCGACTTGGCAAGGCCCTCGATAATCCTGATGTTGGCCTGGTGCGGGATCACGAGATCCACGTCAGCGAGGCCCAAGCCGGCCTTCTCCAGTGCCCGCATCGATGTCGAGCCCAGGGTTCGCACGGCCATCCTGAAGGTTTCGCTGCCCTTCATCTTCATGAAGTGCTCGTGGTTCGCCAGAGTCGTGGCGGTCGCCGGTCGAGCAGCGCCACCGGCGGGCAGCCAGATGTAGTAGGCGCCCGGCACGGTCGTCAGCTCGATGCCGAGCGTTCCGCCGGGCTCGTCCGAGGCGGACAGTACGGCCGCTCCAGCGGCGTCGCCGAAGAGGATGCACGTGCCTCGATCGGTGAAGTCGGTGCAGCGGCTGAGCGTCTCCGCACCGATCACCAGCACATGCTTGGCCATGCCGCTGGCGATATAGGCGTTGGCAGTGGCGTAGCCGAAGACGAAGCCGGAGCAGGCCGCGGCGAGGTCCATGGCGGCAGCCCGCTTGTTGCCGATCACTTCTTTCACGAGCGCGGCGGCCGATGGCATCGGGTAATCCGGCGTGAGCGTGCCGACCAGTATCAGGTCGATATCGTCCGGCTTCAGCCCTGCCACGGCGATGGCGCGCAGACCGGCGACGGCCGCCATCGTGGCGGTCGTCTCGTTCGGTGCGGCGATGCGCCGCTCGCGAATCCCGGTGCGGCTGACGATCCACTCGTCCGAGGTCTCGACCATCTTTTCCAGGTCCGCGTTGGTGAGGACCTGACTCGGCGCGTAGGCGCCCCAGCCGGTAAGACGGACGCCGTGAACTGTTCCGGCCATTAAGGTTCCACCTCGATGAGCGGCTGCTTCGCCTTCACGAGCTTCCCGGACTCCGCCACGACGCGGACCACCTTGCCGGAGACGTCCGACTTGATCTCATTGAAGAGCTTCATCGCCTCGATGAGGCCGATGACCTGGCCCACGGCCACCTGCTGGCCTACCGCGACGTACGGCGGTGCGCTGGGCGACGAAGAACCGTAGAAGACCCCCGTCAGCGGTGCCCGCACGGCTCTGGCCGTGGGCGCCGGGATCGTGGGCTGGGCGGCTACGGCGGCTGCGGCCGCGGCGGCAGCCACGGCGGCGTCGTTGACCTGAGCCGCCGCGGCCGCCGCCTGCCCCGCGTTCGGGAGGGCGGAGGGCTTTCGCAGGACGATGGCGGTCTCGCCGGCCTCGACCTCGAGCTCGCTTAGATCGCTGCCCTCCAGCAGCGAGTTCAGCTTGTCGATGAGGCCGAGGAGCGACGCGGTTTCGGCCGAGATGGCGGGCACCTCGGGCGTGCCGGCTGTGGCGGTCTTGGGATCGGCGTGACCCGGAGCGGATTGTCGTGGTGCCATGGTCGCGCCCCCTACTCGTGCCAGCGTCGCATGACGAGGGCGCTGTTCTGGCCGCCGAAGCCGAAGGAATTGGAAACCGCGACTTCGATCTCGCGCCGGCGGGCCTGACCCGGTGTCAGGTCGAGGCCGGCGGCGGAGTCGTCGGGTTCGTCCAGATTGATGGTCGGCGGCACGATGCCGGTCCGGATGCTCATGATCGTGGCAATGGCCTCGATCGCGCCGGCGGCCCCGAGAGTGTGGCCGAGCATGCTCTTGTTGGCTGTGATGCTGACCTCGCCGACCCGATCGCCGAACAGGGTGCGCATCGCCTCCAGCTCGCGGGGATCGCCTTCCGGGGTGGAGGTAGCGTGGGCGTTCACCATGGCCACGTCATCTGCGCTCAGCAGCGCCTTTTCGAGGGCCCGGCGGATCGCTCGAACGGCGCCTGCTCCGCCGGGGGCGGGCAGGGTGATGTGCGAGGCGTCGGCCGTGGCGCCATAGCCGACCATCTCCGCGAGCGGCTCCGCGCCGCGGGCGAGCGCATGCTCGAGCGACTCCAGCACCACGACGCCACAGCCCTCTCCAATGACGAACCCGTCGCGGTGCCGATCGAATGGGCGCGAGGCTCGTTCCGGCTCGTCGTTGCGAGTCGAGAGTGCCCGCATGGCCGCGAAGCCGCCCACGAGCGCCTCATGCATCGTCGCCTCGGACCCTCCGGCGAGCATCACGTCGGCGTCGCCGCGACGGATCATCTCCCAGGCCTCGCCGATCGAGTGGCCGCCGGTGGCGCAAGCCGAGACGACGCCCATGTTGGGACCCTGCGCACCGAACGCGATGGCGGTTACTCCCGCCGCCAGGTTGCCGATTGCCATCGGGATCAGGAACGGCGACATGCGGTCCGGGCCGCGCGCGCCCATCAGCAGGATCTGATCCGCGAGGGTCTGGATGCCGCCGATGCCGGTCCCGATGACAACGCCAGTGCGCTCGGCCAGCTCGCCCTCCAGGCGGGCCGGCAGTCCGGCCTCGTCCATCGCCTGGCGTGCGGCGACGAGCGCAAACTGGACATAGCGATCGTTGCGGCGCTGCTCCTTGCGGTCGAGGACCGGGGACGGGTCGAAGCCCTTCACCTCGCCGGCGATACGAGTCGTCAGGCGCGACGCGTCGAATTGCGTGATCGTGGCCACGCCGGACCGGCCCGCCACGAGCCCCTCCCAGGTGGTGGCGACGTCGAGGCCCAGCGCCGTTACGGCCCCCATGCCCGTCACGACGACGCGTGGCCGGCGAGCTTCGCTCGCCGCCGCGATGGGCGTTGCCGCCAGCAACTCGGTCCCGGCCAATCTGTCGCTCATCGGACTAGCTTCCCCGTGCGGATGGTGGCGGCCCTGTAGACGTCTCCGGGCAAGCCGCGCTCCGAGACTGCGTTGGCGGCCGCCATGACGTCATACGCGGTGCGCTTGATCTCGGCCGTCACCTTCTCGATGCCGACCTTCTCGTCATCTATCTCGATTAGAGCCCAGCTCGCAGTTGGGTCGCCGTCGAAAACGTAGCCGGCGCTGCCGACGTTGACGATGGTTCGCCATCCGATCTGGCGCACTTCCGGCATGTGAGTGTGGCCGCATACGATGACCGAAGCGTCGGTCCGACCGACTCGATCGATCGTCACGACCGGATCGAGGTCCGCGCCCAGGCCATCCGTGAGCGAGCCGGGCGAGGCATGGCAGAAGACCACGAGGCTGTCCCCCACTCTGAGGCGCCTTTCCCACGGCAGGTGGCGCAGGTAGTCCACGCGCTCGTCGCCGAGCTGATCGCGCACCCACTCCGCCGCGATCAGGTAAGAATCGGGCGCGCCGTCGCTGAACCATGGGAACGCGGCGGCGAAGTCGCCGTCGGCCACGGCGAGGTCCGTGTTGCCGCAGATGACGAAGGCACCGGCTCGCTCGAGCTCGCGAACGAGATCCACGGCACCGGCCGGGTCCGGGCCGTTGAACGCCAGGTCGCCGCAGATCGCCACGTAGTCGGGGCGCGTGGCGTCGATGGCTTTGCGGACTTCCTGGAGAGCCGGCAGATTGCCGTGGATGTCGGACAGCGCGGCGATGCGGACCATCAGCGAAGCGCGCTCTCGGGGGCGATGATGAAACTCAGCAAGGCCTCGCAAGCGACTCCGCCGGCGACGCTGGCGACGCCACGGCCACGGCCGAACTTGCTGCCCAGGCGCTCCATGGTCACTTCCAGGCGAAGCTGATCGCCCGGCGTGACGATGTGCTTGAAGCGGCACTCGTCTATTGCGGCGAAGAGGCCCAGACGATCGCCAAAACCCGGCTGCTGAGCGACGAAGATGCCCATCGTCTGGGCCAGGGCCTCGATCTGGAGAACGCCAGGCATGATCGGCTGGCCCGGAAAGTGGCCCTGGAAGAACCACTCCGTGGCGGTCACGGACTTGATACCGACGATGCGCTTGGCCTCGGCGTCGTATTCGACGATCCGATCAACGAGCAGGAACGGCCAGCGGTGCGGGATCAGCTGCTCGATCTGGCGAGTGGTCAGGACGGTCTCGTTGGTCGCGGGTTCGCTCACGGGGCGGCTCCTGGGAGTGGCGGTTCAGCGGTTTCCGGCGGCGACGAACGGAGCGCTGCCAACGCGGTCGAGCAGGTTCGTCGTCACCTTGCCGTCGATGAAGACCTGGTTGGCAAGGATCGCTCGGTGGAGATCGATGTTGGTGGTCAGGCCGTCGACGAGCAGTTCGCGCAAGGCTGCATCGCCCCGAGCTATCGCCTCGGCCCGGCCCGGCGCCCAGACCGAGAGCTTACCCAGGAGCGAGTCGTAGTAGGACGGTACTTCGTAGCCCGAGTAGAGATGGGAGTCCATGCGGACGCCAACTCCGCCGGGCGAGAGATAACCGAGAACCTGGCCGGCTTGCGGTCGGAAATCCTTGCCGGGGTCTTCGGCCACTATCCGGAACTCGATCGCATGGCCGCGCGACACCACGTCGGACTGGCCGATCCCCAGAGGCTCGCCGGCCGCGATCCGGATCTGGAGCGCGACCATGTCGATCCCGGTGACCATCTCCGTGATCGGGTGCTCGACCTGGATTCGACAGTTGATCTCGATGAAGTAGGCGTCGCCCTTGGCGTCGATGAGGAACTCGAGCGTGCCGAGGTTCTCATAGCCGGCTTCCACGACCGCCCGAACAGCGCGGGTGCACAGCTCCTGGCGAGCAGCCTCGTTGAGGGCCGGGCTGGGCGTCTCTTCGATGATCTTCTGGTGGCGGCGCTGCACCGAGCAGTCCCGCTCGCCCATGTGGATGCCCCGTCCGAAGCGATCCACCGCCACCTGGATCTCCACGTGACGGTTGTCCTCTAGATACTTCTCGAGGTACAGAGAATCGTCGCCGAAACCTGCCTTGGCCTCGGAGCGGCTGACTTTGAAAGCCGACTCCAGCTCCGCAGAAGTCCTGACCAAGCGCATGCCTTTGCCGCCGCCGCCGGCTGAGGGCTTGATGAGGACGGGGTAGCCGATCCGTTCGGCCTCCACGAGGGCGTGGGCCTCGTCGCGAAGCATGGTCGAGCCGGGGACGGTCCGCAGGCCGTGGGCCTCGAAGAGGCGCCGGGTGGCCTCCTTCGAGGCAAAACGCTCGAGGACTTCGGCCGGTGGTCCGATGAAAGTCAGGCCATGGGCCCGCACAACGTCGGCGAAGGCGGCGTCCTCTGACAGGAACCCGTAACCGGGATGGATCGCATCGCAACCCGTGACCACCGCGGCCGAAATTACGGCCGGCGCCGACAGGTAGCTGCGCCGGGCATCAGCCGGGCCGATGCAAATAGCCTCGTCGGCGAGTTGTGCGGCGAGGCTGTCACGGTCGGCTTCGCTGTATGCCACGACAGCGCCTACGCCGAGCGTCCGGCAGGCGCGCAGGATGCGGAGGGCGATTTCGCCCCGATTGGCGATGAGGATCTTGCTGAACATCAGGCCTCTCCCAGCACCGCAGCCGCCTCACGATCCGAGCCGCTGGCGTCGAGGCCGCGAGCGTTCTCGGGCAGCTCGATGCGGATGAGCTCCTGGCCGTATTCCACGGCCTCGCCGGCTTCGGTCAAGCCAACCCCGATGACGCCGTCCACGGGCGCCACCACGTCTTCTCGAACGCCCAAGACGTCCACGGTGCCAAGCCGGTCGCCGGCTCGAACCCGCATCCCGGCGGCCAGATCCTTGCGCGGCTGATAGACGCCGACAGCCGGGGAGGTGGCCATGATCGGCCGGGTCGCCGGCTCGGCGATCTCCTGTTCCTGACGTCGTTCGCGCTCCGCCATGCCCGCAGCGAGGACGCGTCCGGGAACCGGCCCGTGCGCCGAATGACCCTCTTTGGCGCCAGGCGCGACTCGGTCGGGGCCGGCCGGCTTCCGCAGGCGGGCCTTCCAATCGCCATCGCGAACCTCGATCTCGCCCAGACCAGTAGCGGAGAGCTTGGCGATGAGCGCGGGCAGAACGTCGCCGGCCAGCCGGGAGATCGCCTCATGGTCGCGTTCCGTCCGCGAATCCAATGCCCGGCCGCCCGCCACCGGGCCTCCTGCCGCGGCGACGGTCCCGGCCCGCGGCCCCACCGACCGCCCGGTCGTCGCATTCCCGTCATTCCTCGATTGGGGCATCGGCTAGACCTCCTCGCGGCCGGGCGGAACGTCGTGCCCGCCGCCTGGCATCGAAGGCATCGACGGCCTGGTCGACAACAGGCCTCGCAGCCGGTCGGTGATGCTGGCGCGCTCCTGCGGCGGGGTTGGTCGGTCGGCAACGACATACGGACCCATCACTCGGAACTTCTGGAACCGGGCCTCGACGAGCTCGTCGATCGTCATCCTGCCCAGAACGTCCAAACGCTCCAGGACTACCTCCTTGATCCGCCTTGCCGTTTCCACGGGATCGGTGTGAGCGCCATCGCCGGGCTCGGGAATAACTATGTCCACGATCCCGAGTTCCTGCTGCTCGCCGGCAGTGACCTTCATGGCCGTGGCAGCCTCGTGGCTCTGCTCACCGGAGCGCCACAGGATGGTGGCGCAGCCCTCGGGGCTGATGACGGAGTAGATGGAGTTCTCCAGGGCGATGATCGTGTCGCCGACGGCGAGGCCGAGGGCCCCGCCCGAACCGCCCTCGCCCGTGATAACTACCACGATCGGGGTGCGCAGCCGCGTCATCAGGCCCACGGACTTGGCGATCGCCTCGGCGATGCCGCGTTCCTCTGCCGCCGCGCCGGGGAAGGCGCCCTGGACGTCGACGAAGGTGAGGATCGGCATCGAGAACCGCTCGGCCAGGTCCATTACCCGCATCGCCTTGCGATAGCCGTCGGGATGCGGCAGCCCGAAGTTGCGGCGGATGTTCTCTTCGGTATCCTGGCCTTTCTGGAAGCCTACGACGACGATTCGTCGACCGGCGATCCTGGCCAGACCGGCGACGATGGCCGTGTCGTCGCCGAAGAGTCGGTCGCCATGCAGCTCTATGAACTCGTCGGCCATCGCCTTGAGAAGCTCGAGGGTGTGCGGCCGCTTGAGATTGCGGGCCTGCTGGACGTGCGCCCAGACCGCTGAGACGGGATCGTCCCGATGATCCTCGACGGCTCCGTGCCGGCCAAGCAGTCGTTCAACCATTGGTCGTCCCCCCGCGAGGCGCTGCCGTGTCGGCGGGATGCGACTCGCCGTTGCTGTCGGGGCTGAGCGCTCCAGTGAGGGCGGAGAAGAACGCCCGCGGCCGGGAGGTCGGGTTCGGTGCGGGCTCCGTGGGGCCGTTGATCGGGGCGATCAGGAAGCCGAGCAACGAGACGATCTCGTCGCGCAGCTTCGCCCGCGCCACGATCCGGTCAACGAATCCATGGCTGATCCAGAACTCGGCCCGCGCGTATCCGGGCGGCAACTCCTCGCCGATGGTGCCGGCCGAGACGCGATCGCCGGCGAAGCGGATCAGAGCGTTGGGTTCGGCCAGGTTCACGTCGCCGACCACTGCAAACGAGGCGAATACGCCGCCCGTCGTGGGGTCCGTCATGACGGAGATGAACGGCACCCGAGCCGCCTTGACCCGTTCGACCACGCTCATGGTCTTGACGAGCTGCATCAGCGAGTAGGTGCCCTCCTGCATTCGTGCTCCGCCCGAGGACGAGACGATCAGGAGCGGGATCCGTTCGGCCACGGCGGCCTCGCCGGCTCGAGCCACCTTCTCGCCAACAACCGAGCCCATCGATCCGCCGATGAAGAAGAAGTCCATCACGCACAAAGAAATCCGCTTGCCGCCCATCGCAGCCACGCCCCACACCGCGGCGTCGCGGAGACCGGTTGAAAGTTGAGCGGCCAGCAGGCGATCCGGATATGACTTCAGGTCGACGAAACCCAGCGTGTCGACGGGGGCCAAGTCGGCATCGCGCTCCACGAATGAGCCCTGATCGACGAGTTGCTCGACGCGCATCCTGGCCGAGATCCGAAAATGATGGCCGCAATGGGGGCAGACCCGCAGGGTCTTGTCGAGCTGCTTGTTGAACAGCATCTCCGCACAGCCGGGGCATTTGGTCCAGAGATCTGGCGGGTATGCATCGCGGCGTGGTCGGAACGGGAGTCGGACCGGCATCAGGGCATCACTCCGAGGATTCCGTGGAGGACGCCGGCACGGCGGCCATGACCCGAAGCGTGCCCCCCACGTCCGGATCTGGCCGCGCGAGCGGCGCGGGCCATTGGCGTTTGAGCGGCGTGAGACCGTCGCCAGGCGACGTACACGGCACCGATGGAGATCGCCGAGGCCACGCTAACTCCTCCGACGACGAAGGGACGAGATGGCCTCGCGGTCAGGGACAGTCTACGCGGGGCCGCGGGAGGGCGGTAGCCGTCGCGCGGAGTGGCTCCGTCCGGCGCCCTGAACGGCGCGATGGACGCGCCGAGATCCGGTCCCAGCCGACCGTCGGGCGTGCGGCCAGCCCCGCCGGCAACCTCTGCCAGGCGAGCCGCAAGGCCTTCCTCGAAACGGAAGGAAGGATGCACGCGCACCAGGTCCGCGCGAAGCGCTCGGGCGGCAAACAGAACGGCTGGATCGAGATCGAGATCCATTGGCGCACCGGCAGCGCCACTCTCCTCCGCCGCCATGAGGCCATCCAGGTAGCGCTCGGTCCGGCGGGCGTCGCGGGTTCCGCCGCCCAGCATCAGCTCAGCCCCCCGCGCAGTTCGGCGGCGACCGAGCGCAGGGCTCGGTGCAGCAGGACACGGACGGCGCCCTCGGAGCGGCCCAGGACCTCGGCGATCTCCGCCGTGGACATCTCATCGACGAAGCGCAGGATCACCGCCCGGCGTCGATCCTCGGGGAGGCGAGCTACCGCCTGCCACGCGGCGCGGCCGGCCTCGCGGGCGGCGGCCGTTTCGAAACTGTCGTCCGTGGACGCGAGGCCCGCCGCGCGCTCGAGCGGGGCCACAGGGCGGCGGCGGTCGCGACGGCGCTCGTTGGCGACGACATTGCGGGCTATGCGGAACAGCCACACGCGGAACGTTGAGGCATCGCCCGGAACATCCGTCGATTCGTCCGCCCTCGCAAACGCGTCGGCGCGCTCCTCGAAGCGGGGCAGCCCGGTCAGAGCCCTCATGAAGACGCGTTCGGTAGCATCTTCCGCGGCGTGGTGGTCTCTGAGCTCGTACAAGGCGAAGCTGTACACCTGAGCCAGGTACTTCCGATACAGGGCGTCGAAGTTGGCGGGATCGCGCCGGGCCGCTTCGACGAGACCGCGATCGCGATCCAATCGAGCAGGACGAACACGCTCCTCCGCACTCCTAAACACCGGCCGGCTCATGGCGTTACATCCCGCCCGCGGCCAATCGGACGTGGACGACTTCGCCGGCCAGTACCTCCCGCTCCCCGCCCGGCGCAGTCGGGTCTTCGACCAGCAGCGCGCCGGTAGCCCCATCTACGCCCACCGCACGAGTCTCCTCCGCGACGCCGTCCGGACCCTCGAGACGAACCGTCCTGCCCGTGGCGATCTGCCGGTCATGCCAGCCGGCGACATCGAAGTGGCCGTCGCGAAGGGCGATTAGCCGGGGTTCCAGATGCAGCAGGAATGAATCGAGCAAGGCGTCGCGATCGATCGGGCGCCCGCCGGAGGTCTCGCGCAGGCTGGTCATCGTGTCCGCCAGCTCTGGCGGGAAGTCGGCCCTGGCCCAGTCCGCATTGATGCCGATGCCGACGATGGCAGTCGGCTCAGGCCCACCCAGGCCGTCCGTTTCGCCCAGGACGCCGGCGATCTTGCGGAGGCCGCGTCCCGCTTCAGCGCTGGCCGCCTCCACCACGATGTCGTTGGGCCATTTCAGTCGCAGCTTGCCGACCGCCAGCCCACCGACCTCCTCAGCGGCGTCCGCCATCGCCAGCGACACGATCCCCGCCAGCCTCCAGACGCGATCCACGGCCAGATATCCGGGCCGGAAGCCCAGCGACAGCAGCAGGGCGGCACCTTGCGGCGCCACCCAGGATCGGCCGGATCGCCCGCGGCCGGCGGTTTGCTCGTCGGCAACCGCCAGACAGACCTCAGCGGCTCCCGCCCTGAGCCAGTTGCGGACGACGTCGTTCGTGGAAGGGACCGCTCGGAACCGCTCGTGTCGCGAAAGAAACGCGACCCCGGTCGGACGCGCAGTGTCGTCCTCGCGCCGCGGACCCACGCCCTCCGTGGTGTCGCGCGTGGTCACGCGCCCGACTTAGCCGCCCCACCGGCCCCCGCAACTCCGGCCTCGTCCTGCAGCACGGGCTCCGGCTCCTCCAACGCAAAGGCCTTGTGGAGAGCGCGCACTGCCGTCTCGACCTGATCCTCGGCGATCATGCAGGTGATGCGGATCTCCGAGGTGGAGATGATCTCGATGTTGACGCCGGCCTCAGCCAGAGCGGCGAACATCTTGGAAGCGTAGCCCGGCGCGTTCTGGATGCCGGCGCCCACTATGGAGACCTTAGCCATCGCCGAATCGGTCGTCATCTCGCGGAAGCCCAGTTCGCGGATGATCGGCTCCAGAATCCGCTTGGTCTTGGCCAGGTCGCCGCGAGTGACGGTGAAGCTCAGATCCGTCGTGCCGTGGTGGCCGACGTTCTGGACGATCGTGTCGACGTTGATGCCCGCCTCGGCCAACGGGGCGAAGACGGCGTGAGCGACACCGGGCCGGTCCGGCACCTCGACGAGGGTGACCTTGGCCACGTTGCGGTCGTGGNNCTTGATGAGCGTGCCGGGGACGTCTTCGAACGAACTCAGCACCTCTATGACGACGTTGTTGACCCAGCCGAGCTCGACAGCCCTTACCTGCATCACCTGGGCGCCCTGGTGCGCCAGCTCCATCATCTCCTCGTAGGAGATCACCGGCAGCTGGCGAGCGTCCGGCACCAGACGGGGGTCGGCCGTGTAGATGCCCCTGACATCGGTGAAGATCTGGCAGCGGTCCGCCTCGAGCGCGGCCGCGAGCGCGACGCCGGTCGTGTCCGAGCCGCCGCGACCAAGAGTGGTGATCTCCGACAGGTGGGGATCCCTGACGCTCTGGCCCTGGAAACCGGCGACGATCACGACTCGGCCGGCCTCGATCTCGGCGAGGATTCGTTTGGGATCTATGCCGGCGATTCGGGCCTTGCCATAGTTGCCGTCCGTGGTAATGCCCGCCTGAGCGCCCGACAGCGCGATAGCCGGTGTTCCGAGCGCATGCAGGGCCATCGATAGGAGAGTTGCGCTCTGGTGCTCACCCGTTGCGAGGAGCATGTCCAGCTCGCGCGGATCCGGTTCGTCGGTTATGGCGCCCGCCAGGGCGAGCAACTCGTCAGTGGTATCACCCATCGCCGACACCACGACGACGAGCTCGGCGCCGGTCGCCCGGTCGCGGGCGATGCGCGCGGCGACGCGACGGATACGGTCGGCGTTGGCGACGGACGAGCCGCCGAACTTCTGGACGACAAGCGGTTTGGGCATGGCGGGCATTTTAGCAGCGAGCGCCGCATCTCCGAAACCGCGGGGCGCAACCGGGAGTCACTCGCATAGTGCTCCCGGCCATCGACCCGAAGAATTGCCACACCTTTCTGAGCAACCCCGAGCAGTCTCCGAGGAGCCCGCGATGTGTTTCGATCTCGATAGCGCACCGCCGATTCCGGCTTCTGCCGGGCCGGCGGTCGCGCATGAGCATGCCATCCTGTCGGCCTCCGACGGCAACCGGTTCCGGGCGTTCTACGTCAGACCGTCGATTCCGACGGGCAAGGCGGTGGTGATCCTGCCCGACGTCCGAGGGCTTCACCACTACTACGAAGAGCTGGCCCTGCGGTTCGCCGAGATCGGCGTCGAAGCGGTGGCGATCGACTACTTCGGGCGGACCGCGGGAACGGACGAACGCGACGAAACCTTCCACTCGGCACCGCACGTGGCCCAGACGACATGGGCCGGACTGTCCGGCGACATCGTGGCGGCTGCAGCCTTTCTGCGCGGCCGCAGCTCCGGACCGGCCCAGGACATGGCCGCGACGACGCAGGCAGGGCCGCCGGCCATCTTCGTGACTGGTTTCTGCATGGGTGGCCGCAACGCTTTTCTGGCCTCTACTCTGGGGCTGGGTCTGGCCGGCGTGATCGGCTTCTACGGCTGGCCGGGCGGCCCGGCCCGCAACGACACGCCTGCTCCCACAGACAGCGTTGCCGCCTTCGACTGCCCGGTCCTTGGCATCTTCGGCGGCGCAGATCAGGGCATTCCCGTTTCGGTGGTCCAGGCATTCCGCGACGCTCTGACGGTCACCGGCATCGAGAACGAGATCGTCGTGGAGCCGGACGCGCCGCACGGCTTCTTCGACCAGAAGCAGGCCGAGTATCAAGTTCAATCTGACGACGCCTGGGCACGTGTGAGACGATTCATCGACGCGCACGGAGCGAACTGACCTCCGGCGTACCACGCGAGGGCTGGCGGCCCCGCAGGAACACCGGAGGACCCCATGTTCAGGCGACGCGACCGCCGCTCCCCCGGCGACGGTGAAGAAGGCCGCGACAACGACCTCGAAGTCGAAGGTACGCCGGGCGCGGAGAGCGACTCCGAAGCAGCGGACGCCGTCGACCAGCCCGAGGACATGGCCGCCGACCTGGAGAGCCAGGCAGCCGACTACCTGGCCGACAACGACACCTGGCTCTACGGCCCATACGCCAAAGCGGTGCTGGAGGTCCTCGGTCGGCTGGAAGAGGTCGGTCCCGGAGACGCCGAGCCGATCGCAGAAGCCTGGCGGAGTGCCTCCAAGCCCGACCGAGACACCGCGCGCAAAGCGGTCCGGAAGCTGACCGAACGCGACGAGGAGGCGGCCCGTCACGTCCAGATGGCGCGCGAGGAGATCGGCGCTTGGCTGGCCGTCGCGGCCGAGTACCCCGAATTCGTCAAGGCAGTCCCAGCCTGGGCCCGGATCTGTTCGCAGGTGAGCGACGCCGCGATGGACGCAATCACCGCCATCATCCTCGAAGAGGAGCTGGACGAGCCGGACTACGAGGCTCTCTTCCTGACGTGGACGGACGCCATCGAAAAGCTGCGGGTCGAAAAGGAGCTCGAGGAGATCGAGGGCGTTTCGGACCCCGACGACGAGGGCGAGGCGCTCCAGGACGGCGACCGAGACGAAGACGAAGGCGAATTCGGGCCCAACACGGACTCGGTAGCGGACTTCCTCAACCGGCTCTGGCTCCTCTCGCCCGAACAGGTTGCCCGACTCGTAAGCGCATGGAAAGACGCGCCACAGGAGGAGCTGGAACGGGCACACCAGGCCCTCCACGAGCTGGTCGGGGATGAATCGGAAGAGCGCGACCAGGTCCGGCGCGCCCAGGAGAGGATTGCTCCCTGGCTGAACGGGGGACGGCTCCAGGAGACGGCGGGATTCATGGGTCAGACCGGCCAGGGCGCAACTCGCCAGATGGCCGGCCCCGCTCTGGCAGACGCCGTCGCGGCGCTGGTGGTCGGCGATCTACTTACGTCGAAAGAGGCTGAAGCGCTGTACGCGCCGTGGTTCAATCTCGTCGGCGCGCCGCCGCTGCCGGAGCCCGCCGATGGCGCCGATGGCGCCGGGGACGACAATTGACAGCGCGCAGAGCAACCCAGGCCGTGCGGACCCGGTGGAGGATCGATGTTCAGGCGGT
Organism: Chloroflexota bacterium; assembly: GCA_003158675.1. Taxonomy (GTDB): domain Bacteria; phylum Chloroflexota; class Limnocylindria; order Limnocylindrales; family CSP1-4; genus Fen-1039. The sequence goes on along the minus strand of PMKN01000013.1, from coordinate 25,832 downwards.
ATAAGAAGGGCGAGGGCGCCCCCAACAAGCTCATCGATCAGGCTGAGATCAACAAGCTCACCTGGACCTCCGGGGATGGGACCGCCGAGGGCGACGTCTTCCCCGAGTTCGAGGACCAGCCCGATGACGCGGACAACGAGGATGAGGCCGCCGAGGACACGCGGACTCCGGCCGAGCGGGCGGCTGCGCTCAAGGCCGAACTGGACCGCGAGGCCCAGGAATATGGGCTGCTGGAACAGGACCCGACGGAGCTTTACGGCCCGAGCGGCGAGGACGTGGCTTCGCTGCTCGACGACCTTGCGGATATGGACGACGAAACGGCCGAGGCGATCGCCGACGCCTACGAAGCGGCCCCTACGGCAGAACGCAAGGTGGCCCAGTCGGTCGTCCGGCGGCGCCACCGGGGCGGTGAGCGAGAAGACCAACTCTGGGCCGCCGAGCACGCCGTCGCCGATTGGCTAGCGGCGATGCAGCTGGACGGCGACGAACTGGCGCTCTACTCGATCGTCGCCGACGCCGCCACCGACGCGGTCCACGCGCTCGTACTCGAAGACGAGCTGGCGGACGTGGACTTCGAAACGCTCTACGGACCCTGGTCCGAGGCGATGGACTCGGAGGAGGATGACGAAGCCCCGACCGAGGGCGAGGAGCCCCACGGCGAGGAGTCTGCCGAGGCCAAGCCAGCGCGCGTCTCGCGATCTCGCAAAGGCGAAACGGCCGACGACAGCGCCGCGAACGAGGACCAGGACGTCGACGCGGAGGAAGCGGCCGAAGGCGAGGCCGAGGGCGAATTCGGGCCAAACACCGAGCTGGTGATGCAACTCCTCACCAAGCTGGCCGCGCTGACCGCAGCCGAGACCACCGAGCTGGTCGCGGCCTGGCGCAAGCAGCCCAAGGAAGATCTGAGCCTCGCTCACCGCAACCTCCAGGCCCTCGTCGACGAGGAGCGCAGGTGGCGCGAGCAGATGCATCTGGCCCAGGACGAGGTCTTCGCGTGGCTGGAAGGCCGCAACGAGCGGCGCGATTACTCGTTCGGCGGGTCGGCGAGTCTGGCCCGCGTCCGCGAGATCGCGGGACCGCCGGTCGCGGACGCAGTCGCCGCGATGGTCATGGCGGACATCCTGGAGCCGGAGGACGCCGCGACGCTGTACGCGCCGTGGGCCGATGCCATCGGGGAACCGGAACTGCCTATGTACGAGGACGAGGCCGGCGACTGAGCGAGCAGCGAGCGGGGATCGAGCCGCGTCGTGGGCCGGCGGTGCGGACACAGGACCTGCCGTCCGCGCTAGACTCGCGTCCCATGAAGCAGTCGATCGTGACCCTGGACATGGAAGGCGTGCTGACGCCGGAGATCTGGATCGCGGTGTCCGAGAAGACGGGCATCCGGGAGCTGCGCCGCACCACCCGAGATGAGCCGGACTACGACAAGCTCATGCGCGGGCGGCTGGCCATCCTAGACCGGCACGGACTGAAGTTGTCGGACATCCAGAACGTCATCGGGACGCTCGCGCCCTTGCCCGGCGCAAAGGAGTTCCTCGACGAACTGCGTTCGTTCGTTCAGGTCGTGATCCTGTCCGACACGTTCGAGCAGTTTGCCGCTCCCCTGCTCCGCCAGCTCGATTGGCCCACTCTCCTATGCCACCGGTTGGTCGTCGAGAATGACTGCATCGTGGGCTATCAATTGCGCATCCGGGAGCAGAAGCGCGAAGCGGTGGCTGCGTTCAGGCGCATGAACTACCACGTCATCGCCGGCGGCGATTCGTTCAACGACACGGCCATGCTCGGCGAGGCCGACGAAGGAATCCTGTTTCGCGCGCCCGCCAACGTAATCGCGCAGTTCCCGCAGTTCCCTGCGGTCGAGAGCTACACCGACCTGATGGAGAGGATCAAGGCGGCCTTGGGGTAGGCCGATGGCCCAGCGGGGGCCTCGGATCTCCGAAAGCCGCCGCCAGGTAGCAAGGCCGCATCCGTGGCCTTGCCTTCTAGTCCAACTTGCCTGCAGCGCGAGTGTGGCCATCTGAAGGCGGCCGTGCAGCAGGTAGTAAGGCGGCGCACGACGGTCAGGGCTCAGGACCCACGCTTGGGAGCGGGCCCAACGAACCCCGTCTGACCGGTCTGGGCGGTCGCCGCCTTCCCGTCCGTACCAACTCTTACGCGAGGCAAGTTGGACCAGATGGGTGCCTGGGCCCCGAACCGCGGCCCCGATGGCTCCAGCCCACGTCCGAAAGGTGACGGGCGACGCCTACCAGCCCAGCGCCCGCATCACCCCGGCCGTCGTCGGCGGCGCTTCGATGATCGACGACTGGCTGGCGAAGACCTTCTCGGCGCGCTCCGGATCTTTGAGCCCGTGGCCAGTGAGTACGCACACCACCGTCGCGTCCGCCGGCACCCGGCCGAGGGCGGCCATCTTGATGATGCCGGCGACGCTGGCTGCCGAGGCAGGCTCGCAGAAGATGCCCTGGCTCGTCGCCAGTTCGCGGTACGCGGCTACGATCTCGTCATCGGTGACCATGTCGATCAGACCGCCCGACTCGTCGCGCGCGGCCTCGGCCCGCTTCCAGCTCGCGGGATTGCCGATGCGGATTGCCGTGGCGATCGTCTCGGGGTGCTTGATCGGATGGCCAAGAACGATCGGCGCGGAGCCGGCCGCCTGGAAGCCATACATCTTCGGTTTGGCTCCGATACGGCCCGCGGCTTCATAGCGGTTGAAGCCGAGCCAATAGGCGGTGATGTTGCCGGCGTTGCCGACGGGCAAGGCGAGGATGTCCGGCGCCCGGCCGAGGTCATCGCAGACCTCGTACGCCGCCGTCGTCTGCCCTTCGATACGATTCGGGTTGAGGTGGTTCACGAGGGTGACCGGATGGTCCTTCTGCTCGGCCATCTCGCGTACCACGGTCAGGGCGTCGTCGAAGTTGCCGTCGACGGCCAGGACCTTCGCCCCGGCCGCGATGCCCTGGATCATCTTGCCCAGGGCGATCTTGCCCTTGGGCAGGACGATGATCACCTCAAGGCCGGCGACCGCGCCATACGCCGCCGCAGAAGCCGACGTATTACCCGTCGACGCGCAGATGACGGCTCTGTCGCCCTGTTCGACTGCTTTGGAGATGGCCATGACCATGCCCCGGTCCTTGAAGGAGCCGGTCGGGTTCATGCCTTCGTACTTCACGTATAGATTCGGGACGCCGATACGCCGGCCGATGCGCTCGATGTGGACCAGCGGTGTGTTGCCTTCACCCAGGGTGATGATCGGTGTCCTGTCTGTCACCGGCAGGAACTCACGGTAGCGTTCGAGCAGACGAGGTCGAGCGCCCAGGCGTGCGGCCGGCATCGCGTTGTTGACTGAACTTGCGGACACTTGAACGCCTCCGGTTACGAGGTGAGGATCGGGTAGAGGGGCACGTCGCGGTCGGGGGCGAGGAGTGGCTCGATCGCTTCGCGAACTTCGGTGAGGGGAAGCGGACGCGTCTGGATGGCGACCCAGGTCCGGCTCCGGTGGCGCGGCACAGCGCTCGGCGGCGGGCCGGCGACTTCCTCGGCGAGACGCCCCGGAACTTCTTCCGGGAGAACGCCGGGGAGGCAGACGTACCACGGCCGACGGATGGTGGCCCGGTCGTCGGCCAGGGCGACGAGTTCGGCGGCGGCGGGAGGCAGGTCGGCCCAGGTGCTGAGGCCCGTGCGCACCACTTCGAGGAGATCGGCCAGGACGGCGCTGCTGGTTGCCGGGCCGCCCGCGCCCGGGCCTTCGAACGAGACGCGTCCCACCGGGTCGGCATCGACCTCCAGCCGGTTCAGCACGCCGTCGGTTCGACCCAGCGGCGCCCCGACCGGCACGGCCGAGGTCATGACCGAGCCCGCCAGCCCGAAGTCCGGCTCGGCGGTCCCGGGCGTGCTGGCCGTGGCGATGAGGCGAATGGCCAGGCCCAGGGCCACGGCGCCGGCGATGTCGTTGGCGGATACGCCGGTGATCCCGGGCAGGCCGTCGCCGCGCACGGACGGCGGGGTGGCGACGATCGACTCGATCCGCGGCCACGCCCCGAAGCAGAGACGGGTCAGAACGGCCAGCTTGTTCGCGGCGTCGTGGCCCTCCACGTCCGCCCGTGGATCGCGCTCGACGTAGCCCTGGGCCTGGGCCGCGGCGAGGACTTCCTCGTAGGTCCGCTTGGCCTGCGTCATCTGGGTCAGGATGAAGTTGGTGCTGCCGTTGACGATGCCGCGCACGCGCCGGACACGATTGGCCGCAAGATCGCGGGCGATCGGATCGAGCACCGGCGTGCCGCCGCAGACCGAGGCCTCGTAGCGAAGCGCGGCGCCACTGGCTCGGGCGGCCTTTTCGAGCTCCGCGCCGTAGTGGGCCAGGACGTGCTTATTGGCAGTCACCACCGGCTTGCGAGCGCCGAGCGCCTGAAGGATCAGGCTTCGGGCCGGCTCCTCGCCCCCCAGGAGCTCCACAACGATGTCGACGTCATCGCGACGAACAACGGCCGCCGCGTCGGGCGCGATGATCTCCCGCGGCATGCCCCGGTCGACGGCGCCCTGGACGTTCATGTCGGCGATGGCCACGAGCTCGAGCATGCGCCCGCCCGCGGGCCCGATCCGCCGGTCCGGGCTATGGAGAAAGCCTCGGGCCACCTCCGCGCCAACGGTGCCCACGCCGAGGATAGCGACGCGGAGTGGTCGATTCTCGGAGGGCATAGGCTGATTTGCTGGGGCCAGCGAGGCCGAGATGGCGTCGCAGCCGACGGTGACGGAGCGTTGGCCCGTCGTCCGGGAATGGTACCCGAGGCGTCGGCTCTTGGATGCCCGGCCGCATGGGCACCGTCGCGGCCCGACGACGTCCGCCCTATCGGATCGCCCGCCGGCTCACCTGGCCGGAGCCTTGCCTATGGACGCGAGCCAGACGTTTCCGTTCAAGTCCTCGACGAGCAGACCCGCCGGACCGTAGGCCTCGTCGAGCAGATCCGTGGGCCCCGTGCCCGAAACGGCGAGCTGCGTCCATTTGAACCCGTCCGAGGATGTGGCGACGGTCATCACGCTGTCGGCCGAGGGCGACTGCAGCGCCTGGAGTGCCTGGTGGCCGTCGGACTCGACGATTGCCGGCGAAGGAAACGCTGTCCGGACCGCTTTCCAGGCGCGTCCGTCGGTGGAAGTCCAGGCCTGGCTGTCGCCCTCGGGCGGGCATGCGCAGTCCCAGCTGACCACGTGCGCGACGAGTTTGCCGGTGGCGATCTTCGTAACCGCGGCTTCGGCCTGGGGCGCGGCGTCGACCTCGGTCAGCGTCACGCGGCTCCATGAGGTGCCGTCTGCCGACCACCAGACCGCCGGTGTAGTGGATGGGAAGAAGCCGGATCCCCAGCCCGTCAGGCTTCCGATTCGGCCGGCTGCCAGGAAGCCACCGCCCAGAACCGTGGCTCGCGCCAGGTATGCATCCTTGAAAGTGTCGGCCGAGAGAGAGACCGGGTGCCAGGTTCGCCCGTCGGCCGACAGCCACACTGCCGGCACGGGTGAGCCGGAGTCGCTGGTCGTGCCGACGGCCATATACCCCTTCGGCCCGCCGGACACGTCTTCGACGTCCGCCTCGCCGAATGCCTTCTGCAGATCCACTCGGCTCCAGGCCAGCCCGTCGGACGAACTCCAGAGCGCCGTCGCCGGCTGGGGCTGACAGCCGGATCCGTCGTCGGCACAACCGGGGAAACGACCCACCGCGATCAGGCCGGCGGGCCCCTCCACGACCGGTCCGACCCAGGCGCCGCGGTCCAGTCCCGCCATGTCGAAGGCCTGGCCCTGATTCCAGGCACGCCCGTCTGCCGACGTCCATGGAACGACTGAACGGCCGACCCCATCCTCGTGGAAGGCCAGATAGCCGCGGCTCCAATCGAAGAGCGCGTTCTGGAATGTCGAGTCGGAGCCAGCCACGAGCGCGTCTGGCAATTGCACGGCGACCCAGGCGAGCACCTTGCCTGCCACCGTTGGCATTGGGCTGGCAGAGGGCTCGGGACTATCCGTCTCGACGGGCACGTCGGTCGGCACGTCCGTCTGAGTGTCGGTGGGCACGGCCGTGTCCGTCGCGACCGCGGTCGGCCCGGCCGAATCTGAGGCCGTCGCCGTGGCCGGCGATGGCGAGGCCGGTGGGATCGGCGAAGGGGAGAAGGTGGCGCTGCAGCCGGCTATCGCGACCGCCAGCAGCAGAGTGCCTGCCGCCCGTCCGAGCAACCGCGCGGATTCGGAACCGCTCCGTTCCAGAATGCGCCGATCTCCCAACATCCCCGATCCCTCCATTGCCAGGAGTGCCGCCGCGCAGGTGCAACGCACACGATGCACTCTTTCGACCGGCCTCGCCAGTTCACTCGGCTAAACTCGCCGATATGACGACCGACGCTACGACCAAGCCCACAGTCCGCCCCTCCAGTCTGCCTGTCAAGCCGCGTATCTACAGCGGCATCCAGCCCACTGGCCGGCCCCACCTCGGCAACGACCTGGGCGCGATTCGAAACTACGTGGCGCTGCAGGATCGCTACGAAGCCATCTACTGCATCGTGGATTACCACGCCCTCACGCACGTCCACGATCCGGAGGTGCTGCGCCGCCAGACTCTCGAGATGGCGGCCGCACTCATCGCCCTGGGCCTCGACCCAAAACGGTGCACTGTCTTCGTCCAGTCGGATCGGCCGGAAGTCACCGAGCTGTGTTGGCTGTTCAACACTGTGACGCCCGTCGGTTGGCTGCAACGCACTCCTACGTACAAGGAGAAGCGCGCGAACCAGCCCGAGGACGTGAACCACGGGCTGCTGACATACCCGGTCCTGCAGGCAGCCGACATCGCTCTGCCAAAGGCATCGCTGGTCCCAATCGGCAAGGACCAGGCCCCGCACCTGGAACTCAGCCGCGAGATCGTTCGCGCCTTCAACGCCCGCTACGGCGAGACCTTCCCCGAGCCGCAGGCGGTCTACACCGAGGCGCCGGTCGTCCTGGGCACGGACGGCCAGCGCAAGATGAGCAAGTCGATCGGGAACACCATCGAAATCCTGGCCGAGCCGGACGTGATCCGCAAGCAGGTCATGTCGATGGTGACCGACACCCAGCGCATCCTCCGGACCGATCCGGGGCGACCGCAGGTGTGCAACGTCTGCCAGCTGCACCGCCACTTCGGCAAGGACTACGAGGAGATCTGGGATGGCGAGCGCGCCGCCCGAACCGGCTGCGTCGACACCAAGAAGCTGCTGGTGGAGCGGATCATCGCCCACTACGCTCCGGCCCGTGCGATGTACAGCGAGTTGCTGGCCGACCCGGCCCATCTGCGCGCGATCCTCAACGAAGGCGCCGAACGTATCCGTCCCATTGCCGAGGCCACGATGACCGAAGTCCGCGAACGGATGGGCCTGCGCTAGCCGGAGACCGCGATATCAGGTGGCCGCGCTGGTCGTGCGGGCTCGCTCTCCGAACCGGATGAGGCGCCCGGCTGGACGCTCCCTGTAGAGGTAGTAGAGTCGCGCCGGAGGACCCACCCCGACCCGCCTGGATTCGTGCTCGGAGGCAGGTCCTTCGGAGAGGACCGCATGACGGTCGACGCGTCCGGCCACGCTGGAGCGGCCGGGAAAGCCGGCGGCGCATCGTTGGAGTTCCGGGGAGTCACCAAACGGTACGACTCCGGAGTAGGGGCACCCGGCGCCGTAAACGACCTCTCGTTCCAGGTCCCGGCCGGCACGATCTGCGTTCTGGTGGGACCGTCCGGTTGTGGCAAGACGACCAGCCTCAAGATGGTCAACCGGCTGATCGAGCCCAGCGCCGGCGAGATCCTGCTCGACGGCGTCAACGTCCAGAGCCAGCCCGTGACCGCATTGCGCCGCCGGATTGGCTACGTGATCCAGCAGGTGGGGCTCTTTCCGCACTTGACGATCGGCCGGAACGTGGCCGTTGTCCCGGGGCTCGAGGGCTGGTCCAGTCAACGTCAGCGGGCCCGGACGCAGGAGCTGCTGGGCCTAGTCGGCCTCGACCCGAGGAGGTACGAGAACCGCTATCCCAACCAGCTCTCCGGCGGCGAGCGGCAGCGCGTTGGCGTGGCCCGGGCGCTCGCCGCGGACCCGCCGCTGATGCTGATGGACGAGCCCTTCGCCGCCGTCGACCCGATCGTTCGCGAGCGATTGCAGGACGAGTTCCTGCGGCTGCAACGGGAGCTGGCTAAGACGATCCTCTTCGTCACTCACGACATCGACGAGGCGATCAAGATGGGCGACCTCATCGCCGTGATGCAGGAGGGCGGGCGCCTGGCGCAGTTCGGGCCGCCGGACGAGATCCTCGCCCACCCATCGTCCGAGTTCGTGGCCCGGTTCGTCGGCGAGGACCGCGGGCTTAAGCGGCTGTCGTTGAGGACGGTCGCGGACCTGCGCGTGGAGAAGATGGGCAGGCCGGTCGGTCTGCCGCGGTTCACGCCCGGCACCAAGCTGCGCGACGCCCTGGCGATCCTCCTGGTCGCCGACACTCGGGGCGGGATCGCCCTTGACGAAGGCGGCCGGCCGCGCGGCCTGGTCACGGTCGACGCGATCGCAAGCTCTCTGACGGACGACCCGCCCGCGAGGGTCGGCGCGTGAGCGGCGAGCCTCTTGTCCGCTGGGACTGGGTCGGCGCCCACATCGGCCCGATCCTCGACCGCCTTGGCCAGCATCTGTACCTTGCGGTCATCGCCGTGAGCATCGGCTTTGCGATCTCGTTCGGGCTGGCTGCGGTGGCGATCCGACGGCGACGGCTGTACCCCCTGGTGACGCTCATCGCAACCGCTGTCTACACCATCCCGAGCTACGCCTTGTTCGCGACGCTGGTCGTCTTCAGCGGCCTCTCGATCGTCACGGCCGAGGTGCCGCTGGTGCTCTACACCTTCATTCTGCTCGTGCCGAACATCGTGGCGGGTTTCGACTCGGTGCCGCAGGACGTCCTCGACGCCGCCGACGGCATGGGCTACACGGCAGGCCAGCGGTGGTGGCGCGTAGAACTGCCGCTGGCCGTGCCGCTGGTGGTGGCCGGCTTGCGATTGGCCGCCGTCTCGACGATCGGCCTGGTCACGGTGTCCGCCATTCTCGGCGACCGTTTCGGTGGGCTCGGCTACTACATTCTCGAGGGCTACCACCGCACGTTCCCCACGGAGATCCTCGTTGGTGGGCTGCTGTCGATCGCGCTGGCTGTGGCGGCCGACCTCGGATTCGTCCTTCTACAGCGGCTGCTGACGCCTTGGGCGGCTGCCCGGCTGGCGCCCGGAGTGGCGGTTCGCTGATGCAAATCGTGGCGGCGACGATCCAATGGTTGGCCGACCCGGCGCATTGGCAGGGCTCGAACGGGATCCCGCTGCGCCTGGGCGAGCACGTGGCCCTGAGCGGCCTGTCCCTCCTGCTGGCCGCTCTGGTGGCGATGCCGCTCGGGCTGTGGATCGGCCATACCGGGCGCTTCTCGTGGCTGGTGGTGAGCTCCGCGAACGCCTGGCGCGCCCTTCCGTCGTTCGCGGTGATCGGGCTCCTGGTGCCGTTCACGACGCTTCTGGACCCCAACCTCGGCTTCATTCTGTATCCGACCCTCATCGCCATGATCGTGCTCGCCGGCCCGCCGCTCCTGGTCAACTCATACCAGGGCGTGGCAGGGGTGGACCGCGATCTGGTGGAGGCGGCACGCGGTATGGGTATGAGCGAGCGCCAGATCCTGTTCGACCTGGAGATGCCGATTGCGCTCCCGGTTCTGGCCACTGGGCTACGGTCGGCTGCAGTCCAGGTCATTGCCACGGCCACGCTCGGGGCCACGTTCGGCTTCGGAGGCCTGGGGCACTACATCGTCCTCGGCGACGCGAATCAGGACAATGGCGAGCTGTTTGGCGGCGTGGTACTCGTCGCCGCGCTGGCCCTCGGAACGCTCGCCATGTTCGTGCTCCTGGAAAGGCGTCTCGCTTCGCCCGGTCTCGCGCCCCGTACCGCAGGCTGAGCCGTCCCGCGGGCGAGTCTCGCGAAGCGGTGCGTCAGGCGGTCGCCCGGCGGAGATTCGCCCTCCGCCGCATATAGTCGAGCGACGTCGCGGCGGCCCACCACTGGTTCGCGCGGCAATCGCATGGAGGTTACCCAGATGCGGCCATCCCGCATGCTCGCCCTCGGGGCGTCGATGCTGGTGCTCCTGAGCGCCTGCTCGACGGGTGGGGGCAGCAAGCCAACCGTCAAGCTCGGCTCAGACGGCTTCTACGAATCGAAGCTCATGGCGGAGATATATGGTCAAGCTCTCGAGGCCAAGGGTTACACGGTCGACCGGACCGGCATCGGCATCGGGACCCGCAAGGTAAGCGCCCCGGCGCTGGAGAGTGGCCAGTTCGACCTCAAGCCCGAGTACATCGGGAGCGGACTCGCCTACTACGATGCCACCAAAACCACCGGCGACCCGGCCACGAATCAGACCGCCCTGCAGACGATCCTGAGCGGCAAGGGCGGCGGCATCACCGTCCTTGACTACGCCCCCGCGGCCGATCAGAACGCCTTCGTGGTCACCAAGGCGACAGCCGACGCGCTTCATCTGGCCACACTCAGCGACACGACGGCGGTCCAGAGCCAGCTGAAGTTCGGCGTCGCGACCGACTGCTCGACCAATCCGGTGTGCGCGACGGCCCTCAAGAACGCCTATGGTCTCGACCTGTCGAGTGCGCTTCCGCTATCGGCTTGCGACCAGCCGATGGTCGACGCCCTGACCGCCGGCACGATCACCGTGGGCGAGTTGTGCTCGACGCAGCCCGACATCCTGAAGAACGGTTGGGTCACGCTGACCGACGACAAGCACACTCAGCCGGCCGACAACATCGCTCCGCTCGTCCGCAACGACCTGTTGGCCAAGGTCGACAAAGCGAGCTTCGAGAAGATCCTCAACGACGTCTCGGCCAAAATGACGACGGACGGTCTGCTGAAGCTCAATTCCGAGTACACCTTCGACAAGAAGGACCTCGCCACGATCGCCAAGGAGTGGCTGACGGCCAACGCGCTGAACTGATCCACATTTTCCGGGTCCCGGCGAAGCGCCTGCCTTCAAATGGGCAGGCGCTTTCGTATCTTGTCTACCGTTGCGACTTCGCTCATCCTCCGGCGACCTGCCCATCCACCGCCTCGTGCGCAGAAGCGTTGGTCGCAGCGGCTGTGCCTGAGGGCGCGCGTCTCGGGTCCCGGATGCCGAGCGCGTTGGTGGCAGCGCCGGCCAGCAAGAGCCCGGCGGCGATGCCCATGGCCAGGTGGAATGAGTCGGTGGAGGACTCGCGCGCCGCGCCGGCGACCACGAGGCTCACCGATGGATCCGGACGGTTGAGTGGCGAGACGTTCTGCCGGAACTGATCCGAAGTCGTGTCGATGCCGGGCACCCGGCTGGAGATATCGGCATAGAAAGCGCCCGTGATGGCTACGAAGATCAGAGCCCCGGCAAGCTGCGGACCGACCCGCGAGATGGCGTTGTTCACGGCTGAACCCAGGCCGGCCCGGGCCTCAGGCACAGACGCCATCAGTGCCGTCGTGAGAGGCGCGACCGTGATCGCGAGCCCAAGCCCGAAGAGGATCGTCGAGGGCAGGAAGTCCGTCAGGTAGCCGGCCGGCGGGAGCCAGCTGGCTGGCTCGCCTGGCTGCAGGTTCCAGGCCGCGCTGTTCGCCGGCATCCGGGCCAGCCACAGGATCCCTGCGGCCATCAAGGCTGGGCCGATGGCCATGAAGCGGCGCGGACCGAGTTGGCCGGCGAGAGCGCCCACGCGTGACGAGAGGACGACGAGCAAGACGGCGCCGGGAACGCCAATGAAGCCCGCGGCGGCGGCGCTGTATAGGAGGGTCCCCTGGCTGAAGATCGATTGCTGGTAGCCCACCACGTACAGCGCGCCGTAGATGAGGAACGTCGAGAGGTTCGTAACTGCGAAGTTGCGCGACCGGAAGAGGCCCAGGGGCACGAGCGGATGCCGTCCGCGCGCCATCAGGACGACGAACAGAACCGAGGCGATCGCGCCCACGATCAACGCCCCGGGCCCGACGGCGTCGCGCCACTGGTGCTGCTGGCCGTAGATCGCCCCGAACGAAAGGCCGCCGACCGCCACGGCGACCGTGGCCGCACCCGCCCAGTCGAAGGCCTTGCCCGCATCCGGGTCACGGCTCTCTTCCACGTATCGCCAGCTCGCCCACAGGGCGATGGCGATAAGGGGCACATTCAAGAAGAAGACGGCCCGCCACGACACCGAGTCGACGAGCAGGCCGCCGACGAGTGGCCCGAGAATCACAGTCGCCGCGGAGGCCGCCGCCCACAGACCGATGGCCCGTCCGCGCTCGGCGCCCTCAAAAGTGTGTGTGAGGAGCGCCAGCGATCCCGGCACGAGCAGCGCCCCGGCCGCTCCCTGAGCGATTCGCAAGCCGATGAGCGTCTCCATGTTGGGCGCGAAGCCACACAGGACCGACGAGACGCCGAAGCCCACGAGTCCGATCACGAACAGCCGGCGGCGCCCGTAGGCGTCGGCCAATGCACCGGCCAGTATCAGAAGCGCGCTCAGGCTCAGCAGGTAGGCGTTGTAGACGTAGGACTGGCCTTCGAGGACGCCGAAGTAGCTGCTCGGCAGCTCCTGGCCGATGCGCTGCAGAGCTACGTTCACCACGGTGGAGTCGAGGAAGACGACCCCGGACCCCAGGACCGCCGCCAGCAAGGTGCCGGTTCTGCGGTTCATGCGAGAAGGCCCGGCAGAAGCAGAACGGCCGCGGCGCCAACCAGGTCGAATTCGACCGCCTGACCGAGTGTCCCTCTCAACCCATGGTCGGTCGTGGCCGGGGTTTCTGGCGCGGAGCGCGCCATCAGAGAATCCTCCCTACGGTCCGGGTCGGCCCCGGGTGGTCGGATGCTGACCGGCCCGCCCAACGGTGTCAACGCAGGTCGCGCCACCGGGCCGGGAGTCGCACGCACGGGAACGGCGGGTCCGGGCTCGCGCCGCGAGTACCAACCGGACCCACGCCCCGGGGCGTACCATCTCGGCGTCAGCCCGTGCCGAGGAGCGAGGGGACCATGCGAGACCAGCTTTCATCCGCGGCCTTCCTCACGCCCCGCCTGGAGCGTTGGCTGACCGCGCTGATCGCCCTGGGAACGATCGCGGTCGCATTCGTCGTCATCGGCGACGTGACGGGCCTCGTCGCGTACTTCAGCGACGTGATCATGATCTTCTTCCTGGCCTGGTTGCTGGCCTTCATCCTGAGCCCCCTGGCCAGCGCTCTCGTCCACCTGATCCCCGGCCTGCCAAGGACACTGGCCGTCATCCTGGTGTATGCCCTCCTGATCGGCGTTGTCGCCGCCGCCATGGTGATCGTGGCCCAGCAGCTGTACACGTCGATCAACAACCTCGTCAACCAGTGGCCGTCCGACCAGCGCCTGCGAGAGATCCTGCAGCCATGGCAGGACCGCCTCAACGCCATGGGCGCCGGCCAGATCAGCCTCTACGACCAGATCAACTTGCTTCTGGCCAACCTCAAGAACGGTGCCGGCGAACTGGCCAAGCCGGTTGGGGATGTCGCCGTCGCGAGCCTGGGCGTGGTCGGAAACCTGCTCTTTGTCTTCTTCCTATCGCTGTACATGGCCGTCGACCGCGACCGGATCGTCAGCTTCCTCTTCCGTCTCGTCCCGCCCGCATACACCGACGAGGCCAAGCTTCTCGAACATAGTGTCGCGCGATCGTTCGGCGGCTTCCTGAGGGGCCAGGCCCTGTCCGGGCTCGTCTACGGCCTCGTCTCCATGTCGGCCAGCATGCTGCTCGGCCTGCCGTACGTGCCCGTCACCGCCGTCTCGTCGGGAGTGCTACAGGCGATTCCGTTCTTCGGCCCGTTCATCTCCTGGCTGCCGCCCGTCATGGTGGCGGTCTTCTTCCAGCCCAGCGCCGTCTTGCCGGTACTGATAATCATGGTCGTTGGCTGGTTCGTGCTCATGAACCTCATCCAGCCGCGTCTGATGGCCGAGGCTGTGGGGCTCCACCCGGTCGTGGTCCTCGGCTCGGTCATGGTCGGCACGAAGCTGGCCGGCATCCCCGGTGCCATCTTCGGCATTCCCATCGCGGCCGTGTTCGCCTCGTTCTTCTTCTACTACCTGGGACACATGCGGGTAGACGCTCAGCCGGTGGCAGTTCGGGCCGCGCGCCGCTTGGAGGAGCGCGAGGGCCGTCCGATTCGAGTGCCACGCTTGCCGCAAGCCGGAGAGGACCAGGAGGTGGAGCCTGGCCTCACCGCCGAACCGCAGCCCATGGCCCGAAAGCGGAGCGCCGTGAAGCCCGACGAGTCGGAGCCGGAAGCGCCTGAGCCGGACCAGTCGGAGCCCCGAACGGACGCATAGTCAGGGACCGTCAGGACTTAGACACGACCTTGAGCCCAGCGGCGGCCGCCTGCAGCACTCCTTGCGTCACGTTGTGGCCCGTGATCGAGTAGGCGTGAGTCGTTCCCGGATTCACGTATATCGCGAACCCGCCGGAGATCGAGTAGAGACGGCCGGACAGGCCACCAAAGCTGCCGCTTCCGAGATTGCCGCTGTTGGGGGCGCAAGCCGCGGCACTGGTCAGGCAGAACGCGCCTTCCGAGACGACGATCGTGGCGCCGCCGGGGCCGGTGTACGTCATGGCGACCCAGCCGCCAGCCTTTGGAATATCGAAGTGGGCCGTCCCCAGGCTCCATCCGCTACCCAGGGTGGCGCAGTAGACGGCGAACTTCAGGCTGTTCGCAGCATTGACGAAGAACGACTGGTTCTTGGGCCCGCCCGTGCAGACTCCGGCGGGCGACGTGGGTCCGGCTGACGAGACGGGCGTCTTGCCCGGGGTTGGCGGAGGCGTCGGGACGGGCGTCGGCGGGATCGTCGGCCACGGAGTGATTGTGGCGCGGGGCGTTGCCGGGGGCGGGACGGTCGGCTCGACCACGATGGTGGTCTGCGTCGGGGCCTGGGTGGCAGGGATCGGCGACGGAGTCTGAAAGACGTAGATCGGGGTTTGCTTCGCATTGCTCGTGCAGGCGGCGCCGGCCAGCGCCAGGATGAAGGCGGCACAGGCCAAAGAGACGATGCGGGGGCCCCGGCGATTCACTGGCAGTCCTCTAGCGTTCATGGTTCCTACTGTGCCGACCGGGAGCTGGGCAGCCGCCGACTTCCGGTACCGAGGGCGATCCCGCTTCCCGCTGCCGTCTCTAGACGGGCACGGCAGGCTGGGCTGTAAAGATCGAGACCTGGGCGGCTTCGGGGAGCATGACGCCCAGGATCTTCTGCAGGGCAAGTACGTGGACGCAAGATCCCCAGCTCTCAAAGAAGTGGCAGGTGCACTGCCAGGCGCCGCCGTCGAGTCGAACCGTGTGAGTGTCGTTGTCGCCCTTAAACGTGACCGCGAGCTGTTCGAATGAGATCCGATCCAGCTCGCGGGCGTAGCGATTGGCCTTCTCGACCTTCCCGATGAGAGTGCTGTGCATCGCTGTTACCCTCCGTCGCCCTGCATGCCCCGAAGAGGTCCGGTCGCCGGTCGCCCAGACGAACGACCGAGCCGGTTGGCCTCACTGTACAGCTGCGAGCCAAGAGTGGCAGACGTTTCCGGACGGCCAATCTGACGGCCCTCTGAGCACCTCGTAGCGGTCCTGGACGGGGTTTGAGACCGAGGCGAACTGGCGGGCTGGATCGGTCGCTCCGACTCGGCCAGAACGCTCGTTCCAGATAACCGCTGCCGCTTAGGCGCCTCGAACGATCTCCCCGCCCGCGGCGAGGTTGGCGTCGACCGCCTCCGCCGTGGCGGCTTCGGTGTAGACCCGAACGAGAGGCTCGGTGCCGCTGAAGCGGACCAACAGCCACGATCCGTCGTCGGCGAAGAACTTGAAGCCGTCGTTGGTCGAGAGCGGCTCGGTGCGGACGACCGGCCGGCCGGCGAGCGCGGCCGGTGCTCGATCTGGCAACTCCACCAGGAGACGGCCCTTGAGGGCGGGGTAGCTGGCCGCGTCGAAATGGATGTCCACGCGCCGGTAGCTCGACGGCCCTGCAATCTCGTGCAGGTGGGCTATCGCCTTGCTCGCCGGCCACCGCCCGGCAGCTCTCTCGCAGACGAACAGGTCGAGCAGCATCAAGTCGGTGAAGATGCCGTCGCGCTCTGGCAGATGCATGCCGAACCCAAAACCGCCCGACTCCTCGCCGCCCATCATCGCCCCGGTCTCGATCATCTTGGGGCCGATGNNGATGAAGGTGCCGCGCTCGTCGGCCAGGCCGGACCGGTCTGCGTCGCCATCGAGCAGCAGCCCCAGGTCGTATCCTCCGCGGGCGAGCTTCGCCAGCGCGTCATCGACGTTGGGCGGAATCGGCTCAGGATTGACGCCACCGAAGTACGGATTCCGTTCCGAGTGGATCTCGCTGACGCGGATCCTGCCGCCGCCCAGGATTCGTGGAAGCCAGCCCGCCCCGGAACCATAGAGCGGTTCCACAAGCACGCTCATATCGGCTGCCGCGAGACGATCCACGTCGACGTTGGTGCGAATGAACTTGACATACTCCACGTAGGGATCGAATCGCTCGAGCATGCCGGCTGCCTCCGCGTCCGCAATGGGACGACGCGGAATGGGCTTGCCCTCGTCGGTCGCCAGGAAGCCCTCGATCGCCTTCAGCATGTCGGGACTGGCCGCCGCGCCGGTGGGCGACTTGACTTTGAAGCCGTTGTCCATCCAGGGGTTGTGACTGGCGGTGATCACGATGCCGGCCGCCGACTTTCGCTGGACCACCTCGAAGGAGGACATCTGCGTCGGGACCGCCTCGGCCGCCAGCGAGACTGGAATCGCGTAGGCCAACAGGACCTCGGCGGCCGCCGCCGCGAAGTACTCGCTGACGAATCGGCGGTCGTAGGCGACGACGATGCCCTTGGATTCCTCGCCACGTTCGACCACGTACTCGGCCACGGCACGAGCGCAGCGGCGGACGTTCTCGAACGTGTAGTCCTCGGCGACCCGAGCGCGCCAACCGTCCGTCCCGAATACGATCCGAGTCCGTTCCGAGGTTGCTGGGGCGCTCAAGGCTTGCTCTCCCTGGTGGATGCGGGCTGATTTGACCTGGCCATCTCTTCCGCGATCGACCTGACTTCCTGCGACCGATCCGCGGAGCAGATGAGAAGAGCGTCGGGAGTGTCGACCACGATGGTGTCGGTGAGCCCGATGGTTACCACCAGCCGGTCCCCCGCCAGGACGAGACTGTTGGCCGAACCGAGATCGCGCCGGTTTCCCGTGCCTGCCGTAGCCGCGCCCACCGAACCTGCGCGGGCCGCATCGTGCCAGGCATCTCGGAGCGCAGACCAACTCCCAAGATCGCTCCAGCCCACGTTCATCGGCACGACCGCAACCGCTCCTTCGAGTGACGCAGGCTCCATCACGGCATAGTCGATCGAGGTAGCCCGCAGGGCGGGATATACCTGGGCCAGGTCGTCCGTGGAGCCGGACCCGCAGGCGACTGCGATGGGTCCGACGATCTCCGGAGCGTGCCGCCGTAGCCTGTCCCGGATCGCGGCGCGCGTCCAGACGAAGATGCCAGCGTTCCAGCTTGCGAGTCCGGTGGCGATCAAATCCAGGGCACGTTCTACCGTGGGCTTCTCCACGAACCGGTCCACGGTGTATGTTTCGCGGCCGGCCACAATCCGGGCCGGCAGCCGAGCCACGACGTAGCCATAGCCGGTCTCAGGCCGGTCCGGCTTCACCCCGAGGGTCACGAGAGCGCCGTCTGCGGCCAGCTCGCCGGCAACCGCCAGCGCCGCGCGCAGGCCACTCTCATCGGCGATGTGGGCATCGGCCGGCAGGATGACCATGGCCTCGCCTGCCGGGCGGTCGATCGCTTCCGCGGCCAGAGCCACTGCCGCCGCGGTGTTGCGACCCATCGGCTCGCCAATGAAGTTGGAGGCCGGGACTTGGGGCAGCTGCTCGCGGGCCAGATCGACGTACCGTCGGTCGGTGACGACGTAGACGTCATTCGGGGCCACCAGGGGCGAGAGTCGCGCCACCGAGCGCTCGATCAAGGTCTCGTCGCCGATCAACCGCAGAAACGGCTTGGGGCGTTCGGGCGTGCTGAGCGGCCAGAGCCTCGTTCCGCCCCCGCCCGCCAGAACGACTGCGTACACGCGTTCAGGATCCGGTTTCAGCAGGGACGACGACGCCGCACTCGTCGGCGAGGGCCGCAGCCTTGTCCAGCCGCTCCCAGGGGAAGTCGCCGTCGGTGCGGCCGAAATGCCCGTACGCTGCAGTCGGCCGGTAGATCGGCCGGCGCAAATCCAGGGCTTCGATGATCCCCGCGGGCCGCAGGTCGAAATGCTTCTCGATCGCCGCCAGGATTCGATGGTCCGGAACGCGCTCCGTGCCGAAAGTCTCGATCGAGACGGAGGCCGGCTTGGCGATGCCGATGGTGTAGGCGAGCTGAATCTCGAAGCGGTCGGCCAGTCCCGCCGCCACTACGTTCTTCGCCACCCAACGAGCCGCGTAGCTGGCCGAGCGGTCGACCTTCGTCGGATCCTTGCCCGANNCATCGGGCCGCCGATGACGAAGCGGCCGGTGGCGTTGATGTGGATGAGGGGGTCACGGGTGCGCAGCTCTGCCGGAATGGACGGCAGGACCACGGCTTCCATGATCGCCGGCCGAAGCTTCTCATTGGCGACGTCGGGATCGTGCTGGGCCGCAACGACGATATTGGTGACGCGCTTGGGCACGCCGCGCTCGTATTCGACGGTGACCTGGGACTTGCCGTCGGGGCGCAGGTAGGGAAGCGCGCCGCTCTTGCGGACTTCCGCGAGGCGACGCGCCAGGCGATGAGCCAGCGAGATGGGCAGCGGCATCAACTCGGGCGTCTCGNNGATCATCATGCCCTGGTCGCCGGCCCCTAGTTCATGGCCGATCTCGTCCACGCCCATGGCGATATCGGGCGACTGCTCCTTGACGCTGACCAGCGTGCCGCAAGTCAGATAGTCGAACCCGTATTCGGCGTTCGTGTAGCCGATGTCTTTCACGGTGTCGCGGACAACCGACTGAAAATCGACATACGTCGAGGTCGTGATCTCGCCGAGAACCATGACGATGCCGGTCGTCGTGGCAGTCTCGCAAGCGACCCGTGCATCGGGATCGTCGGCCAGGATGGCATCCAGAATCGCGTCCGAAATCTGGTCGCACATCTTGTCCGGGTGACCTTCGGTCACGGACTCGGACGTGAACAGGTACTGAGGGTCGTCAAGGAAGCTGGCCATGGTTCTCCAGGTCTAGCACTCGATCGAGGCGCGAACTAGGACTCGCCGCGGGGCAGCCCGAAGGT
Source organism: Chloroflexota bacterium (assembly GCA_003158675.1). GTDB lineage: Bacteria > Chloroflexota > Limnocylindria > Limnocylindrales > CSP1-4 > Fen-1039. The sequence continues at coordinate 6,539 of PMKN01000013.1, read as the reverse complement.
TAGCACGTGGGCGCCGGTCTTCAGGATCTCTACCGCGTGACGTTGCAGACGCCTTGCCGGCCAGGCCCCGCCGCTCCCGCGGGGTCCGGCGCGAGGAGCGCCGGGAGCAACGAAGCAATCGGCCGTCCCGACGCCGAGCGGATCAGGTGCCGTGCTGCCAGGAGGCGAGATACTTCGCCTGCTCCGGGGTGAGCGGGTCGAGGATGATGCCCAGTGCCGCCAGCTTGAGCCGGGCAACTTCCACATCGATCGCCTCGGGGACGTCGAAGACGCCCTTCGAGAGCTCGGAGTGATGGCTCTTGAGCCACTCGGCCGTGAGGGCCTGGTTGGCGAAGCTCATGTCCATCACCGACGCGGGGTGACCGGCGGCGCAGCTGAGGTTCACCAGCCGTCCCTCGGCCAGTACGTGGAGTCGCTTGCCGCCGACGGTGTATTCGACGACGTTGTCACGGACCTCACGAACGCGTCCGTCGGCCAGCTTCGTCAGCGCCGGGATGTCGATCTCGACGTCGAAGTGCCCCGAGTTGGCCATGATCGCGCCGTCGCGCATGAGCTCGAAGTGCTCGGCCCGGAGGACGTGGATGTCGCCCGTAGCCGTCACGAAGATGTCGCCCCAGGGCGCGGCCTCGCCGATCGTCATGACCAGGTTGCCGTCCATCAGCGCCTCGAGGGCGCGGACCTGGTCGACCTCGACCACGGCCACCTGCGCCCCCATACCCCGGAAGCGCGACGAAATGCCCTTGCCGCACCAGCCGTAGCCGGCGACGACGACACGACGGCCGGCGATGAGCAGGTTCGTCGCCCGCAAGATACCGTCGAGAGTGGACTGGCCCGTGCCGTAGCGGTTGTCGAAGAGATGCTTGGTGAGAGCCTCGTTCACGGCCACCACCGGATAGCCGAGGGCCTTGTCCGCGGCCATGGCCTTGAGCCGGATGACGCCCGTCGTGGTCTCCTCGGTCCCGGCGAAGATCTCGGCCAGCTGGTCGCGGCGCTCCTGGTGGATGAGCGTCACCAGATCGCAGCCGTCGTCCATCGTCATGTTGGGCCGGATGTCGGCGGCAGCGTTGAGGTGCTTGTAGTACGTGCCGCGGTCTGCGCCGTGGCGGGCGAAGACGGAGATGCCATATTCGGCGACCAGCGCCGCGGCCGTTTCGTCCTGGGTGGAGAGCGGGTTGGAGGCGCACAGCACCACTTCCGCGCCGCCGGCCTTGAGCGTCCGGACCAGGTTCGCCGTCTCGGTGGTCACGTGCAGGCACGCCGCCAGACGCAGCCCTTGGAGCGGCTTTTCGCGCCCGAAACGCTCGCGGATGAGGCGCAGGACCGGCATTTCGCGCTCGGCCCACTCGATCCGGCGGACGCCTTCTGCGGCGAGGTCGAGATCGGCCAGATCGTGGGCCGGCAGGTGCGACGCCACTCGCGTCGGGGTCGTGGTCATTGGATCAGAACTCCTTGTGGGCCGCGAAGAGGCGACGGATCGGACCCGTCCAGCCGCTCCACACCGACTCGCTGCGGTGGATGAGACGTTCTTCGAAGTTGACGTGAACCTGGTAGCCGAGGCGTCGGTATGCCGCCAGCGCAGGCGGGTTGTCGGCCCGGACGTTGAGCACGACCTGGTCGCAGAAGCGCAGCAGCTCCGATGTTACCGCGCCCGTGACTGCGGTGGCGTAGCCGCGGCCTCGGTACTCGGAGTGGGTCATGACGTTGCCCACGACCGCCATACGCGCCGAGGCGCTGATGACGTGCGTGCCGGCGGCCGAAACGAGCCGGCCGCCGATGCGGATGCCGTAGTAGAGACCGTCGGCGATGGCGCTGGCGGGCAGCCACGACGCAAAGCCCAGCTGGTATAGCCGGTTCAGCTCGCCGATCTCGACGGGCAGCAGTCGCTGAACCTCGGCCGGGAAGGGGCGAAAGAGCGATCGGTCCGTCCACATCCGCACCATCTCCGGCCCCGGATCGACCTTGTACTGGGTCTCTACCCCGGGCAGGTTCTCCAGGCGAGCGGCGACGTACGCCGTCCGCGGCTTGATGACGGAGGCCAGAATGGCCCCGATCCCATCGTTGTCGCCCATCACGAAGACGGGCTGCGGCGAATAGCCGGCGTACTGGAGCACGACGGCCACGGGCCGACCGCCGGAGGTGGCCGCCCCCCAGCGAGTGCGGAGGAACTCCCGGTCATCCAGATCGCAGAGCGCATATGCGGAGAAGAGGCGATCCGTCTCGAGGAAGGCTCGGAGCATCGTCCGATCAGTCGTCTCCTGGACGGAGATCGAGTCGCGCTCGCCCCGGGCGACGGCCCGCGTTGTCAACGTGGCACTCGGGGGTCGCGCCGCCAAGCCGGCCTCGGAGCTCGCCCCGAACCGGGCCCCTCGGTGGCCCTGTCACGGTTGCCTGAGAAGGTCACAGGATTCACGTCCGCAGTCAGTACTGGATGACGCTCGTCGTCTTGTAGCCGGCAAGGCGCTCGCGGCCTTTGAGGACCAGCAACTCCACGAGGAACCCCAATCCAACGATCTGGCCCTGCAACCGCTCGACCAGCTCGATGGTGCCCTTGACGGTGCCTCCCGTCGCGAGCAGATCGTCCACGATCAGGACCCGCTGGCCGGGGCGGATCGCGTCCTTGTGGATCTCGAGAGTGTTCGAGCCATACTCGAGCGCGTATTCGACCGAGACGGTTTCCGCCGGCAGCTTGCCAAGTTTGCGAACGGGCACCAGGCCAGCGTGCAGCTGGTACGCAATCGGGCTGCTGAAGATGAAGCCGCGCGACTCCATGCCCACGACTATGTCGACGCCCTCGGCGCGGTATGGCTCGACCATGAGATCGATGGCCTCGCGATATGCATCCGCGTCCTTGAGCAGGGTCGTAATGTCGTAGAAGAGGATGCCCGGCTTGGGAAAGTCGGGGACCTCGCGGATCTTCGCGCGCAGCTCCTCCGCGGTCATGTCGAGACGATCCTCCCGGTCAGGCTGTCGGCTGGGTTCGGCACGGGAAGTCTACCGCAGCGCCGTGCGGTTCCGACCCCCCAACCGGCCGGGCCCTCGCCCCTCCGGCGCCGTCCCGGAGCGCGCCTCGAATGATCGGGTTGCCGCGCTCAGCCCCCCGAGGCAGGCGACGGCGTCGGCGGCGCCGGAGATGAAGACGGCGGAGCCAGAAGCGCCACCAGCTGCTGATCGATGACTGGCCCAAGCGATTTCGCGAAGGTCGCCGTCAGGTGGTGCTGATCGCGGAAGACGATCATATTGTCGATCACCGCCGGGCAGGCACCGGTGCCAGGGCATATGGCGCTGGATAGATTGATGAGGCCGGCGCCGGTCGCTTTGACGGCAACGGCCTCGCGCTTGCCCAGATAGGACGCGAAACCGCTGGCTCGTGAATATGCGCAGTTGCGGTAGTCGGCAAGGTTGTTCGACAGGCACACCGGAACCTCGTAGGTCCACGGGTCCGGAATGTCCTGGATCATGACCACCCGGCTGGAGCTCGGGATCTTCTCCATCTCGCGGGCCATGGCGTTGCCCTGGGCCGTGACCCCGGCATCGGCATCGTTCGAGTAGTTGATCTGGCGCATGTTGGAGACGATCGCCAGGTCCGGCGGATGGGCATTTAGCCGCGCGATGACATTGTCGTTCCAGGTGCCGCATTCGGGGTATTCGCGCTTGAGGTTGAAGTCGATGACCGGGATGTCGACGAACGGACAGTCGACCTTCATGTAGACGACGAGCTTCCAACCGTGGGCCTTGGCCACCTCGTTGATCCCTGGGAAGAGAGCCGACGCGTGCGAGTCGCCGATCAGCGCTACCTGATACGTGCCGTTGGTGTTGCCGTAGACGCACTTACCCCAGGCGGCCGGCACCGTCGACGATTCAAAGCCGAGGCAGTTGTCCTTCCACGGCTTTTCGTAGTCCTTGGACGCATTCGCGAGCGAGGGGGTCAGAGCGTTCGTGACCGCGAACGAGGTCGGCGGCGGGCCGTCCGGCGAGGGAGTCAGAGCCGGCGTCATCTGTGGCGCCGGGGCGGCCGATTGGCCGGGCGACGCCGATTGGCCAGGAGTGGGCGATTGGCCCGGCTTGGGCGTGACGACGGTGGCCCGAGGTGTGGGCGTGGTAGGCGGCAGAGTGTCGTCGGGAGGAGCGGAGTCGGTGGCGTTGGCGTTGGCGATGGCGGTATCAGGGCCGCCGAGGTCGGCGAGGGCAGCCTGGGCGCTCCACTGGAAGCTGACACCGATCATTGCGACGACGACCATCGCCGTTACCCCGGCGAGCACCGTCCGGCTGGGCCGAGGCAGTGGGATGAAGCCGCGCCGGAAAGGCTCCTCGACCAGACCCCAGCTAACGGCGGCGACTGGAATGGAGAACAGGGCCAGAGCGAGGGCTTGCTGAGGTGTCATGAACTGCTGCACCTGCCCCGGCGCCCCCGCCGATTGCAGCGTGCCCTGCAGGTAGGTGCCGCCCAGGATCAGCATCGGCCAGTGCCACAGGTANNAGCGAGTAGCTGATCTTGCCGATGAAGCGGAGCGGCATCCACCCCAGAACCATGCCGGGGCCGCGCGCCTCGGTGCCCGACGCAATGAGCAGGACCGCCGCGACCGTCGGCAGCAGTGCCGCCATGCCCGGATACGGGATCGTTCGAGAGTCGATGGTGAACGCGTCGTAGAGCAGCGCCGCGAGTGCGATCCATCCCAGGACCACCAGCAGATTCGAGAGGACGCCGCGCAGGGAGCGCGGCAGTCGCGCGAACGAACCAGCGCCGATGGCGAGCATGCCGCCGGCAGCCAGCTGCCAGGCCCGAGTTGGCAACATGTAGAAGGCCCAGCTCGGGTTCGCGTCCGTCATGTAGAGACTGGCCAGGAACGACACTACGACGATCGAGCCAAGGGCTAGACCCGCGCCCAGGCGCGGGCTCTTCCACGCCGCCACGAACAGGAGCGCCGGCCATACGAAGTAGAACTGCTCTTCCACTCCGAGCGACCAGAAGTGGAGAAACGGCGAGTAGCTGACGGGATTGAAGTAGTCGGTGGTGAGGGCAAATCGGACGTTGGCGAACGAGAGCGCGGCCGCAGCTCCGTCCTGCATCGCGTCCGGCCGCTGTATGAGCGTGAGCAGGGTGGACGAGAGCGGGATGGTCACCAGCAGCACGACCGCCGCGGCGGGCAGGATGCGGCGGACTCGCCGGGCGTAGAACTTGGAGAAGCTGACCCGGCCGGTTCGCTCGCGCTCTCGGATCAGCAACCCGGTGATGAGGAAACCGGAGACGACGAAGAACAGGTCGACGCCGATGAAGCCACCCGAAGGCTTGATGTCCCAACTGAGAACCTTGAAGTCCCAGTTGGAGAGCAGCGCCGCGTGGAAGATGAGGACGAGCAAGACAGCAATTCCACGCAGGCCCTCGATGTCCGGGCGGAAGTTGTCCTTCTCGCCCCCTCCGGCCGCGCCTCGCCTGTCTCTTCGCTGCATCCCTTGTCCTTCTGTCCGGTCCCCGTGACGCGGGATGCGACGGATCTGACCGACTGCCGGTGACGGGCTCACGGGGTCGGCCGCGGCACCATCCTCTCCGAACGGCACTAGGGTACGCGATGCGGGCCGGTCGGGGCCAACCGCGGCGCCTAGAGCGGTGCCTGGGCGGCGGCCGCACGTTCGCGCTGCTCGTTCTGCTCCCGCGCAGCTGGAACAAGCCGCGAGACCACGGATTGGGCCACACTCCAGGCCCGGACCGGGTCACGGGGCAGGCGGATGCGGGCCTGGTTCGACCCGAAGCGGACGACGTCCCGACCCATCGGAGCGAGGGCGCGCATGACCGAAGCTCGCGTCAGGGTGCCCAGGCGAACGACCAGCTCGCCCTCCTCGCGCGAGATCGAAGCGATTCCGGCCGATTCTGCGGCCATGCGCAGCTCCACGACTTCGAGAAGGCGCAGGACCGGCTGCGGCGGAGGACCGAATCGATCCGACAGCTCCTGGCGGAACGCGGCCAGCTCGCCTGCCGTTCGGACGCGCCCCAAACGCCGGTAAAGCTCGAGCTTCTGAGCAGTGTCGGGCACGTAGAGATCGGGCAAGTGTGCGTCCACCGGCAGGTCTACGACCGCGCCCGGCCGCTCGACGACTGCCGGCCGCCTTTCGAATTCCGCCTTCTGTTCCTCGACGGCCTCGGCCAGCAGGCGGGCGTAGAGATCGAAGCCGACGGCCGCAACGTGACCGTGCTGTTCGGCGCCCAGGATGTTCCCGGCGCCGCGGATCTCCAGGTCCGAGAGTGCAATCTGGAACCCCGCCCCCAGCTCCGAGGCGTTGAAGATCGCCTGGAGTCGCTTGCGGGCAACGTCCGAGAGCTTCTCGCGGCGGCGGTACAGTAGGTACGCATAGGCACGCCGGCTGGAGCGGCCGACTCGGCCGCGCAGCTGGTAGAGCTGAGCCAGGCCCAAAGTGTCGGCGCGGTCGATGACGATCGTGTTCGCGTTCGGGATGTCCAAGCCCGACTCAATGATCGTGGTGCAGACGAGAACCTCGGTGGCACCGCCGGCGAAGGCGATCATGACCTTCTCGAGCTGGCCCTC
>PMKN01000029.1 GCA_003158675.1 Chloroflexota bacterium | reverse complement strand
CTCGGCCACGAAGAGAACGACATGATGCGGCCCGTCGTGTACGACGTCCCGAAGACCCTGGCCGACGCGCCGGTTCTCTCGGTGGCCTCATCCTCCGGCGCTCTCAACCTGAGCTGGACCGACGGGACTCCGCCCTCTCCGGCCTACGGCCTCCCTGGCACTACATGGGGCGACCCGAAGGGCGAGGAGGGATATCGCATCCAACGTGCGGATGACGGTGGTCTGGGCGGCGCGTTGGGAGCCTACGGTCAGATTGGCACCGCACTCGCCAACCAGACGGCCTTCATCGATCAGACCGTAGTCCCGCTCTATGTCTACAGCTACCGTGTCGTAGCCTTCAATGCCGCCGGAGATTCGACCTCGAATGCGGTCCAACGGCAGCTCGTTGCCACCGCGCCTGGCCCGCCGCTCTCGGTCACCGCGGTCGCGGGCGTGGCCTCGGCCACGGTCAGCTGGTCGCTCCCGACAGCCAACGGCCTCTCCCCGATTCAGTCCTACACCGCAACGGCTTCGGGGCCGGCCGGCCACACCTGTCCAGTCACGCTGCCGGGCAACCTCAGCTGCGTCGTTACCGGCCTCACGCCCGGAACCTCGTATACATTCACGGTGACCGCAACGAACGGCATTGGGACGGGCCCGGCGTCCGCGGCGTCCAACGCGGTCATCCCGCCCACGGCTCCGAGTCCACCCACTGTAGTGACCGCCGTTGGCGGGAACGCCCAGGCGGTGGTGTCGTGGGGCCTGCCGCTTTCCAACGGCGGCTCCGCTATCCTCTCCTACACCGCGACCGCATCCGGCGGCGGCGGCCAGAGCTGTCCGGTCACCCTGCCTGGCAATCTGACCTGCACCGTCACCGGCCTTACTAACGGCACTTCATATACGTTCACCGTTACAGCCACGAACGGCGCGGGAACCAGCCTTGCGTCGCCGCAGTCGAACGCGGTTACGCCAGTGGCCGTGCCCGGCGCTCCGACGGCGGTCGTGGCCGTGGCCGCCAATACGCTGGCCACCGTTAGCTGGACCGCGCCAGCCGCCAATGGCGGGCTGGCGATCACGGGCTACACCGTGACCTCGTCACCTGGGGGACGCACCTGCGCCACGTCCGGCGCCCTCAGTTGCAATGTGACCTTGCTTGCCAACGGCACGCCCTACTCGTTCACCGTTACCGCCACCAACTCGTTCGGAACGGGTCCCGCGTCCCTGGCGTCCAACACCGTCATTCCGGCGACCGTTCCCACGGCGCCGAGAAGCGTGAGCGCGGCGGCCGGAGCCTCGACGGCGATGGTCGCCTGGTCTACACCGGCCAGTGACGGCGGAATGCCCGTCACGGGCTACACCGTGGTGTCGTCGCCCGGCGGGCTCGGCTGCACCACAACCGGAGCCCTGACCTGCACGGTTACGGGCATGACCAAAGGCACGACCTACACCTTCACGGTCACCGCGACGAACGCGGTCGGAACCGGTCCATCCTCGGTCGCTACGGCCGGCGTCTCGCCGACCTCGCTCTCGGACGGACCGACCGCCGTTATCGCGACGGCCGGCAACACCTCCGCCCTGGTCAGCTGGACGGCTCCCGCCAACCCGGGCGGCTCTGCGATCACCGCCTACACCGTGACCTCGTTGCCAGGCGGTCTCACCTGCGGGACCACTGGTCTGACTAGCTGCACCGTAACTGGCCTCACCAACGGAGTGAGCTACATGTTCTGGGTGACCGCGACGAACGCCGTTGGCACCGGCCCGGCCGGCGTCTCCAACTCGGTCATCCCGGCTACGACCCCCGACGCTCCCACTGGAGTCGCGGCCGTCGCCACCAACCGGGCAGCCACAGTCTCCTGGGCGGCCGTCGGAGGTAACGGTGGGCTTCCGCTCACCGGCTACACAGCCACGTCTTCTCCTGCCGGGCTCAGTTGCGCCACGACGGGCGCCCTGACCTGCACGATCCTTGGTCTGACCAACGGCACCGCGTACACGTTCAGCGTGACCGCGAGCAACGCCCTTGGTGCCGGGCCCTCATCCGCCCCGTCCGCGGCGGTGGTCCCGCTCGCCGGAGCGACCTACGTCGGCGTCATTCCAAACCGCATCGTCGACTCGCGAAAGGGGACCGCGCTCAACATCACCACGCTCACGTCGGGCGTGGCCAAGAAGATCCAGATTACCAACCGCGTGCCGGGCGACCCGACGCGCAACATCCCATCCACGGCCGTAGCCGTGACCGGCAACTTCACCGTCGTCAAGCCCGGCTCTCTCGGATACGTGGCTCTGACTACGACTCCCACCAACACCCCTGGCGTTTCCACGATCAACTTCCCCGCCGGCGATACTCGCGCCAACGGGGTAACCGTCCCACTCGCGCCAGATGGCTCGCTCGGTGTCACCTTCATCGGGACGGGCGGCAAGACCGCCGACGTCCTCTTCGACGTGACTGGCTACTTCACGCCGGACTCAGTCGGCAGCTACTACTTCCCGGTCACTCCGAACCGCGTGGCCGACTCCCGGCCGGCCAGTCGGAACGGCCTCAAGACTCTCGTTTCCGGCACGCCGCAGCTCGTCCAGATCACGAGCAAGGCACCCGCTGACGGCACCAGGAACATCCCCGCCAATGCGACCGCCGTGACCGCCGTCGTGACGGTCGTCAGCCCGTCGTCGCTGGGCTACGTGACCGTCTCGACTCCGGGCAGCTCCGGCATCTCCACAATCAACTTCCCAGCCAAGGACACCAGAGCCAACAATGTCACGGTGCTCCTCGGCGGCGGGAACCTCAACGTCCTGTTCGTCGGCTCAAAGGGTGCAACCGCCGACATCCTGATCGATGTCACCGGCTACTTCTCGCCCGATTCCACTGGCGCGACGTACATCTCCGTGGCACCGACGCGGGTTCTCGACTCGCGAGCCGGCCGCAGGCTCGGGTTGGGAACCAGCCTGACCGCCGGCGCAGAGGCCGTCTTCGGCGTGACCGGCGCACCAGCAGGTGCCATCGCCGTTACCGGCAACCTAACCGAAGTCGGGGCCAAGTCGGCGGGGTACTACACCCTCACGCCCGTTCCCACCAACCCGCCCACCACATCCTCCATCAGCTTCCCGGCCCGAGACACGCGCCCTGACGGCATCACCATCGGCCTTGGTCCGGGGAACACGTTGAGCATCATCTACATGGGCCCACACAGCACCACGTCAGATGTCCTGTTCGATGTGACCGGCTATTTCATGCCCTGACGCCCCACACGCGCCAGAAGCACGGAGTGAGCTCCCGGCTTTGTCGGGGGCTCACTCCGTGTTGGAGTGTCCTACGCCGCTCAGCCCAGGAAGGCCACGATGGCTGCCTCGTTGGCTGCCGAGAGGTGGCCGCCGCGCGACTTGAGCTCGATTTCGGGGGCGTTGGTCTTGCCCGCCAGTGCGGCCCGCATCTTCGTGAACTGGCTGCCGGTCGCGAGCTTGTACGTAGTGAAGAGGCCGACTCGCGGCCGCTTCGTCTGGGGCATTTCTCGAACGAAGGCCAGCCACGGCTCGTCCGGATGCTGGCGAACGACGAACATGCCGCTCGTCCAGCAGCCCAGGAACAGGTAGTCGGCATCGGGTAGAGTGGCGAAGTCGCAGTCGCCGACGGACGCCACGCCAGCCTCGATCCCGTGCTTCTGGAGGAATGCGCCGATCTCTTCGCCGTAGCGGCGCGTCACGCCCGAATGGCTGCGATAGACGACGACTGCCTTCTTCATGCGATCTCCTCCGCTTCGGTCTCGGGCGTCTGCCGCCGCAGTCTTCGACAAGGTTGGTGCACATTGTCGGGCCCGCGAACCGACCGCAAATCGTTCGTTCGACGGGTTACGGATCGATCTCGCGAATGACGGCGCGGGGCTGAAGGGCGGTCACGATTCGGGTCATCGGGCCCTTTGAGGACACGGCGTCCCATTGCCAGACTGATGTCGAACGTCCACAGGTGAGGATGGCATGACCACCAAGCAGCAGGTAGACGACTTCCTGGCCCTCAAGCGCATAGCCGTCGTCGGCGTTTCCCGCGATCCCAAGGGCTTCGGAACCGTGTTGTGGCAGGAGTTCCGCCAGCGTCGGTACGATGCAATCCCGGTGAATCCGATCGCCACCGAAATCGACGGCCAACCGTGTTTCGCGCGCGTGACGGACATCAAGCCCGGCGTCGACGGCGTCCTGATCATGACGTCCAAGAAAGCCACGGACCAGATCGTGGCAGACTGCGCCGAAGCCGGGGTGAAGCACGTCTGGATGTACGGCGGCATGGCCCCCGGCGCCGCCACGGACTCCGCGGTCGCCTTCTGCGAAGCGAAAGGCATCAGCGTCGTAAAGGGCCTGTGCCCATACATGTTCCTGCCCGGCACGCCGGCATTCCACGCTCCGCATCGAATCTGGAAGAAGCTGACGGGCAGCTTCCCAAAGTAGCTCCGGGGGTTGCGGCCGCTCGGCACGCGCCTCTGTTAACCTCGTTACGTGGCTGACGGCATCGACATCCTCGCAGGCGCGATCGGTCGGATCGTGCTGGCCGACAACCTGGCCGTCGTCGGCGCGCTGCCCGACGATTCGATAGATCTCGTCTACATCGATCCGCCATTCAACACTGGCAAACGGCAAACGCTGAGGCGGTTACGAACAGTCCGCGACGAAGCCGCGGGCGATCGGACCGGATTCGGTGGGCGACGCTATCGGACGATCGAGCTGGGTTCGGCTAGCTACCTCGATCTCCAGGACGACTACCTCGACTTCCTTGAGCCGCGACTGGTCGAAATCAGGCGAGTCCTGCGGCCCACCGGCAGCCTGTACTTGCATCTCGACTACCGCGAGGTTCACTACGCCAAGGTTTTGTGCGACGCCGTCTTCGGGCGCGGGTGTTTCCTCAACGAGGTCATCTGGGCCTACGACTACGGCGCCCGAACGAAACGCCGCTGGCCGGCCAAACACGACGACATCCTCGTTTACGTGAAGGACCCGAATCGCTACTGGTTCGACGCCGAGGCTGTCGGGCGGATCCCGTATATGGCGCCCGGGCTGGTGGGACCCGAGAAGGCGGCCCGCGGCAAGCTGCCGACCGACACCTGGTGGCAGACGATCGTGCCGCCGGGTGGCGCTGAACGGACCGGCTATCCCACGCAGAAGCCCGTTGCAGTGCTGCGACGCCTGGTCGCCGCGTCTTGCCCTCCGGATGGAATCGTGGCGGACTTCTTTGCGGGGAGTGGCACGGCCGGCGCAGCTGCTCTCGAACTCGGTCGGCGCTTTCTGCTGGTCGACTCCAACCCCGAGGCGGTGGCGGTAATGGCGCGGCGGCTGGGTCGAGTGGCCGGTGTGGAGGTCGTGGAGGAGTCCTGACCGGCGGCGCCCTGGGCGCGCCCGGAGTTCAGCGGATGCGCGGCGCAGCCTCCGCCAGCTCCAGCATGACCCGCGGGTTTGTGGGCAGCTGCGCCACAACGGCCCGAACCGAGGCCAGACGAACGTCGAGCTCGGCGACGAGGCCATGCACGTCGATGCCAGCTCGCTCGCACCATGCCGGATCGAGCTCGATCGAGGTCATGAGGTGCCTGCGGGCTCCCTCCAGGTTGCGGGTCAGGCCTATCGGGTTGCCGCGGACGGCGTGGACGTAGCCGGCGGCGATCTTGATCAGGCCCTGGTATAGCGCTCGCTCGGCCAGGTCCGGTGTGCCCATCCAGGCCGGCTCGAGCAACTCGTGGGCCGCGAAGAAGTCCCCGCGGGCGTATGCCTCGAGCCCGGCTTCCAGCGCGACACGACGCCGATCGGGCGGAATCGGCCGATAAGCCTTGAGCCTGTCGCCCTGCATGACGGTTCGGGGCCCGCCGCGCTCGCCGTGCTTTGCGCGACCTGCCCCTATCGGGACCGGGGTCGGCTGCTCGTTCGTCAGTCCAGCTCCTCGAGGCGGCGGCGCGAATCGAAGCCGGCCGTCACCTCGTGCCACCAGCCGACCTCCGTCTCACCGATTTGCCAGCACAACCAGATCGGGCGACCCGACACGAGAGCCGGGAAGTCCACCAGACCCGTTTCGATCTGGCGCAGCTGGATTCCCCAGCCGTCGATCTCGGCGACGGCCGCCTGCATCTGGTCGAAGATGCCCTGCAGCCGTAACCGCAGAAGGCGGGTTTGCTCGTCGACCTCGGGACGGGCCCCGGCGGCCGGCGGTGTCGCGGCCCCGGCGAGTGCCCATGGCGCGTTCAACTCCACGATCCGATCTCTGAGCGCGATCACTTCACTACGAAGCCCACGCAGCATAAGCAACGTTTCGCTGAGCCTGGGCAGCATGGCGTTGGCGCCGTCGATGTCGTAGTAGTCGGTCACGTCCAAATGGTAGTCATGGCTTCGCTGAACGCCAGCGACCCGGCCGGGCGGCGCACCGCCTGGGACCGCTCCATCTCTGCATCGCAGGCGGGTCGGCCATACTGACGGCGGCCTTCTGCTGGCATTTTAGGGAGCTGCCGAGACGACCTCGGTCCGCGCGCTATATCCTTGAGGCGAAGCCATCGCATATACCTTTGCGGCCCCGACGCTCCCCCTCGCGTCGGGGCCGCTTCCTATCTTGGGTGCCGGCTACGGTCCCGGCGTCGGCGAGGCGGAGGGCACGGCGGAGGGCACGGCGGTGGGCGCTGCCGTCGGCGCCGGCGGCGCGCCGCAAGCGTAGTAAGGATGCAGCAGCGATGACGTGCAGACCTGGTATTGGGCAGCCGGGTCGGTCGAGCTGGTGTGGTCCGGGCCGAAGAACGGATAGGCGCCCAGGATCGAGATCACCAGGTACACGACGAGGAGCAGCAGCGGGTTGACCCGCTTGAGCAGCCACCACGTCAACACCACCAGCCCGAGGGCGAGCGCGCCCGGGAAGAGCGGATCGAGTATCGCCGCCTGCAGGTTGAGCCGGGCGCCGTAGATATCGACCGTCGGCACCAGGTTGACCACGACAAAGGTCGCAGCCAAGGCGCCCAGGACCATGTTTCCGAGGACTCCGGCGCCGACCAGAACCCGATCGATGGTGCCTGATCAAAGGATGTCGATGACGATGTCGATGACGAGCGAGCGGCCGCGAGCGTAGCCCGCCATCCAGGCGGTGTAACCGATGGCCACGATCACGACCGAGACCAGGACCATATAGATGATCGCGCCCAGAGGGTTCCCGGTCGCGCCGCTGAGCGTTGGGACCGCAGACCCGGTTACGGTGCCGCCGGCGATCCCGATTACGAGCGCCAGGAGGATCGGAGTGATCGTGCTCTGGCTCAGCGTGTCCCCGATGCCGGCCAGTGGCCCCATCAGGCCGGACTTCACCGAGTTGATCCCGTCGTCGTCGATCGCAGCTCCATTGGCCCGCCGCTCCTCCATGGCGGTGCCGTGCACGATGTTGCCGAAATTGGGCTCCGTGTTGAAGAAGACAAGGTGGCGCTTCAGGGCGGCGCGAATCTCGTCCTCGGTGCGTGTAGAGCCGCCGGATGATCGGCGTCATGGCATGGGCGAAGCCGGTGCCCTGCAGCCGCTCGAAGTTGTAGTTGGCGTGGGCGAAGAAGGTCCACAGCGCCCACGAACGCAGGAGGTCGCCGCGGGTCAGGCGGATCCGCGAACCGGCCTCTCGGTCGGCAGGTTCGGCCGAAGAGGTCGCTTCGACCGAACGTTCGGCCGCCTCCGCGCCCGCCGCCTCGGACGTCTCTGCCTTCGAGTGGTCGATCCCGTGGACGAAGCTCAGATGCAGATACGCCAGCGCCAGTCCCAGGGCCGCGATGACTACCAGCGACATCGACCCCCCGGAGGCAGTCCACAGGATGAAGCCGATGAAGAAGTAGGGGATGACCGAGCCACGGAAGATGAAGCGCATGTTCAGGGCGATTCCGATCGCAGGCAGGATGCCGCCCGCAATCGCCAGCCCGTTCGTAGCCCAGACCGGCAGCCGGTTGAGCGCGTCCTGGACGTACTGCGGGCCGTTCAGGGCGAACAGGAAGACCGGCACGAAACTGACTACCAGCAGGAAGCTCTGCCCGGGCAGCCAGTTCATCAGCGCGACGCCGCTGATGTCGGCCTTTTCGGCCCGCGCGTCGGCCCAGTGAGCGAAGCCCGAGTCCACGACCATGCGCAGGTAGAAGATCAGCGAGCCCAGCAGCCCAAGGCCGAAGGCGATGCTGACCGCCGTCGGCGGATCGAGATGACCGGCCAGAGCGAGCGTCGTGCCTACCCAGCCCGCGAAGGCCGGATCGGCCGGCAGGTTGCCGCCGGCCGAGAGGAATCCCAGGAACGGCACGTTGATCGCAGCCCCGATGAGGGTGCCCTGGGCCGGATCGCCCAGGATGCAGCCCACCAGGAAGCCCGCGACCAGCGGCCGGTACAGAGTGAAGAAGGCCAGGCCGAAGAGCCATGGGCTGTTGGCCAGGTAGTAGCCCAAGGCGATCAGGGCCGCCTGCCAGAGAGTGACATTGATGTGGACCGGGCCGGCCGGAGCAGCTGCCGCGGGGCTTGCAGCCAGCGCCGCGCTCGGCACTGCGGCGGCGGCCACGAGCGCCAGGGCCAGGCCTGTGACCAAGGCCCCGTACTTCCTCAGCATGGTTCTCCTCTCACGGCCGTCCCGCCATCTGCGTCTGCCATCCGCCGGTCAGGCCGCGACCGATGGGCCCGATCGCTCAATTCCTTGGGTCGACAGAACCGAACGGGATGGGACGATCGTCGGCGACGATCTGGATCTCGACCCGCGTGCCAAGTTGCTCTAGCTCGCGCAGCTCCCGGAGCTCGTCCGGGCTGACGGAAATCGTCTTGTGAAGGCGCCGCCGTCCCGGGCCGGAACCCATTCCGCCCAGATCGACGACCTCGATCGGAACTCCGGCGACACGGAGCGCCAGCACCGTCCGGGGGTTTCGAGCGAGGACCATCACCGACTCCGGGGTCCCAGCCAGGGCGATCAGGCGGGCGGCGCCATCCGCAACGCCCGCGACCTCCACGGGTACGCCTTGAGGCGCTGCCAGCGTCAGCACCTCTCGGAGGAACTCGTCCCGGGCGGAAGCGTCGTCGACGATCACGATCCGTTCGGCGCCAAGGGCGCGCAGCCATCCGGCCACGACCTGGCCGTGGATCAAGCGGTCGTCGATGCGGACCAGGCGAAGGCTCAAGGGCGGGCCTCTCGTCAGGAGACGCGGCGAGCGCGATGGCGCTCCGTCTCGGCTATCCCGGCGCGCCCAACGTCCAGCAGCTGTTCGATCAGCTCGTCATCGAGCGGAGTGGTGGCGAGAGACGCCTCGACGAGCATCGGCAGGTTGACGCCTGCGATGCAGACCACACGCGGCGAGCGGCGAGCGATTGCCGAAGCGACGTTGAAGGGCGTCCCGCCCAGCAGGTCGCACAGGACCAGAACTCGCCGGTGGTCGCGCCCGATGGCGGCGCGCAGGCTCTCGGCGTAGTGATCGGGGGTCTCGGTCGGTTCCAGCCCGACGGCCGCCAGATCCGGGATCTCGCCGCAGATCAGTTCAGCTGTCGCGAGCAGCGCCGCTGGCAGTGTGCCGTGGCCGGCGACGACTATCCGAAACGAGCGCACCCGAAGCCTCCGCGAACACTGGCTGCAACTATTTTCACGACATGTCTTGCAGTGAACGTATTGGCAGTATACTCGTTGTTGACGGTCGGGATTGTCAAGCCGGGGGCATCGCATGGCCGACGAGACCAGAGTTGAGGCAATCGGGTCCGGCGCCGATCAGTCGGCGACCGGCCAATCGGCGACGGATCAATCGGCGGCGAGCCAGCGCGAGATGCTGAGGCTGGTCTCGGAGCTGTACTACCTGCGTCAGCTCGGCCAACCGGAAATCGCCTCGCTCACGGGCTTCTCAATCTCCAAAGTCTCGCGGTTGCTGGCCGCGGCGCGCGCCGCCGGAGTCGTGCGCATCTCCGTCGACAGTGCACCGTCCGAACCCCCGCCGCTGGCCCGCGCGTTGTCGGCGGCGCTTGAGGTGGAGGTATGGGTGACTCCGGGCCACGAAACCGCGCCCGCCGCGGCCGCCCGATTGTGCGGAGTTGCGGCGGCTCCGCGCCTCGCCGAGGAGCTACCCGAAGACGGCGCGATCGGGCTGACAGGCGGATTCACCGTCGAGGCACTCGTCTCGGCGCTGCCGGCGGCCAGCCGGCCACGGACCGTAGTCGTGCCGCTCGTCGGCGGCTGGGACTCGAGCAACCCGCACCTCAACAGCAACGAGATCGCGCGGCGCCTGGCCGAGCGAGTAGGGGCTTCGGTCCGGCTCCTTCACGCCCCGGGCCTGTTGGACAGCGAGGCGACGACGGCCGCCCTGCTGGCCGATAGCGCGGTCACCGCCACTACTCGCTTCTGGGGGGAGTTGCGCCTGGCCATCGTCGGTATGAGCGGCGCGCCGCGTCACATCCCCGGCTACGCCACTGTCATGGACCGCCTCGACGATTCGGGCCGCAGTCGCCTGGCCGCTCGTGGCGCCGTCGGCGACGTCGCCGGTCACCTCGTCCGCCTGGACGGCTCGTTGGTCCAGGACGAATGGGAGAGACGCACCATTTCCATCCCGATCGAGACGCTGCGCTCGGTGCCGCGCGTCGTCGGCATCGCGGCCGGCTCGAACAAGGTCGAAACGATCGTCGCGGGAGCGCGGACGGGGCTGCTCCATCTTCTGATCACAGACGAACCGACGGCAACGGCTGCCCTCGCCCTGATCGAAGCGGAGAGCGCGCGCAATGGCAAGTAGCGAGCCGGCCCGGCTCAGCTCGGTCGCCTTTGGTGCGCTGGGCACCGGGCTGGTCACGGCCGGGGTGGTTTCCATCGCGACCGGCATTCCCCACCGTGCCTACAACATGGCGCCGCTGGCGGGCCCAGGGGATCTGATCGGGCGGCTCGGCGAGTTGTCGCCGCTGATCGCCGCGGCCGTTGCTGCGCTGGTCGTGGCTTCCGTCGTGCTGATGGTGGCGACGCGCAGGCTGCGCCCGGACTCAGCGGCGTTGGAGCTGGCGGTCCTGGGCCTGGCGATCGAGGTCTGTGTCGTGGGGGCTATCGGACGGATCGGATACGCAAGCGACGGCTCGGTCCTACTGGCCGGCGTGGCCTGCATCACCGGAGGTTCGGCGGTCGTGGCTTCGGGCCTGCTCGCGGCCTTGGTGCGCGAATGAACACCCGCAGGCCGGCCGCGCCAAGGGCGTCGGGTCGACGTCCGGGCGGTCTGCGGGGCGCCCACCTCCCGCCGGATCCGATCGACCAAAGCGACGCCGGACGTCCACCCGGCGCCGGCCGTTCCCATGCCCCTCTCGCTCCACGGCGACTGCCCGCAGTCCTCGCCATGGATGCGATCCTCCTGATCGCGGTTCTCGCCACTGCCCCGGCAGCGTTCATCTGGCTCGGCGGCTCCGGGCAGGGGCCGTTGCCGGTCGGCTCGCCGCAACCGTCCGCCCTGGTCGAGAACGGCTCGCCGTCGCCGTCGCCGTCGCCGTCGCCGTCGCCGTCCGCGCCCGCACGTACACCACCTCAGGACCGTCTGGGCACGTGGTCGCCCCTGTCGTCGATGCCGAGGTCGCTCTGGGGTCCGGGCGCTGCCATCCTGGCCGACGGCCGAATGATGGTCATCGGAGGCGCGAGCGCGGCGTCGAGCTCTGCCGCCCTGGCCGCAGTCGAGATCTTCGACCCGAGGCTCGAGGCGTGGGCCGTCGGCGCCCCGATGCTAGAGGCCCGTGCCTATCCCACCACGGCGGTCCTGCCCGACGGTTCCGTCCTGGTCGCGGGCGGCTCGCGGGCCGGGCTACCGCTCGCCAGCGCCGAGCGGTACCTCCCGGACACGTCGAGGTGGGTTCCGGCCGGCACGATGAACGCCCCTCGAAGCCACGCCACCGCGACCGTGCTCCAGGACGGCCGCGTGCTCGTGGCGGGAGGTGGGTCCGAAGGTTCGCCCAGCTACGCCTCCACCGCCACGGCTGAAATCTACGACCCAGCAACCGGGACCTGGAGGACAACGGCGTCGATGGCGTCCGCCCGGGCGTGGCACACGGCCACGCTGCTGCCCGACGGCGATGTCCTGGTGACTGGCGGTGCCGACACCTACCACGGGACCAGGGGCAAGGTCACCGCGTCGGCCGAGATCTACGACCCCGTCGCCGCGGCCTGGCATTCGGCGAAATCCATGTCTGTGGCCCGGTATCACCAGGCGGCCGCGCCGCTCGGGGACGGCCGCGTTCTGGTCGCCGGTGGGTGGGCCCTCACCTCCAACAGCGACCGGAGCCTCGCGACCGCCGCGATCTACGATCCGGTCTCCGACACCTGGACCGCGACCGGCGCCATGGCCGCCGGGCGGGCCAGCGGCAGCATGGTCGCGCTACCCGACGGGCGGGCGCTCATCGTGGGCGGCGTGGACGCGACCTACCGCGTCATGGACACGGCCGAGATCTGGGACGGTGCGAGCGGCCACTGGCAGCCCACCGGGCCGCTGCCGGCGGCAGTCATGGATCCGGCGCTGGCGGTTCTCGACGACGGGCGCGCGGTGGTGGCTGGCGGTGCTCTCGACGCCGTGGCCGGGCACTTGACCTCGGCCAGCGCCATCCTGTCGCCGCCGGCGCCCTAGCTGTAACCGAGCGCGGTCAGTCGCCCAGGTAGGCCAGGACGGCCAGCACCCGACGGTGGGCAGTCTCGGATTCGGCCAGGTCGAGCTTGCTGAAGATGCTGCTTATGTGCTTCTCCGTCGCCCCTTCGGTTATCCCCAACGCCTTGGCGATGCCGAGGTTGGTCCGGCCTTCGGCCATGGCTGCCAGGACTTCACGCTCGCGCGGCGTGAGCGTCGCGAGGCGGTCGTCACGGCGGCGCAGGACCATGAGCTGGGCCACCACGTCAGGATCGAGCGCGGTTCCTCCAGCGGCCACTCGATGCAGGGCATCCATGAACTCGGCGATGTCCGCGACGCGGTCCTTGAGCAGATAGCCCACCCCGCCCGCGCCGCCGGCAAGCAACTCCGTGGCGTACTGCCGTTCGACGTACTGGCTCAGGACGAGGACCGGCGTGCCGGGTACGAGACGGCGAGCCTCGATGGCTGCTCGCAGCCCCTCGTCGCGCTGCGTCGGCGGCATGCGCACGTCGACCACCGAAACGTCCGGTCTGTGTTCCAGCACGGCCGCCACGAAAGACGGCGCGTCGCCGACCTTGGCCACCACCGAGCCGCCGTTCTCCTCGATGAGCCGGGTCAACCCTTCTCGGATCAAGGCCGAGTCTTCGGCGATGACTACGCGGATCGGCCTTCTGTCCACAAACGGATCATGCACCAACGGCGCCGATCAGGGGGCAGTTTCCGGCAGGGTCGGCAGTTCGGCGTGGAGAAGCGTCGGCCCGCCGGCGGGGCTCTCGATGCGTAGCAGCCCGTCGAGCGCCTCGACCCGATCCCGCAGCCCGGCCAGGCCGCCGCCGTCCGTGACCGCGGCTCCGCCCTTGCCGTCATCCCAGACCTCGACCACGAGCCGGTCGCGCTCCAACCGGCAGCGGACCTCGCAGCGGGTCGCCGTTGCGTGCTTGGCGACGTTCGTCAACGCTTCCGCCACGACGAAATAGGCGGCGCGCTCGACCGCGTGGGGCTGGCGCTCTCCCGCCTGGAGGGTGCTCTCGACGACGGTTGGAATGGGGCAGCGGCCGGCAACAGAGCCCAATGCGGCGACCAGGCCGCGATCCAAGAGGATGGCCGGGGCGGCGCCGCGGACCAGTTCGCGCAACTCGGCCAGGGCCTGACGGGCCTGTTCTCGAGCGTCGTTCATGAGGGCTTTGGCGCCGGCCGGGTCGTTGTCCACCCGGTCGCTGGCCAGGCTCAGGTCGATCGCCAGCATGACGAGCCGCTGCTGGGCTCCGTCGTGCAGGTCGCGCTCGATGCGGCGCAGTTCACTCGCCTCCACCTGCAGCATCGCCGAACGGCTTTCGCGCAGGTTCTCAACCCGCTGCCGGAGTTCCGCTCGCTCGTTTGCGCACAGCAGGCCCTCGACCACTGCACGGTGCAGCTTGATCAGACCGTGGGACAGTGAGGCCGCGACAGGCAGAAGCGCCATGCCGGCGACGAAAGCGACCGCGACAGCGAACGGCGCGGCGTGGACGACCTGGGCAGGGATCCGGTCGCCCAACGCCCGTTGCACGACGTAGAAGATGACCGGCGTGAGCATTAGCCCCACCGACATGGCCCATATCACAACCGCCAGGACGAACTCGAGAATGCTAAGTGGGAACGAGACCAGGACGTAGATAACGTCGCGCCAGCGGTTCTCATCCATGAACTCGGCCTCGGCCATGGCCCGCAAACCGCGGCCGTATTGCCGGTAGGTATGGGGTCGCAGCGGGCGGGGGTCGACGTACTGCATGCGCCAGAGTTCGATGCGCGCGACGGCGCGACAGAGTTCCACGCCCAGACCCACGATCGCGAACCCGACAAGGACGATCAGCAGGGAGCCGCCGGCCGAGAAGCAGGCGGCCAGAAGAGCGAACGAAATCGTGCCGATGAAGAAGCCGAGGACGATCGCCGCTGCGGCGCGCCAGGATGCCGGCTCGAGGGGCGAGAGGACGAACTCGCGCAGCAGGGCGTTTGTGCGGTCAGGGCGGGTCGCCAGAGAAGGCTTCAAGGCACTCATCATGGAGGACACGATAGCCTTGCGTGAAGTCCTTCGACAGCAGGCCAGCGGGCGTGTTTGGGCGGGGGATAGCCCCATGGCCGGGCGCCGGGCCCCCGGCGCGGACTGGATCCGCGGCGCGGTCGCAAAGTAGGAGAATCTCCGTGCGCCGCCCGCCGTCCAATCGGGCGTCAGGCAGCACGTATCTCGGCCGGAGGTTTGGGAAGATGCTGGATGAGCCGCAAGCCCAATCCACGCCTTCGATCCCATATGGACAGCGACCGCCTCTGGGCTTCGTGCCCAGGCTTCAGGTGACGGCCGCGGTCTGCCTTCTCGGGACGGCACTTTTGCCCTGGGTTACCTGGGGCCTCAGTTTCCAGCAATACGCCGGCCTTGGTATCAACTTCAGCCTCTGGCAGGTCCTCGTCAATGGCGATGCCCGGAATATGGGTACTACCTGGATGTATGGAGTCGGCGCCGGCATGGCGCTGGCCGCGATCGGGTCCATCGCCGAGGCTGCTTTGCGGCCTATCAGCACCCTGACGCGATGGCTGACCGTCGCCGGCTTCATCCTGGCGGCGGGCTCGGCCGGCCTGGGAGCAGTCTCGATCATCAGCCAGCCACCGCCGGTCCCTACCGACTCATCGGCGGCCGGCGTCACTTTTGGAATCGCGTTGGGACTGTGGGCGGGCTTCGGGCTGGCCTCGGTCGGGGCGGTGCTATCCGTCGTCCGTCTTGCGGCGCCGCCCAACCCGATTGACAATCCCGAGCCATTCGCCCCCAGTCCCTGGGGTCCGCTTCCCGGCGTCGTGCCCCCTGGATTCCATCCGGCACTCGGCCCCGACTGGGTCGACTACATCGAGCGAGGCGAGGTTCCGCCCGGCTTTGTCCCGCCCTCCTACGGACCCCCCGTCTACCCTGAGCCGGGTTTTGTCGCGCCGGCTTATGTGGCGCCCGAGCGGCACCCCGCTCAGGATGCTCGGATCTCGCCACTCACGACCTCCGACGAGTCCGGTTCCCCCGCTCCGACCTCCGGTTCGATTCTGGTGGTCGAAGGTGGACGCTCGTGGTCGTTCACGGTCCGGCCCGGTGAGAAGCTGCTCGTGGGTCGAAGCCAGGATGCTCAGATCCGCGTCTCCGATCCGCGAGTCGGCGCCAGGCACGCCACGATCGAGCGGCGCGACAACGGCTGGGCGGTCCAGGATGTCGACGCCTCGCGCCCCACCAGGCTGATAGACCCATGGGGATCAAACCGCGCGGTTCGGGGGGAAACGTCGGTCTCGGCCGGCCAGCTGGTGATGGGCGGTGTTACGGTGACTCTCGGCGCCAAACGGGACTGAGCGCGGCGACGTGGCGGGTTCGGGCCCGCGCAGGCTACTATCCGCGGAGCGCAGGGTGGTGGCGGTCGCCGAGGAGCCTCGCCTCAATGGCCACCCCTCGCCGGAGTCGTCTCGAGGGCCGTTAGCTCAGTGGTAGAGCCGCCGACTTTTAATCGGCTGGTCGTGGGTCCGAATCCCACACGGCCCTCCAACATCACGGCGCCAGCCGGCCGGCACGTGGGTCCGCACGGCGCTCCGGCTAGCGGCACCGGACGTGGGGTCGGAGGCGGTCTCGCGGTCGCGATCGGCCAACTTGCCAAAGGTTCCGATTAGTTTCAATATCCCAGTGGCGTCTCGCCAGCGTCCCGGCCGCTTGCATTTGAGGGCGCTGGTCTGCGGGTACCAGGGCGCCGAAGGAGAATTCGGGCCGGATGGAAACCAGCGATCGGCCGGACGTCTTCGCGCGCGAACGCCAGCAGCACATCGCTCGGATCGTCGAGGATGACGGCCGCGCCCGGGTTACGGATCTGGCTGCGCAGTTCGCTGTCTCCCAGGTGACGATCCGAAAGGATCTCCGGGCTCTCGAGATCGAAGGCCTGGTCGTCCGCGCCCACGGCGGGGCGCTGAAGCCCAGCAGCAGCAGGCCCGAGCGCTCGTTCGAGGTTCGCCAGCGGCTGCAGCGCGCGGAGAAGGAGGGGATCGGTGCGGCCGCCGCTGCGCTCGTAGTCGATGGCGAGAGCATCGCTCTGGACGCGAGCACCACGGCGCTCGCCATGGCCCGCCACCTCAAGATGCGGGCCGGCGGGACGCATCTTACCGTCATCACCAACGGCCTGCGGATCGCCACCGAGCTCGCGGGACACCCCGGCATAACTGTGGTTCTACCCGGCGGTTTTGTTCGCTGGGAAGCGCTTTCGGTCGTGGGCCCCCTGGGCAGTGGACTGCTCGAGAAAGTGAACGTTCAGAAGGCGTTCATGGGCGCCGCCGGGTTCACCCTGGAGACGGGATTGAGCGATGCGACCGAGGATGAGGCGCAGATCAAGCGTGCAATGATCGCCTCGGCCAGCGAAGTCGTGGCCCTCATCGACCACACCAAATGGGGACGGAGCGCTTTCGCAACTTTCTGCGCCACCGACAATCTGAGCGCCGTGATCACCGACGAACAGGCGCCTGCCGCCATGACCGCCGAATTGCGGCGGCGGCGGGTGACCGTCCACGTGGCTCCAGGGCTGGAATGGAGCGCCGCCCCGGCTCGTCGTCGATCACGGACACGGTAGCGACGGGGTGCGACGGGCCGCGACGAGTCGTCGTGGAGCCGCAGACGACCAGCCGTCCGGTCACGGGCCCAGGGTCTTGAGCGCTGCCAGCAGTTCGGCGTCGCCCGAGGCCTGAAGCTTTGCCGTCGTCATTCCGGTCAGATCGATAGGGTCGATCGGTGTGGCGCCGGCCGGCATGGCTACGGTCTGGTCCGGAGTGATGCCCTTGCCGAAGATTCGATTGCCCGCCGGCGTCAGCCAGTCGGAGGTTCCGAGCAGGATGACCGAACCGTCCGATAGCACGAATGGTTGAAGGACGGTCCCCGTGCCCACGGTAGTCAGCCCCACCACCTTGGCACGTTTGGCGTCCTGGAGGGCGCCCGCCACGATCTCAGCGGCACTCGCGGTGCCGTGGTCGACGATGACGGCCAAAGGCAGACTGGTGCTGACTTTGGACGTGTCGACGGTGACCTCGGTTCGTTTCCCGCTCGAGTCCTCGTCGATGTAGACCACTCCGCTCGAAAGGAACTCGCTGGCGACGCTGCGAGCCTCGTCTGCGTAACCGCCCGGGTTCGACCGCAGGTCCAGAACGAGTGCGGTGGCGCCCTGCGTCGTGGCTCCGGCGATGGCCTGCTGGAGTTGGTCGGACGCGCCATTGTCGAACTCGTAGAGGGCAATGTCGGCGATGTGTGTGCCGGGCACGATGCCCCAATCGACGATTGGCGCCGTGACCACGGCGCGCGTCAACGTGATGTCGACGCTCGCCGTCGTGCCCGGATGGACGACCGACACCGTCACCTGGGTTCCGGGATCGCCGCGAATGAGGGCGGCGAGCTGGTCGAAAGTCATGCCCGCCGTCGAGGTTCCGTTCACCGCCGTGAACTCGTCCCCGGCCTTGAGTCCGCCCGCCTCCGCCGGCGAGTTGGCAAGCACGCGCGCGACTACGAGGGCTCCGCCGTTGTCACTCACCAGAACGCCAATCCCGGCCACCTGTCCGCTCAGCTGGCTCAGCTCCTGCTGGTACTGCTGCGGCGTAAGGAACCGGGAGTGGCCGGTGTCGCCCAGGCTGTCGACCAGACCGCCGATCGCGCCGTAGAGGAGTGTCTGATCGGTCACCGAGGAGCTGGCGACGTAGTGGTCGCGAATTACCTGGACAGCCTGATCGAAGACGTCGGAGTTCTTGAGCGATATCTGCGCCGACGGAGTCGGCTGGGATGCGGGCACCGCCAAACGATCCACGACCATGCCGCCTGCGAAGGCGATCATGGCCGCTGCGACCAGCGTTAGGACCTGCGGTGCGCGGCTCGAACGACGCCTCGGAGGCTGGGGCGTACCCCCATACCACTCTCCGCCGCCCGCTTCCGGGCCGAATTGCGGCGCTGGTGACGCGGGCGGCCAGCCCTGCGGTGGNNCGGCCAGCCCTGCGGTGGGGGCGCAGGCGGCCAGCCCTGCGGTGGGGGAGTCCAGCTCTGAGTTACGGGCGGCCAGCCCGGCGGCGCTTGGGGCGGAGGCGTGGGCGGCGCGGCCCACGGTGCTGGCTCAGAACCCGGCGCGTCGGGCTGCCAGTTCGGTGGCTCAGTAGGCCGCTCGCTCGGACTCGGTGTACCTGTCGGTGTGGTTTCATCCGGGGGCGGCGTGCCCCACCGCTCCGATTGCCGCTCGTCGTCGAATTTCATTCCGCATCTCCGTCGGTCGCTGATTGCGCCATCATCGCCTACCCGGGCCGCATCGGGGCGTGGCGGCGACCGCGGCCCCAGTTCGTGCGCCTGCCGATGCCAATAGCGGGTTCTTGTCGCGGAGTACGATGACGTCAGGAGGCGCTGGAGGACCGATGCCAGGCGACGAACCGAGTTCGAGCGGCGATCCGCAACGCGTAGGGGGCTGGCGCGACCACCTCGATACTGTCCGGCCGACCGTCCTGGTCCTGGGCGGGTTTCTGACCGCCCCGCCGGTTTACCTACGGTTCGTGGATCGGCTCCGGGCCCGCGGTGCGGCAGGCGTGGTCGTGGCCAACGTATGGACGCCCGACTGGTTGATCGCGGCCACGCGTGGCCCCGGTGCGATCGCGACCCGATCCGGGCGGGCACTCCTCGAAGCGGGGCGGCTGACGGCCGATCTGTCGGAAGGGGCCCCGGTGCTGGTCGTGGGCCACTCGGCCGGCGGGCTGGTGGCACGGATCCTCACGGCCACCGAGCCTGTGGCGGGCCGGCGATTCGGCGCGGCGGCGCGGATTGGGGCGATCGTGACGCTCGGCACGCCGCACACCGTAGCGAAGGGTGAGGGGATCGGGCGGCGGCTGAACTCGGTGGTCACGGAAGTAGCGGAAAGGGCTGTGCCGGGCGCGTTCCACTCCCCGAAGATCGGGTACGTGTCGGTGGCGTCGCGGGCGATCCGGGCGGATCCCGACGGCACCGGACGCGAGCGTGTCGCGTTCCTGCTCTACCGCTCCGTGCTCGGTCGCGAGGCGGTTCCGGGAATGGTCGGCGACGGGCTCGTCCCGGTGGCCTCGGCGATCTTGGCCGGCTCGCGGCGGATCGTCGTGGACGATGCAACGCACGGCCCGGGCGGCGTGGCGCCATGGTACGGCGCGGAGGGCCCGATGGACGTCTGGTGGCCGGCCGCCCTAACTGCCTGGCGCGAAGCCCTGGCTTACCGCGCCGGGCGTTCCGTTTGACGCAACTCAGGTCCACCGCTACAGTTCCCGGCGCGGGGTGGAGCAGCGGCAGCTCGTCGGGCTCATAACCCGAAGGTCGGCGGTTCGAATCCGTCCCCCGCAACCAATGCCGATATCCGAAACCCGGCCACGTAGCCGGGTTTCTTGTTACCCGGGGAGTTCTCCGGTAATGGCCCGGTAACATTTGTGGCCGCTCTGCCCCTTTGTCAGGGCTATATCCAGCACAGCTGGAGAGGCGATCCGCGGATCCTCCCACATGACCAGACGACTAGATCGCCTGCGGCCACGGGCCTCACAACGGCCGACGAGGTGGTGGCCTCGTACTTCTTAGCCAGCACCGGTTTGTTGGTGGCGAGGTCGAAGAGTTCGAAACAGTTCTGTCCAAGAACCACGGGGCCAGAAACCGGCTGCGCGCGGAGATGTACTGGAGCTTCGTTTCGTACTGGACGCTCACGGTGGACGTCGCGTCGCCCGACAATGAGAACCTGACCGCCTCGCCCCAGTCACTGATATTGTTGGTGACCGTCCGTCAGATGACCTCACCTCCGGTCAGGACCGGGTTGGCCGCATTTCCGGCGGTATCCAGGCGCCGAGGCTGCAACGGCGTCTTTGCCATATCGGCGAGGTTGACGTGGAATGCGGGCGTTGCGCCCGGCGCTGCGTACTCAACCGTGCCGCATACAAGCCGACCCTGAATCGTCCGCGTTTTGGAACCAGTACTCGGTCGTCGCGGCCACGGACGCGAGCAAGTTCGGGGTCTTGAGCGTCTGGGTCGAGAAGCTTCGAAGGGAGAACTTCGCCTGACCGTCGAAGCGCGGCTGGTGTCTTTCCCGGGCACGCAGCCGGCCGACGATATGTGCCATGACCGCCTGATGAGGTGCACGGAGGCCAGGTGGGCGAGTCCCCTCGCGGCTACGATTGACCCTGACTTCGGGCACCGCCGAAGGTCGAGGTCGGGCCCCCATGACGCTTGGACAGACGCCCCGGACGCCAGTCCGGACGCTCAACAGCTGAGGGATTTGGCAGCCGACCAGTTCAATATCTGCGGAAGCCCAGAAGGCAGGGGCTGACAACCACGGGAGCCGCCAGTGGCCCATGACGTGTTCATCTCACATTCCAGCAAGGACAAGCCGATTGCAGACGGCATCTGCGCAAATCTCGAAGCTGCCGGGCTGCGCTGTTGGATTGCCCCGCGTGACATCGATCCGGGCGAAGACTGGCCAACTGCGATTACACGTGGGATCGCCACCGCCAGGGCGATGGTTCTTGTCTTCACGCAGAACGCCAACATGTCAGACGAAGTGTCGCGTGAGCTGTATCTGGCAGCGAACAGCAAGTTGACGATCATTCCGTTCGTAGTCGAGGGCGTTACCCCGGAAGCCGGCAAGGCCTACTACATGGGTCGCACCCATTGGCTGGATGCGATGAACCCACCGACCAAAGAACAGATCGACATACTCGCCAAACGGGTCGGCTCTTTGATCGACAAACCGGTCGGCTCTTTGATCGATCGAGTCGAAACCGAAGGTCCCATTGCTCCCGTTCGTCGACTGGATCAGGCCAGCTGGTACTGCACGCGAAGCCTGAAGGCCGGCGGATCTATGACGTGGGAGATCAGAGGCCTGGCGTTCAGCCCCGATGGGATGCTGGTCGTGGGAGCCTGTGACTCCGCTCAAGTGTGGGATCCCAGTTCCAGTGTGCGTCTCCGGCAACTGAGGGCCAGCCGGTGGGACACCATCCACGACGTTGCCGTCAGCCCTGACGGGAGACTGCTGGCGTGCGCAACCAACACGTTCTCCGTCCGCCTCTGGCAGATGTCGTACGGAGCTAAGGTTCACGACCTGAAGGGAAAGGACCAGGGCAGCTCCGCGGTCGCGTTCAGCCTTGATGGCCGCCTTCTGGCGGTTGCCGCCGGCAAGAAGGTCTGCCTCTGGGATCCCAACTCCGGGACCCTGCAGGGGACTCTCGCGGGGCACACCAAGGGGGTGAGGGGCGTCGCCTTCAGTCCGGATGGGAGATACGTGGCCTCCTGCGGCGATGACAAGAGCATCTGCGTCTGGGATGTTTCGACACGCAATCTCCTGCGCAGATTCGAAGACCAGCCCAAGGAAGTGAAGTCCGTCGCAGTCAATATCGACGGGAGCCTTGTGGCATCAGGCGGCGACGACGCTATCGTCCGCTTGTGGGAGCTGGAGTCCGGTGCCTGCGTACGGCAACTGACCGGCCACTCGGGGCCGGTGTCAAAGGTTGCGTTCTGCCCGGACGGCTGGCTCCTGGCATCTGCGAGCCGTGACAAGACAGCGCGACTCTGGGCCGTAGCCTCAGGTGAGTGCGTTGCCACACTGGCCGGGCAGGACGAGCCCCTGACGTCCATGGCGTTCAGCCGAAGCGGACTGCTGGCCGTGGGCGATTCCAAGGGCACCGTCAGGATTTGGGAGGCCAATGGCTGAGCGGTTACTACCCAGGTAGCCTCGACGGCGCCGGTCCCGCCGTCCCGCCGGCCGCGTACGCCCCCGACAGCCCGAGCCGCCATCGGAGTGGCGATCGATCTAGTAGAGAAAGATCCCCTCCGGTAACAACTCCGGTAACGGACGAGAGAAGACCGGTCGTCCCGGCCCATCCCAACGAGTACCGAACGGCGTCGATGTCACTCTCAGGAAGGGTCTCTCGGGGACCATCCGGGACCAAATGGGATGGCAAGTACCTGACTCATAACCCGAAGGTCGGCGGTTCGAATCCGTCCCCCGCAACCAAAGCCGAATCGAGAAACCCGGCCTCAAGGCCGGGTTTCGTCATAACTGAGAAGACACACGGCCGGCATCGAGCGATCAGCAGCGGGAGACAAGACCTGTATGTAGAAAGGGCCATCAGCCGCGCCGGCGCACCAGCAGACAGGTTGCATGCTCGCTTGCTGCGAGCAGACTCGGTAGGGAACAGCCGCCGCGTACGATCACTGTCCAGGTGACAGCCCTAGAAACCAGCAACTACCGTTCCGACCACCCACAACGCAAGTCGAGGTCGAGCGGCCGCAGGGGTCAGCTTCGCTCGTGATCGCGGGACTCGGCCGGGCGAAGGGCGGCCATCCTCTTGGCCGCGGTGCTGTGGCAGTAGGAGGGCAACTGTGGCTACCGTTTCCCAATCCTCGGCAGGCAAATTCCGTGGTCGTCTCCAACGCTTGTCACTAGCAGCCGTGCTCGCGAGCGGCGTTATCGTGAGTGTCCCCGCACCGACTCTTGCCGCCGGCTCCTATCCGGTCTACAGCGTTTCAGTTCGCTACTACCCCATGTACACGGCGAACACCACCGTCCTTTCCGACATAGTGAACGTGGGCTGCTCGCCGGACAACCCCTACAGCGGATACATCTCAGTTGGCTGCGCGCTCGCGGGCACGGTCCTGGCAATCATTCCGAGCAATCAGTTCTCCGGCTACTGGGCGGACTATGTCCTTCAGACGAGCCAGGTCTTCGTACACGGAGGAGCTGTCTGCAACACGAGCAAGACGAACTGCTCGGGGTTCTGGAAATGGGATGTCTACCTCAAGGCCGCCTATTTGTCCCAGAACAACACCACGTATTCGTATCTGACAAGTTCGTGGGCGCCGGCCTACTACGGATACTCCAGCATTGGCTACTCCTCGCGAGCTTGGTGGGTGAACTCCATGCAGTTGGCCAACATACTCGCCGGGAACGGCCTCTAGAGGCCGGCCACGCCGTGAGTCGGGGCGGACCGCCTGCCTGGCCAACCGGCTGTTCTTGTGCTTCGGCGCATTGGCCCACCAAGAGCCCCTGACTCGACGTCGAGCTGGGACCTCGCTCATGGTTGACAGTGGAGTTGCAGGCCCACCGGAGTTCTCTTCGGGTGGGCCGGCAGTTCCCGGCGCGGGGTGGAGCAGCGGCAGCTCGTCGGGCTCATAACCCAAAGGTCGGCGGGTTCGAATCAGTCCCCCGCAACCAAGGCTGAAACAATGAAACCCGGCTAGCTCGGTCGGGTTTCATTGTTTCTGGCGTCCGGGCTCAGCCAACCGGTCGCGCTGCGCCCAAGCGCAGGGTTCTCATCCTCGCAGTCCGTCGATTCGCCGGCCCAAACTCCCGATGGCCAAGGACTCGTGGGCGGATGTGCGCGCGGGCCTGCATCGGGCCAATGATGTAGCGCTGGGAGCACATGAGATGACCGTCAAGAAGGCGTTCACGCGCGAAGAAGCCGCCGCCGTGGTGACTGAACTGCGAATCGATCTCAAGGCACTTGGTTGCGACCTGGAGCAGTTTCGGATGGGCCTGGAGGTCGAGCTCGAGCATGGGCTCCGAAACCCAAAGACGAATGTCAGCGGGGACGATTGGAATCTCACTGGGAAGATCGCGCTGGCCCACTTGAACGAGTTCCCGGATTACTACACCCGCCTGGCGGTTCTGGAGCACGACGCTGCGGCCGCCCTGAGAGCGCAGAAATAGCGTCGAGGATTGCCGATTGGGTCTAGCGGCGCTTCTTGCCGTGGCAGGCGACGCAGTCCTGGGCCCAGGGCAGGGCTTCGAGGCGTTCAGGCGCGATCGGCTGGCCGCACGTCTGGCAGAGGCCGAACGTGCCGGCCTCGATCCTCCGCAACGCGCCTTCGATCACGCCGAGGTGCAACTGCTCACGCTCGCGTAGCTGCTGGCCGCGCTGGCTTTCGGTGACCTCCGTGGCCGCGGCGGTCTGCGCGCCATGGGCGACCCGGGGGTGCTCGACCTCCTCGGACAGCTCGAGGCGGATTCGCGCGCGCTCCGCTTCCAGCGTCTGCCGGGCGTTCTCGACGAGTTGGGCGTCCATGATCGCATCCTACGCTGGTGGCCGGATCGATGTCGGCTCTTCGGAACACGTTCCTTGGCTGCCTGCCAGCTAGCCGGCCGGCGGTCGCAGGCGGTCGTTGGTTCGCGGCTCTTCCTCCGAGCCTCCCTCGCGGATGGGGCTACACTCGGTGCGAAAGGAGCACCAGATGGCTGTGGCGAAGGATCCGGTCTGCGGCATGGAGGTCGACACCGACACGGACCTCGAGTTCGAATACGACGGCGAAACCTTCTACTTCTGCAGTCGGGGCTGCAAGCTGGACTTTGAGGACGACCCCGCTAAGTATCTGGACCCGGAGTACGAGCCTTCGATGTGAGCGCTCGGGCGAATGCGGGAGTGGCCGCTGGATAGAGTTGCGTCGTGGGCTCCGCCTCATGCCCGCTTCGCGTGGTACGCTCACCCTCACGTTTGGAGTGCCGAGTTCGCCTCCCAAGCTGACGATCGAGAACCCGAAACCCCCAGGAGAAACCCCGATGGCATATGTGATCGCCGAGCCCTGCGTCGATGTGACCGACCGCGCCTGCGTGTCTGTCTGCCCGGTCGACTGCATCCACGAGGAAGAGGGCGACCGAACTCTCTACATCGACCCGAATGAGTGCATCGACTGCGGCGCCTGCGAGCCCGAGTGTCCCGTCAATGCAATCTTCACCGAGGATGCGGTCCCGCCGCAGTGGGCCGTCTACACGCAGATCAACGCGCTCTGGTACACGGACAAGGACGCTGCTCGCGCGATGGTCGACACCGCCAAGCCTCGCTGATTTCTCCACTCTTGCGGGGCCCCGGTCACTCGGCCGGGGCTTCGTGGTGTACACGGGGCCTGGCCGAAGCCGCCACTGCCACGACCACCCTAGGCCCGTTGCCCGCGGGCGCTGTGAAGCGGCAGATAAGGCGCCGCGGGTAGACTGAGCCGATGCGGATCGTGTCGCTCCTGCCGTCGGCCACGGAAATCGTCTGCGCCCTCGGGTTGCAGGATGAACTGGTGGGCATAAGCCATTGCTGCGACTACCCGCCGGAGATCGAGGGTGTGGCCGTGGTGACGCGGCCCGCCGCGATCCGCTCGGCAGCGGCCACACACCCGCACGGCGGCTCGCACCCGGGCGTCGGAGCCGGGCGCCCAACCCCGCGCAGGCCCCGTGTCGAGCCCTTCGTGGACGACGAGATCGGCGCGGCGGAGCTGGATGCGGAGGCCCTGCGTGCCGCGCAGCCGGACCTCATATTCGTCCGCGACAGGACGGGGGGCGCCGGCATCGGCAGTCGCCAGGTTCGTGCCGCCCTCGGGCAGCCGGCAGAGGACGCATTTGGCGAGCCGGTCATCGTCTCGCTCAACCCAGTCAGCGTCGAAGGCATCTTCCACTCCATCACCACGATTGGGGCCATGGCCGAGGCCGAAGACGACGCCATGGAGCTGCTCGAGGCCCTACGCGAGGAGCTTGGCGATCTCGAGCAGCGGGTCGTCGTTCGGCATGACGAGGGGTTTCGCCCTCCGCGCGTCGTCGTGCTTCCCTCGCTGGAGCCGCCCTTCTCGAGCGGTCGGTGGATGCCGGAACAGGTTCGTCGGGCCGGCGGATGGGATCTGATCGGCCGGGAGGGCGACGATCCCGAGCCGTCGAGTTGGGAGTCGGTCCGCGACGTGGATCCCGAGATGCTGCTCATCGCTCCGATGGGGATGCATCTCCCCGCGGCAAAACGGACTTTCGCTCGTCTGAAACTGCCCGAGTTCTGGTACGAGATCCAGGCCGTGCGAGCCGGCCGCGTCTTCATCGTCGAACCGGTCTATTTCGAACGGCCGGGCCCCAGGGTCGTGGATGGAGTGGCGATGCTGGCGGAGATCTTCGACCCGAACGGCTTCATCGAGACTTCGCCGCCTGGCAGCTGGACGCCGATAATCGAATAGACGCCGCCGAAGTCCCAGTTCAGGACTACTTCAGACATCGGGCCCAAGATTCGTTTTGCCTCCTTCCTCCAAGGCAAGACGGTCTCCAGAGCCGGTCGCTCCTCCCCCAGGCGACCGGCTCTCGTCTGTGCTGGCCCGGTTCATTCTCGATGCCGCCCGGGGCGTCTCCGGGCCGCGCGTGCCGCCCGGCAGCGGCTCGCCGAATATCGCGCGGTTCGGGTGCCCGTCGCTTATTGCTGCGCCTATAATCCCCGACATGTCTCCCCTTTCGAACCGAACTGTCGCCACAATTGGCTCGGGTGTCATGGCCGAGTCGATCATCGCCGGGCTATTGAGGGGCAAGCTCGTTGGTCCCGGCCAGATCATCGGCAGTGAGCCGCGGCCCGAGCGACGCGAGGAACTTGCACGCCAGTTCGGCGTTCGAATGGTTGCCTCGAACCTTGAGGCCGCCACCGGTGCCGACGTCATCCTGCTCTCGGTCAAGCCCCAGACGCTGACCAAGGTCGGCCACGAGCTGGGTGGCAATCTCAAGCCGAATCAGCTCGTCGTCTCCATCGTCGCCGGAGCCACCTGCAGGGTTCTGACCTCGCTGCTGGACCACCGCGAAGTGGTTCGGAGCATGCCCAATACACCTGCTCAAATCGGCCGCGGCGTAACCGTCTGGTATGCGGCGCCGGCAGTCAACGATGGGCAGCGCGCCCAGGCCCAGGTCCTGCTCCGCGCGCTCGGAACAGAGCTGCAGGTGGAGGACGAGCGCTTCGTCGAGATGGCCACCGCGGTCAGCGGCACCGGCCCGGCCTATGTCTTCCTGGTCATGGAGGCGCTCATCGACGCCGCCGTCCATCTGGGCTTTCCTCGCCACGTGGCCCACGACCTCGTGATCGAGACCCTCGAGGGCAGCACGGCCTTCGCCAAGGCCACGGCCCAGCACCCGGCCGTTCTGCGCAACATGGTGACTTCGCCCGGGGGCACGAGCGCGGCGGCGATCCACGAACTGGAGTCCGGACGATTGCGAACGGTGCTGTCGGAGGCGGTCTGGGCTTCCTACCGGCGCACGCTCGAATTGGGCGCGGAACTGGAGAGCGGCCTGGGGCTGGCCGAAGGCACCGATGCCGAGCAGAGCGCCGAGTCTCCGGCTGGAGCGAACGGCGCTGTGCGGGCGAAGGTTCCGTCTGGCCGGCGATCCGGCCGGTAACGTGCCCGATTCAGGCGGATCCACGGAGATGCCCGCGCCGCGCGGTCTGCTGTCGATCTTTCCCCACCCCGACGACGAAAGTTACGGGGCGGGCGGGCTGATGGCCCTGGCCGCGGCCGCCGGCAATCCGGTCTGGGTTCTGTGCGTCACCAACGGCGATCAGGGCGGCCGGCCGGGCGAGGTGGGGGTCGACCACTCGCTGGACCCGGACATCCGGTGCCGGGAACTGACATGCGCCTGCGAGGCACTGGGCGTGGCGGAGCCCATCTTCTTGGGCTACCGCGACTCAGGAATGGAAGGCTGGGGCGCGCCGGAGGGGTCGCTGGCGCTGGCCGACCCGGCGGAGGTCGTCGAGCGGATGGTCGAGGAGATCCGAAGGCTCCGGCCGGCGATCATCGTGACCTTCGACCCGGGCGGCATCTACGGCCACCCCGATCACGTCAAATGCTCGGCCACGGCCACCGAGGCGTTCCGACTGGCTGCCGCCGAACCGGGCGGCCCGATTGCTCTGTACCACCAGGTCATGCCGAGGTCTCGAATCGCGGCAACGCGCGCGGCGATGGAAGAGGAGCGTCGCCGCTCCGGTGACACTGCGCCGCCTTCCGAAGACGACCTCCGCCAGCAAGAGGCCTTTGCCCGGCTTGCTCGGCCGGACGAAGACATCACGACGACCGTCGCCATTGGCGAGGTGCTGGATCGCAAGCTTGCAGCGCTGGCCTGCCATGACAGCCAGATGCGCGGTCGGCGGTGGGAGGATCCGGAGGTTCGTCGGGGGCTCGAGGAAATGTTCGGTCACGAGACGTTCGTGCGGGTCTATCCGGCACCCAATCCCGGCGATCTCGAGGAGCGGCCAATCGGCCTGGAATGGGGCGGCCGGTGAGAGCCGATGGCGTCTCGGAGCCACCGACGGCCAGCGACGCCACCATGGTCAGCGATGCCACCATGGTCAGCGATGCCACCATGTCGGGCGACGGCGCCGTGCCGAACGAGACCGCCGATCTCCCGCCCGCGTCGCGGGCACTTGCCGGTTCGAGCCGCGTTGTCCCCGAGAACGGCCGAGTCCGCCGTCCGGCGCGCGATGGCCTGACGATCGAACAAGCGGCCGCGATCGAATCCCCGCGCGAGTTCCGTCTCTCCCCCGACGGCCGCCGCGTGGCCTTCACCGCCGAGGCCGCGGGTGCCCGCCAGATATTCTTGATGCCGTCGCGGGGCGGCTACCCCGAGCAGCTGACCGCGACCGAGAAGTCCGCCGCGGACCCCCAATGGTCGCCAGATGGGCGGCGCATCGCGTTCGTACGCGACGACGCGATCTGGTTGATCGAAGTCGAAGGGGCGCATCAGGCGCTGGTGAGCGGCCACCCGGCCGGCAACCGCTCTCCGCGTTGGTGCGCCGACGGGCACCAGATCGCCTTCATCTCGCGGCGCCGCGGCTGGGATCAGCTCTGGCTCGTGGACGCGCCAGTTCCGCGCCGCGGCCGTCCGGCGACCCGGCCGCGCTCCCCGGAACCTGTGCCCATGACCTCGGCAGGTGTTGACGTCGACGAATTCGTGTGGTCGCCGGACGGCCGCCAGATCGCCGTGACCTCTCAGCGTCTGCCGGACCTCCTCACTTCTCAGGTCCATCTCGTCGACGTGGTCACGGCGCAGGAGAGGCTGATCGCGGGCGAGAACGCCTGGGAGATCGGGCCGCGCTGGCTGCCGGATAGCTCGGGCATGTTGCTGGTGTCTGACCGCGACGGCTGGTTCCAGGTCGTGCTGGTCTCGACTGATGGCAAGGATCGGACCGTCTTGACGGCCGGACCTCGAGAGCACGGCGAGCCCGGCGGAGGCTGGGGCTACGTGCCGCTGCCCTCGCCCGACGGCAAGCTCTTCGCCTTCGTCGAAGTCCACGACGGCCTGGTGGATCTGCTGGTGGGCGAGCTTCCGCTCGGAGGCGGGCCACGTTCGGCCGCAAACACTGGTTCGGCCGTGGGCCCGAGGGCGGTCGCAGTGAACCCGTTCGAGGGCGTCTGGATGGCCGTGGCTTGGATGCCCGATGCTTCGGCGTTGCTGGCCATCGGGCGCAGCGACCGAGCGCCCGATGATCTCTGGCTGCTGCCCGTCCCGGAGGCCGCGGCTCAGGGCGCCCGGCCCCGCCAGCTGACCAACTCGCTGCCGACGGTCGTGGACACGGCGCATTTCGCGGCGGGGACCCGCATCGCTCTCGAGGCTCGCGACGGGCTCCGCATCGAGGGCAACCTGTACCTCCCGTCGAACGCCAGCGGCGAAGAAGTCGACCGAGTGCCCTGCCTGATCCACTCCCACGGTGGCCCGACCAGCCAGGCTCTGCGCGACTGGTTCCCCTTCCGCCAGCTGGTTGCCGAGTCGGGGATCGCGTTCCTGTCGGTGGATTTCCGCGGTTCGACTGGGTACGGCCGCGACTTCCGCTGGGCGAACCGGGGGGAGTGGGGACGCGCCGACGCACTCGACGTCGTCGACGCCGCCCGCTGGGCGGCGAAACAGCCCTGGTGCGACGGTCGACTGGCTCACTACGGCGCCTCGTATGGGGGCTACATGACGCTTTGCGTACTGACCCAGGAACCGTCTCTCTGGCGGGCAGGGATCGACCTGTACGGCGACTCGGAAATCGCCGAGAGCTACCGCCACGGAGATCGTCTCGGCCGCATCGACCTGGAACGCATGATGGGCCGACCCGACGATCCGGCCGCCGCCGAGGCCTTCCGCCGCGGCTCGCCCCTGTACCGGGCCGAACGGATCGAGGCGCCGCTGCTGATCATGCACGGCCGCAAGGACAAGCGCGTCGCGCCGCTGATGACCGAGAAGATGGTCGAGGCGCTCGAGATTGAGGGCAAGCACTACCAGGTCCATTGGTACGACGATGAGCCTCACGGCTGGCAGAAGCGCGAGAACCGCCGCGATGCCTGGAAGCGCAGCCTGGATTTCCTGAAGCGACACCTCCTCGAGCATATAGACGAGGACTGAAGCGGGGAGGACGACGGCGATGTGGAGACTGCGACCAACGGGCCTGAGCCTGCTCGACACGGAGACGATGGCCTCGTTCTTCGAGCGGCTCGATCACCTGCAGGAGGGGCAGCTTCTGGCTCTGCGGGCGTCGTGGCGTTCGATCGACCGCGAGTCGCACGAGGCCGCCTGGGCGGACGTCCGAGCGGTTGGCACCCGTGACGGCCTGACGAAAGAGATCGACCGTGTTCGCAAGCGGGCTCTCGGCTGGGTCTCGCGAGGCTCCAACACCATTCCCTACCGGCTCAACAACGACGACACGTGGCTGCAGATCAAGATCGAGGCCGGCGAGGCGATCGTGGACGCAGCCCTGGCGCTCGCGCTGGGCAGCCGACTCGGCGACGCTTCCATCGACACGCTCCTCGCGCCATGGCGGCGCGCCAACGAGGCGATGGATTAGCCTCGGACCGCCGCGGCGCGGCAACGGGAGTCGAGCGCCTGGGCCCGTTTCGGCAACTGGATGTAGGCTCAGGTCGTGGCAGATCTGCGCGTTGAACTGCTGGCCGTCGAGGACTGTCCGCACCTCGAGCAGGCGCGGCGCGACCTGGAGACGGTCCTGCGCAAGGGCATCATCGAGACGCCAGTCCAGCTGATCTTCGTGGCCAGTCAGGATGACGCCGAGTTCCTCGGTTTCCAGGGTTCGCCGACCGTCAGGATCGACGGCGACGATGTCGTGCCGCAGCCGGAGCTGCCCGTGGCGCTGACATGCCGGATCTACCGCGGCGAGGACGGCCGGGCCTTGGGCTCACCTCCGATCGAGGCGATCCGGGCGGCGGTAGACGCTCATCGCAGGGGCAAGCTCGAAGCCTTCCAGCGCGAGGAGGCGGCGAAGGTGGCCGAGTTCGCTCGCCGAGCCGAGGAAACGGAAGCCGACGCTACCGCGGCGGATGGAGCCGATGCCCGCACCGACGGCCACTGACCGGGCGGGGGTCGCCGACGCAATTCGCGTGCTGCCGCATCGAGCGATGCGGTCACTGCTCATCTCGCTGTCCCACCGGCGGTCCCTTGCCCGGATCGCCGTCCGCAGCCAGCTTACGCGGCCGATCGTCGCGCGCTTCGTCGCCGGGGAGACTCTCGACGAAGCCCTGAGCGCCATCGCGGCCCTGAAGCGCGCCGAGCTTCATACGACGGTCGACGTTCTTGGCGAATCGGTCACGTCGCCCGAGCTCGCCACCGCCGCTTGCGATCGGTACGTCGCCACCCTCTCCGCGCTGGCGTCCCGCGGCTTGGACCCGAACGTCAGCGTCAAGCTGACGCAGATGGGCCTGGAGATCGATCCGGCACTATGCCGCAGCAACGTCGAGCGGATTCTGGAAGCGGCCCGGGCCGTGGGCGGCTTCGTCCGCTTCGACATGGAAGACCATACCCGCACCGATGCCACTCTCACTCTCTGGCGGGAGGCGCACGAGACCTATCCACGGACGGGTGTCGTCGTTCAGTCCGCGCTACGGCGAAGCGCAGCAGACGTGGAGTGGATCGTGGCCGCCGGCGGCAGCGTTCGTCTGTGCAAGGGAGCGTACGCCGAGCCGCGCAGCGTTGCCTATCTCAACAAATCGACCGTGGACGCCAACTACGCACGGCTGATGGAGCGGCTGCTGACATCAGGTTCCTACCACGCTATTGCCACGCACGACCCAAGGCTGATCGGGCGAGCCATGGAGATCACGACCCGCGAGGGGATCGACCGCGACCGCTTCGAGTTCCAGATGCTCTACGGCGTGCGGCGCGATCTGCAGCGGATGCTGGTGAGGCGCGGCTTCACGGTCCGGATCTATGTCCCCTACGGTCGCGAGTGGTATCCGTACTTCATGCGCCGTCTTGCCGAGCGGCCGGCCAACGTCGGCTTCATGCTGCGGGCCATCGTCAAGGAAGAGAGCCGCCGGATCCGAGGTCGGTAGTCTAGGAATGCCGTGGTCCGGCGGCGGCTCTTAGGCCAGGCTCGAACCCGGCGCACCGCGCTCTGCGGCCGCTCATTGTTTGAGCACCGTGGCCATCTGGTCGCAATGCTCTTCGATGTGCCCGGCGAGCACCTCGTCGACGATCTGCTTGAGCGTCATCTCGCCTCGAGTCTTGTGCAGGCCGCGCCGGGCGCACTGCCTTTCGTCGAGTTCGAGCAGGCGGCGAACCACTCGCTCCAGATGGAAGTCCAGACGGGCATACAGCTCGGACACCGGCAGGCTTCGATCGCGATCCACCGTCATGAGCCGGATCAAGTCCTTCGCGGAGCGACCGAAGGGGACGGGCTCCACCGGACTGGCAAGGATGCGTTCGATCTCGCCCAGCCAATACGGGAGCATCTCGTCGATGTGGGCGAGCGTCTCGCGAGCCACCCACTCGCGGGTCCGCGGCAGGTCTTCGGGTGCGGGCGGACTCATCTCCAACTTGGTTCGGAGCCGAACGAGGCGGTCGCGCGCGACCCGCAAGCGCTCGACTTCGGGATATAAGGTCGCCATTGCCGGAGCTTCTCCCTCCCCGGCGAGATCGCATGAGTTGGGCCGACCTCGCCCGCAGAGATTACCCGAACCGGCGCCAACGCGAACCCGGCCAGCCGAATCGGTGCAGATGCAGGCGAACCGATGCCGAGGATGAGGCTAACTAGACCTCCTCCGGCAGCGTGGGGCGCGATTCTGCCGGCGTCGCAATCTGCGCCAGTAGTACACCGGTCAGAACCAACGACGCGCCCAGGACCTGCAGCGGCGCCAGTGTCTCGCCCAGGAACCCGACGCCCAGCGCGATGACCACGAGCGGCTCCACCGTGGCCATGAGCGACGCCTGTGCCGCCCCGATCCGCGCCACCGACGCGTAGAAAGCCTGGATCGCGATTGCCGCCGCGAAGAGGCCGATGCCGAACAAACCCGGCCATGCCGCCGCGGGGACCTGCCACGGGACGAGCGGCTCGCGGGCGGCGGCCGCGATCACCAACATGATGAAGAAGGTGCCCGTCATCATCACCGCGCCGGCGACCGGCGGCGAGACCTCCGCGCCCTTGCCCTTCGATCGCATGTCCGCCGTCTGGCCCGGCCGCTCGCCGGCCATCCATGCCGCCAGAATGATGTAGATGGCGTAAGCCAGCGGCGAGAGCGCTCCGATGGCGATGCCAAGCTGATCTACTCCGGCCTCGATGCCTCCGATCGTCAGAACGGCCCCGAACAGGACCACCGCCAGCGAGCCCCATGCGAGCCTGCCCCGGAACGGGTAGCCGAGCCGCATCGATAGCACCGCAACCACGGCCGGGTAGCCGTACATCAGCAGGGCCTCGAGCGAAGTGGGGATGCGTTGGACGGCGGCGTAGTAGACGCTCGCCGTCAGGATGAACGTGGCGCCGGTGAAGAGCAGGCGCGCCGTCGTCCGACGGTCGAGGAGGCGAAGCTCCGCGCGGGCGTTGGGCTGAATCAGCAGCCATGCCCAACTGATGACGGCGGCAAAGAAGAACCGCCAGGCAAGCAGCGCCATCCAGTCCAGGCCCGCGCCGTAGACGCTCTTGGCGAAGAGCGGTCCGGTCCCGTACGCCACGCCGGAGATCGCTCCCAATCCGACACCCACGACCCTCCTACGATCCATTCTCCAAGGCTATCAGGAGAAGGGCCGCGGTTCCGGCGAGCCGCTCATGAGGCTACCCGAAGGGGCTGGGACTACATTTCACGGAGCGCTGCCGACGACTCCGTGGCGCGCCGGCGAGGAGGCGTTGACGCGGCGCACGATGCATTCGCACTAGGCCCGGTACGCCTTGTAGCCACTCCGACTGGGCTACCGTTCGAGTACCTATCGGCCGGTACGAGTGACTCATATGCCCTGTTCTCGCCCGGCCCTAGGATCTCCCACATTGAGGCGACCGATTGGTCGCCAGCGGCTGAGGTCAATGCGATGTCACGGGCCCGCGAACGCTGTCCCCGCTGCGGAAGGCGTCTCGTAACCACGCGATTCGATACGACCTTCCGCTTGCCCGATCGAAGCGAGCGCCTCTGTTTCGGTATCCCGGGTGGCCTCTGCGAAGACTGCCACCAGCTCTACATCGACCCCGAACTGATCGAGCTTCTCGACCTGGCGCAGGGGCGTTGCGTCTTCGCCATCGAGAGCGACCTGGTCGTCCAGGAGCAGGCCTGGTCCAGCGCCGACTGACGCGCCCGGCCATCGCGCCGGTGAAGTTCCGCTGCGTTACGAGCCGCGCCTGCGCACGTTCTCCGCTATCCACAACGTGACGGCCGAACGGCGCCGCAGCTCGCCCCCGCCGTCGCGGCCCTTCAGCGTCGCGTCGAGTTCCAGGAGTCCTGTCAGGGCTGCGTCAAGCTCGGGCAGGGTCCACATCCGCGCCTGATTTGCGAGCATTTCCGCGCGGTATGGGTTGAGCTTAAGTGTTCGGACGAGCGCCGGGGCGGGCGTGCCGGCGGCGAGCAGGTCGGCGATCTGGATCAACTCGCGCAGGCGGCGGTGGAGGTGGACCACGAGGACGGGGGAGGGGACGTCGTCGAGGCGCTCAGCCAGCTCGGCGGCCTCGGCGGCCCGGCGAAGCCCCACGGCGTCGAGCAACGCCCACGTGGAGCCGGGGACCGCGTCGGAGACCAGGGCCTTGACGTCCTCCGGGCCGATCTGGCCGTCGAGGCGGTAGAGGGCCAGCTTCTCCATCTCCGACACGGCCAGCTCGCCCTGGCGGCGACGATCGATGTCGCGTTCGCGGACGTTGGCACCAACGCGTTCGGCAAGCAGGGCGGCTGCGGGTGCGGAGATGCGGATCCCACGTTCCGCGGCACGATCGGAGATCCAACGCGCCATG
Organism: Chloroflexota bacterium; assembly: GCA_003158675.1. Lineage (GTDB taxonomy): Bacteria > Chloroflexota > Limnocylindria > Limnocylindrales > CSP1-4 > Fen-1039. The sequence continues at coordinate 14,789 of PMKN01000029.1, read as the reverse complement.
CCCTCCCGAGTTGGGGCCTTGAACTCGCGGATCTCCCCTCCGGCGGCGGCCACGGCGTTACGGAGCGTCTCCAGCGACGCGGGGCGGTGGGCCGTGCCGTCGACCGTGTCGAGGAACGCCAGCCCGTTGCCGTCGGCGACCGCCTCGAGCGCCTGCGCGAGGCGCGCAGCCAGCGGTTTCGTGGACACGAGCGGCCCCGGCTCGGAGACGATCACCAGGGTCCCGCCGCCGAACATCGTGGCCGTGGCCACTCTCTCCGCGATCTCGGAGGCGGAGGTGAAGCTACCGGAGAGGCGGACGCGTTCGAGCGGTTGGCCGTCCCCGGCCAGCCGGGCGGCTAGCGTGTCCGGGCCGCGCCTAACGCTGTACGAGTCGTCTCCCCAGTAGTAGCCGAGCGGCGCTGAGGGCCCGGCCACGTCAGGCCTGCCTTGCGTATCGGAGGGCGCGCCCAGTCCATTCGAGGCGGCGCACCTCTCGGGGCTCGACGTCCGCCAGCTCGCACACCCGGGCTTCGAGACGGGCGGCCCGCAGTCGAATATCCGCCAGGGTCTCGGGCGACCATCTTTCCAGCGCGTTCTTCGTCCGCCAGTCGGGCGGATAGCGCCGCTCCCATGAGGCGAACCGCTCGGCCATTGGCTCGAGTCTCTGTCCGGCGCGTTTGTCGGAGTACGCAACGACCAGTGCCTCTGCCGAAGCCATCGGGAACCAGCGCTCGAACCAGGCGCCGTCCTCCAGGCGCGTCACTGGATGACCGACGATCGCTTCGGCGAGTTCCGGATGGCCATGCCGGGCGAGCCATTCGGCCGAACCCGCGCCATGCGCCAGGCCCGCCACCTCCGGCCGAACCGCCGCCAGCTTGTCCACGTCATGGAGGAGAGCGGCCGCTTCGACGAGGCGGCGATCTAGCAACTTTCCGACCGTCACGGCTCGCAACGCCAGCCAGGCAGCGGTCTCCGCCACGGCGCACGAGTGGCGCAGTTGCCAGAGCTGGGGCTCCAGCGAAAGCAGCAATGCCGCGCTCTCGCGACGGCTCGGGACGGACATCGAACGAATCGTACAGGAGGCCGGCTCGCGAGGACGTGACCGTGCCGACCGGCAGCGTCACCGTGCCGGCCCTCGAGGTAGCCGCGCCCTCGGGCACGCGGCCAGACGAGACCGTGACAGCCGCGGCGTCCAGCGTCGTCTCCACGGATCCCACCTGGTCGGTCCGCAAGACGATTCTGGCGTGGGCTCGGAGTCGGCCGATCGTGGCGGGCGCCGGATGGCCGTACGGGTTCGCTGCCCCGACCGACACAACCGCGACGGCAGGCGACAGTGCGGCCAGCAAGGGGTTCGACGAAGCGGTTGCGCTCCCGTGGTGAGGGACTTTGAGCATGTCGACCGTCGGTAGCCCTCGCGCCAGCAGGACAGGATCGACGTCGTCCTCCGCATCGCCGGTGAGCAGGAATCGGCGGTCCTCATATTCGCCGAGCAACACGATCGAAGAGTCGTTGGTCTTTCGGTTGTCGGTCGCCGTCGGGTCAAGGTTGGAGGGCCGCACGGTGCCATCGTCGGGCCAGAGGACGCGCAGAGTGGCGTCGTCCAGGCGGATTTCGTCGCCCGTCCTAAGCCGCTCGGGCTGCACGCCCTGGGCGCTCAGTGCATCCAGCCAGGCTCGGTACAGCGGCGTTGTGGACGGCCAGCCGGAATCGAAAGCTCGACCGACGCGGTACTTGTCGGCGACCGCCGTCAGGCCGCCGACGTGGTCGTCGTGAGGGTGGGTCAGAACGATCGCGTCCAGGCGGCGATCCCACGCCGGCACGTATCGATCGAGAGCGCGGAGCAGCAGATCGCCGTCTGGGCCGCCGTCCACGAGAATACGGCCGCCACGGTCGCCCTCGAGCAGGATCGCGTCGCCCTGCCCGACGTCGAGCACCACCACGTGGATCGCGCCGTCGGGCCGCGAAGCCACGACGCAACCGGCGAGCGCGACGACCAATGCCGCTAGCGCGAAGGCTGCGCGATGCTTCGGCCGAGCCGGTTTCCCCTGCCGCATCGCGTCTATGCCAGACCTCCGTGACGGTCGGGCCGGCTGGGCTGGGGCGGGTCGGCGCAGCATTGCGTGCAGCCCGCTCAACAGGGAGCAGGCCACGGCCGCCGCCACGGCGTTCGCCGGAAAGGCCAGCGTCTCGTTGGCGCCCGGAACCGCCGCCATCAGGTGGACCACCCAAATGAGCCCCGCCAGGAGCGCCCAGGCCGGCATCGCGAGCAGGCCGGACAGCCAGATCGGGGCGCCGAGGGTCGCCATCCAGCCAGCCCCGAAGGCAAGCGCTCCGGCGGCCATGGCCGGAGGCACCAGCGGAACGGCTAGGAGGTTGGCAACCGGGGCTATAAGCGCCAGCCGTCCGAACGCCAGGAGCGCGATCGGCAGGGTGGCGGCCTGCGCGGCGAGCGAGACGCCGAGACTGCTGCGAATCGGACCTGGGATCCATGGCGCCGATCGCTCCAGGCGGCTGGTCAACGGCCTGGCCCATGCCACCAGCCCGGCCGTTGCGGCCGCCGAGAGCTGGAACCCAACGTCCCCGACTGCGCCCGGCTCGACGGCGATCATGAGCGCGATCGCCCAGGCCAACCCGACCGTAGCGCGCGAACCGCGGCCGCTCTCAATGGCGAGCAGCGCTACGCCAGCCATCACCGCTGCTCGGACCACCGAGGGCGTCGCGCCGGCGAAGAGCGTGTACGCGACGATCGCGGCGATGGTCACCAGCGCCCGACGCCGGCGACTGAAGATGCCACTCATCCCGCCGAGCACCGCCGCCACGGTCGCGGCGACGATGGCGATGTTCCAGCCCGAGATAGCGACGATGTGGCTGACTCCGGCGGTCGTGAAATCCGTGGCTACGTCTTTGTCCACGCGGTCGCGAAGCCCGATCAGGATCGCGGCCGCGAGCCCGCCCTCCGGCTCGGGCACGACCCTTTGCAGCGCGTCACCGGACGCTTGCCGAAAGCCCTCAAGCGCTCCCGCTGGAGAGCTGTCGTGGCCGACGAGGCTCAAGTCCGTGGCCTCGCAGCGGGCGGCGATCCCCTGCGATGCGAGCCACTGGTCGTAGTCGCTCCCCGTCAGCGAGCGGAAACGGCCGGACCAGCGAATGGCATCCCCGGCTATGAGTTGCGGGTAGGCGGGCAGTTGCGCCGAGCACGTGAGGGGGGTGTCCGCAAGTCGGAGCGTGGCGATCTGCATGGCCTTCGTTACGTGAGAAGAGGCGACGGTCGCCTGCCACGTACCCGATCCGGCGGGGAGTGGCGGTGGGGCCGTCCCGCCCGTGGTTGCCCCGCCTGTGGCCGCGCTCACCGCCAGCCGGGCCACGATGACCGCCGCCCCGAGCGTAGCTACGGCCAGCCCCGATGCCAGTTTGGGACGGTGCGCGGCTTCGCACGCGAGTGCGGCCACGACCAGCCCTGCCGCCACGGCCGCAGCCACCATCATCGCGGCGGTGCCGCTTCGTGCGGTGCCCGTCGCAGCCGCACCCGCCCCTGCCCCCGCCGCGGCCACGACCCCGAGCGCCAGCCAGGCCGGCCGGGGCAACATGGCTCAGGCGACCGTCACGAGTGACCGGAACTTGGCGAGGGTGGAGGCGGGCACGATCTTCCGGGTCACCAGGTCGTCCACCTTGCGGAAGGGCTGTTGCTCGCGCGCGGCGATTATCTTCTGGGCAGTCACGGGTCCGACACCTGGCAGGGTGTCCAGCTGTTCTGCCGTGGCCGTGTTGAGGTTCATCGGACCCGGGCTGGCCTGCGCAGCTCCACCGCTCGCCGGAGCTGTTCCCGAGCTCGCAGGCGCGGCGGCCGCCTCTCCGCGCCGCGGCACGTGGATTGCCTGGGCGTCCACGATCCTCGCGGCGAGGTTGAGCTGCGACTCGGCCGCGCGCGGGTCCACGTCCGGCGAGTAGCCGCCCGCGGCCCTGATCGCGTCCGCCACCCTCGCCCCGACCGGCAGCGAATAGATCCCCGGATGAGCGACTGCGCCGGCCACCTCTACGACCAGTATCGATTGCGTGGCGCCTGGCTCCGCGGATCCGCTTGCACTGGCGCCCGCGTCCAAGCCTGCACTCGCGCCCGGGCCCGAGACCACTTCCACCTGTCCGCCCTGCTGGCTGGCTACCAGGAGCGCCGCGCCGACCGCAATGGCCACCGCCACTCCTGCTACGGCCAGCAGAAGCCGCGCTCCGCCCGGGCGCGATTGCTCCGGTGGAGGCTCAGGCGGGACAGCCTGCGGCGACTCGATCGCTCGCCAGGGCGCGCTCATATCCATGGGCATCTCCCGTTTCGACGTCCTGGGCGGGTTCGACCGAACGCTATCGGAGCTGGCTTCTCGGTGGCTTACCCTCCGCTCATCTGTGGCTTAGCTGTGGCTTATCAGGCGCTCAACGGGGACGGGAAGCGTGGCAGGCTCATGGCACCGAAGCCTCGTCCAGCCGGTGCGGCGGCCCCTCGTCGCTGCCTAAGAACGCTAAGCTTCCGTTGGACGAGTTGATCGTGTACTTTTCGCCTGGGCTTCTTCCCTAGCGTCGAATGAGGTGTGGGAACATGAGGCGATCGCGGCTGTCTGTGGCCGGGCTGACCGTCCTGGCGCTGTTCTTCGCAGCCTGCAGTTCGAGCGCGAGCCCATCTGCACCGCCCGCGACATCGGCCCCGTCCAGCGCGCCCTCCGCCCCGGCGACAACGGCGGCAGCGGCGCCAACGGTGGCTGTGCCGCCCGCTCCGACCGGTTTCACCGCGACGCGCAAGAGTGGATCAGCGCCCTGTCCCAGCGCCGACGACTCGTGCTCCCAGACCGACTTCGCCTGGCAGGCGAGCGTTGACCCGGGAACCGGGTTCAAGATCTACTGGGCTGGGACAGGCGAGGATCCCGCCGCCACCTGCCAGACCGCACAGGCCGACGCGACGGTCCGGATCGACGCCAAGCCAAGCGCCAGAAGCGCCCAGGTCTTCGACCCGATGGCTGTTGGCGGAGGCCAGATGTGCTACTGGATTACCGCCGTCAACGGCGCGGGCGAATCGGTCCAAGTACCCGCTGCGGGCAATGAGGCGAGCGCACCGTCGGCGGCGTCCGTGCCATCCGTCCCGACCGGCTTCACCGCGACCGAGAAGCTCGGATCCGTTCCCTGCCCGAGTGCCGACGGCTCGTGCTCCCAGGCGGACTTTGCCTGGCAGTCGAATGCCGAACCCGAGACTTGGTTTCGGATCTACAAAGCGAGCTTTGGCTTGGATCCCAACGGCACCTGCCCTGGCGTGCAAGCCGACGCCAAGGCCGTTCTGGACACCAATCCGGCCGCAAGGAACGCCAAGTTGTTCGAGCCTATGGCCGTTGGCGGAGGCAAAGGGTGCTACTGGATCACCGCCGTCAACAGCGCGGGCGAATCGGCGCAGGTACCCGCTACGGGCAACTAGCTGCCACTCGACGAACGCTGTGGTCCTATCGCACCACGATATTGATCAGCTTGCCGCCGGCGTGGATCACCTTGAGAGGCTCCCTCCCGTCGAGGGCGGCCACGACCTTCGGCCGCGCCAGGACTAGAGCTTCCAGATCCGCCTCCGCGATCCCCATGGAGACCATGACCCGATCGCGCAGCTTGCCGTTGACCTGCACGGGGACTTCACGCTCGTCCTCGGCCACGGCCGACTCGTCGACGGCGGGCCACACCGCGGTGTGGATCGACGACGTCTCGCCGAGGCGGGCCCACAACTCGTCGGCGATGTGCGGAGCCGCCGGCGCCAGCATGAGCAGCAGCAAGCGGACGGCTTCGTTCCAGGCTTCGGTGCCCGCAGCGGCGGTGCCGCGGTAGCGCTGCAGCAGGTTCGAGAGCTCCATCAGGTGGGCGACCATTGTGTTGAAGCGCAGCTCGGCGTATTCGGCCGTGACCGCCCGAAGCGTCTGATGAGCGGCCTTGCGGAGCGCCTTCTCGGCCGCTTCCCTGTCCTGCCCGGCCGGCAGCTGGCCTGACTCGGCATCGCCCGGATCGACGCCGCGCGGGTCCAGCGCCGCGTGCCATACGCGATTCAGGAAGCGGCTGATCCCGCCGATCCCCGTTGGGCTCCAGGGCCCGCCCTGATCCCACGGTCCCATGAACATCAGGAAGAGCCGGACCGTGTCTGCGCCATAGCGGCCGACCAGGTCGTCAGGGTCCTGGACGTTGCCACGGGACTTGCTCATCCGTTCACCGTCGGCGCCCAGGATCTGGNNGCCATCGCCTTGGTGAAGAAGCGCGAGTAGAGCAGGTGCATGACGGCATGCTCGGCGCCGCCCGTGTACTGGTCCACGGGACCCCAGCGATTCTCGATCTCGCGGTTCACCGGTTGGGTCGCGTCATTCGGGGACAGGTACCGGAACCAGTACCAGCTCGAGTCGATGAAGGTGTCCAGCGTGTCGGTCTCGCGCCGGGCAGGGCCGCCGCACTTTGGACACGTGGTATTGACGAATGCGGCGTCCGTCTTGAGCGGGCTCTCCCCGCGACCGGCGTAGTCGACGGTGTCGGGCAGCCGAACCGGCAGCTGGTCGTCTGGCACCGGCACGATCCCGTCGGTATCGCAATAGACGACCGGGATCGGTGTGCCCCAGTATCGCTGGCGGCTGATCAGCCAGTCACGCAGCCGGTAGTTGACCGAAGCCTTGCCCCGGCCGTCGCGCTCCAGCTTGGCCACGATGTCGGCGAAACCCTGCTTTGCCGGCTTGCCGCTGTGAAGGCCCGAATTGACCATGCGGTCGGCGTCGCCATGGGCGATGTAGGCAGTCTCGAGCGGCGTGGCGACGTCTCCGTCCGAAACCTCCGGGCCGGCGATGACGCGCCGGATCGGCAGCCCGAACCTGCGGGCGAACGCGAAGTCGCGCTCGTCGTGGGCNNGATCGCGCCCGTGCCGTAGCCGGCGAGGACGTAGTCGGCGATCCAGATCGGGATCCGCTCGCCGTTGACCGGGTTGATCGCGTACGAGCCGGTGAACACTCCCGTCTTCTCGCGGTCGGTCGACATGCGTTCGATCTCGGTCTGGCGGCCGGCGGCCTCGATGTAGGCGGCGACTTCGTCGGCTTGAGCAGAGTGCGTGAGCTTGGGGACGAGCGCGTGTTCGGGCGACATGACCATGAAGGTGGCGCCATAGAGCGTGTCCGGCCGCGTGGTGAAGACGCGGAGCTGGTCGCCGCCGGGTTGAGCGTCATCCGGCGCGGTCGTGAACACCACTTCGGCGCCTTCGGATCGACCGATCCAGTTCGTCTGCATCAGTCGAATCGGTTCCGGCCATTCGATGCCCGAGAAGTCGAGCAGCTCGTCGGCGTATTTGGTGATACGCAGATACCACTGGTCGAGCTGGCGCTTTTCGACCCGGGCGCCGCAGCGCCAGCAATGACGGTCGGCACCTTCGACCTGCTCGCGCGCCAGCGTTCCGTCGTTGGGGCACCAGTCCACGGGGGAGCTTGTGCGATAGGCCAGTCCTGCTTCCAGGAACTTCAGGAAGAGCCACTGGTTCCAGCGGTAGTACTCAGGCTCGCAGGTGACGACCTCGGCGTTCCAGTCGAACAAGGCGCCCATCGACCGGAGCTGCTGGCGCATCTTGTCGATGTTCTTGAGGGTCCATTCGCGGGGGTCGACCTTGTTCTTGATCGCGGCGTTTTCCGCGGGCAGCCCGAAAGCGTCGAAGCCGATGGGCATGAAGACGTTCTCGCCCTTCATCCGGTGGAAGCGGCCGAGCGCGTCCGTCGGCGTCTTCACGTACCAGTGCCCGATGTGGAGGTTGCCCGACGGGTAGTCGTACATCGTCAGCAGGTAGTACTTGGGCCGGGGATCGTTGTGCAGGTTCGTGTCGGCTAGACCGAGCTCCGCCCACCGCTTCTGCCAGCGCGGCTCGATGGCCGCGGGATCGTAGCGATCGATGTGGGTGCGCTCTTGTGCCGACACGATGGACCTCTCGCTGGCGGGCGTCCGATGCGAGGCGCGCCCGTGGCGCGCTTGGCGTGGCTAGTTTAGCCGAGCCGCTCCTCCTCCCGGTCGAGCCGCTCCTCTCGCCCGCCGCCGGGCGCCGGGCGATCATGCCAAATGCCAACCCGGGCAACGCGATGCAGGATTCCAGGCCCGGGCCTCGCCGTTGAGAGCTCACTCGTGCGCGTCGCCGGCCACGAGAATGTGCCATGTGCCCTCATGAGCCTGCGTCTGGCTAACTTCTTTCGTATCCGGGCCTGCCGAACGGCTCAGCGAGGGACGCCGGCGGCCCGACGAGCCTGCCCCGCGTTGCAGGGGTTCGCATCTGTCAGGAAAGCAAGCCTGTGGTCGCCTCGGTCGGACCCCGCAGGAATGCCCGGAGCTGGCGGCCGTCGAGCCGGAAGCGGCTGCCTAGCAATGTCGCGTGTTCGGCGGCGTGTCGTCGATTGGTGCGCGTGTCGGAAACGATGAGCCACATGCTTATGAGCCGGGGTCGCCGGCCGCGCTCGGCCGCGATCGACCGGGCCAGTCGCGCCTTGCGGTCGAGCGTCCCAAGCGCCTCGTTGACATCCACGAACTCGGTCTTGAGTTCGACCACCAGCAAGTGGGCCGTCTCCTGATGCCACGCGAGCTGGTCGATGACCCCGCGCTCGCCATAGATCGCGAAGGACACCTCCGGTTCGACGACCCAGCCTGAATTCGAAACCAGCAAGGACGCGAACCGTTCCGCGAGCATCGAATGGCGGCGGCTCAGCAGTCGGTCGAGATCTCCTCCGCGCCAGCGCGCGACCACGTCGACGCGAACGTCCACCGCTTTCGCAATCCGCCGGACTGTTTCGATAGAAAGGCTCGGCCAGGGCCCGCGCTCCACCAGGGACACGGTCGTCCGCGACACCTCGGCACTCGAAGCCGGGTCTGCCTGCCGGAGTCCGCGTCGAAGTCGGACCGCCCGGATCGCACCGCCAAGGGCCATGTCGTTCACGGGCAGAGTCTGGTCGGTCCGAATCAACCCGCGCTTATCGGCGGATCATCGGGCGCCGTGCGGCGGTGGCCCCAACCGTGGCCGCGCGTTCCCTCGGCGGCAGCATCTTAGGTTGGTGTCTAGAGAGGGGAATTGGTGGAGCTACAGGGATTCGAACCCTGGACCTCCTGCATGCCATGCAGGCGCTCTCCCAGCTGAGCTATAGCCCCACGCGCCCGCGAATGTTACAGCAACCCGGCCGGTTTGCGCGATGCGGAGTCGTTGACACGGGCTGTCCGCCTTGGAGCCCGAGCCGGCCGTTCCCGCGCCCAGCCAGGGACGGCGCGGCGACCGCAGGCACGTCCTGGCGGTACCCTTGGGGACGTGGCCACAACAACCGAATGGCGGGCATCTCTTCGACTTGCGGGCGGCCGCCTCGAATGCACGATCCGGCGTTCGTCTCGGGCCAGGTTGATGCGACTGACGGTGGACCCGCGACGCGGGGCTGTGGTGACGGTTCCGGCCAGGGCCGCGCGCAGCAAGGGCGAAGCCGAGCGGTTGGCCGAGGCGTTCGTGGCCGAGCGCGAAACCTGGCTGCGCCGGCACCTCGATCGGCACGCCCGCCAGAGAGCGGCACTGGAGGCGCTGGGTCCTCTCCGCGACGGCGGCACTCTCATGTTCCGAGGGGAGCCGCACCGGCTGCGGGTCGTGGCCCCGTCCGGGCGGCGTCGCACACTGGTGACTCGTGAGGGCGGCGACGACGGCGACGAGCTCGTCGTCCACTTGGGCGCCGCGGAGCGTCGTGATCTGGCCGCGATCCTGGAGGCGTGGCTGCGGGTACGCGCGAGATCCGCCATCGAGCGCGAGATAGAGCGCCACGCGGGGCCGCTCTCCGTCTCCCCGGCGGCGTTGACGATTCGCGACGGACGCAGTCGCTGGGGGAGTTGCTCGCGCGTCCGGCGCCTCTCCTTTTCGTGGCGGTTGATTCTGGCTCCGCCCGAGGCGCTCGAAACCGTGGTCGTGCACGAGCTGGCGCACCTGCGCGTCTTCGGCCACGGTCCGGAGTTCTGGGAGATCGTGGCGGCGAGGCGGCCCGATCATCGGCGCTGGCGGCGCTGGCTCCGGGACCACTCCGTCGAGCTGCACGGGGCGCTCACCGTGGAGTAGCAGACCGCGGCCCGCGCCACGGCCGCACGCAGGCCGCCACGGCGACATGTCGGACGCCCGCGGCCATGATCCCGGACGAGACAGGGCAGAGGGCCCTTTTCGACTTTGTCTGACAAGCCTAAAGTGAGTATCGAACCGACCGCGCCGGCCGAATGGCCAGTGGCCCGGCGGCGGGCAGTCAGGGAGCCCGAGATGCCAGTAGTCACCATCTCCCGGCAGTTCGGCGCAGGCGGCTCGAGCGTTGCGGGGATCGTTGCCGACCAGCTCGGCGCCGAAGTGGTGGACAAGTTTCTGATCGAGGAAGTCGCCCGGCGGCTCAACATGTCTCCGGGCGAGGTTGCGGCAGAAGACGAACGCCCCAGACCGTTGCTGGAGCGCCTGGTCCGATCCTTCTCGAGTCTCGAACCGGCGATGGGATCGGGCTGGACTCCGCCCTACCCTGATCCCTGGTTCGATCCGCGCAAGGCGATCGTCGAACTCACCGAACAGGTGATCCGGGATGTCACTGCCGCACGCAACGTTGTCATCGTGGGGCGCGGAGCGGGGTTCTGCCTGCGCGACCGCCCGGATGTCTTCCGGGTCTTCCTGCGCGCCCCCGAGGAGTTCCGGATCCGCACGCTGATAGAGCGGCTTGGCATCACGGAGGCCGAGGTGCGTCGCAAGATGCACGAAACCGACGCCAACCGAGCGGCCTATATCCGCCAGCTATACAAGAGGGATTGGTGCGATCCCGAAGCGTACGACCTGATCGCCAACACCGGTCGACTGGGCTACGAGGGTACGGCTTCGGTCATCCTGCTCGGCGTGGGCGCACCTGCGCCGGCAAGGACGTCCGCCAGCTGATCGTCGGCGTGCGCCGGTCAGTTGCCCGGTGCGTCCGCGTTCACGATCCAGGCCGGGCCGGCCTGGGGGGCGTGGTCCCACTGGTCGTTTGTCAGCGGTGCCCGAGATAGCGACGCTAGCGTGAAGGCCACGACCAGCGCCAGGGCCCAGACGACGACCACCACGTCGAAATGGCGGGCCAGTTCAGCGCGCATGACGAGGAACCCTGGGACGCCTATGGGGCCGGCGCATGCCTGCCCAACGCCGGGAGTATCGGTGCGTCTGGAGTCTGAGGCAGGGGCCCGGGGCCACGAATCGCGATGCCGCGCGGCCCTAAGTGAAGACGTTATTGTTGGCCAATTCACTCAATAATGGCCACCGTATTGAAGCGTTTGCCTTACGAATCTGGAGCGGCCGCCCGGGAGGGCGGCCGCTCCAACGCAACGACTTGGATGCCGCGGATCAGGCGACCGCGACTGCCTCCGGCTCAACGTCGAAGAGGCCCGGTACGGACAGGTACCGCTCCCCGGTGTCGTAGGTGAAGGCCAGGATGCGGGCACCGTCCTTGATCTCGGGCAGCTTCTTGGCTACGGCCGCGAGCACTGCCCCGGACGAAACACCGATGAGCAAGCCTTCCTCACGGGCGGCCCGGACCGCATAGGAGAACGCGTCCGGCGCAGCCACCTGGATCACTCCGTTCACGGCGTCAGCGTGGTAGTTGCCGGGAATGAAGCCGGCCCCGATGCCCTGGATCGGGTGAGGGCCGGGGTTGCCGCCGCTCAGGACCGGGGACAGCTCCGGTTCCACGGCGAATACCTGCAGCTTGGGCCAGCGTGGCCGCAGCACTTCGCCCACGGCCGAGGCGTGCCCGCCTGTTCCGACGCCGGCGAAGATGTAGTCGAGCCCTTCGGGGAAGTCGCGGGCGATCTCCTCGGCCGTGGTCCGTCTGTGGACCTCGACGTTGGCGGGGTTGTCGAACTGCATCGGCAGCCAGGCTCCGGGCGTGGAGGCGACGATCTCGCGGGCCTTGGCGATTGCGCCCTTCATGCCCAACTCGCGTGGCGTCAACTCGAAGGCAGCGCCGTACGCGGCCATCAGTTTGCGCCGCTCCACCGAGAACGACTCGGGCATGACCAGAATGAGCTTGTAGCCCTTGACCGCGGCGACCAGCGCCAGCCCGACGCCGGTGTTGCCGGAAGTCGGCTCGACGATGATGCTGCCGGGCCGCAGGACGCCGCGCTTCTCGGCGTCTTCGATCATCGCGAGTGCGATGCGGTCCTTGATCGAGCCGCCGGGATTCTGCCGCTCGAGCTTCACCCAGACTTCAACGCGCGGGTCGAAGAGCTTGTTGATGCGGAGCTCTGGTGTGTTGCCGATGGTTTCCAGGATGCTGTTGGCCTTGGCCATGGGTATCTCCTCGGTGTCGGTGGGGCCGCGCGCCGGTTGGCGCTAGATGACGAAGTCGGGCGCGTCGAAGTCCGACCGGCCTTCCCGGACGTGAACCTCGCTGCGCTGATAGACGATCGAGTTTGGCGGCACGCTGGACGTGATCCAGGTGTTGCCGCCGATCACGCTGCCTTCGCCGATGACCGTTTCGCCGCCCAGGATGGTGGCGTTGGCGTAGATGACCACGCCGTTCTCGATCGTCGGGTGGCGCTTCGTGGAGGCGAGGGACTTGGTGACCGAAAGCGCGCCCAGGGTCACGCCCTGGTACAGCTTCACGTTGTTGCCGATGACTGCCGTCTCGCCCACGACGATGCCGGTGCCGTGGTCAATGACGACGGGGTGGCCCAGGGTCGCCCCTGGGTGGATGTCGATGCCGGTTCGCTCGTGGGCCCATTCGGTCAGGACGCGCGGTAGGAGCGGCACATCCAGTTCGTAGAAGCGGTGGGCGATGCGATGAGCGGCGATGGCGAGGAACCCCGGGTAAGCCAGTATCACCTCGTCGACGCTCTCCGCCGCAGGGTCGCCGCGCTCGATGGCCGTGGCGTCGACCATGAGCTGGCGGTGGATCTCGGGCAGGACCTGGAAGAAGGCGGCGGCGATGCGGGCCGGATCGTCGATCTCGCCCTCGAGCGGTCGCAGGAGCGCCCGAAGCTCGGCCTCCGATGCGTCGAGCGCGTCGCGAACCTCGCCGACCGTGGCGTAGGTCTGCTCCGCGGTTTGAGGGAACATGATGTCGAGCAAGGCCCGCAACCACCCCGCCACACGGGCCTTGGCCAGGTGCGCCCCGCGTTCGTTGGCGACTACAGCGTGCAATCGCGACGCCAGGCCGTCGAGCGGGTCGCTCGGGGACTTGGCGGGCCTGACGTCATGGACGGATCTGATCGGGAGAACCATGTGGGCCTCGGGTCTTGCGGCGGATGCCCGGGCTGGCGACCGGGCCGGTGGGAGGAGCGCGGCGCACGACAACGGTGCGCTCTCCATCGTTCTGGCGGCGCGTCGTGGGAGGAAAACAAAAAGACCGCGGTCCTTGCCAGGAACGCGGCCCCTGAAGCGACTCGGCGAGTTCCTGTTCGGAACTCGAAGCAGCCGGCTACCTCCTGCGGCGGGGCCGCCGCGGACAGAAGCAGGCGAAAGAGTGCGACTTCACCGATAGATCATGCCTGCTGGTGGGGGCCAACGTCAAGGCGGCCAGCCGGCCGACGCGATTTGGGCCGCGCCACGCGACAGCGGCACGGGCATGTGCGACCGCCCCGTTTGGGCAGGCGGCTGCGGTCGTGATAACGTCTATCAAGAGCCGGCCTTCCTGGGTTCGGGGAGTATCGCACCGAACCGCCCACTCGCTGCCGGCAGGAGAGGTGTCCAGTGTTCCAGCCCGTTCGCAGGCAGAGTCGAGTTCTGCTTGTCCTCTTGTCGGTCATGGCAATCGCTCTGTCCGCCTGCTCCAGCAGCGGCGGCGGTCTCGCGCTGCCAACCGCCAACAACCCGGTCGGCACCAACGCCGCCAATAACCCGGCCGGCACCAACAATCCGGCTGCCACCGTCGTGCCCGGAGGCGGCGGTGCGGGCCTGAGCGGCGCGGACGCCGCGTTCGCGAACATCACCAGCTACAAGTTCAGCATGACCCTGGCCGGCGGTTCATTTGGTTCGATGCTGTCTGCGCTCGGTGGCGCCGGGGCAACGGGCGGCGGCGCGATCACCGTGGCCGGTACCGTCACGACCAACCCCCAGGCCGCTGACGTCACCATGGCCGGCATACACATCATCGAGGTCGGTGGCTTCGATTACATGGACCTGGGAACGGGCAGCTTCATCAAGTCCCCGCAGACGGGCTCCAGCAGCATGGCCGACAGCTTCTCGCCCTCGACCATGTTCTCGGACTCCCTGGGTACGGCGAGCGGCTACAACAAGGTCGGGTCCGAGAGCAAGAACGGCGTCGACACGGACCATTACCAGGCCTCCCAGTCCACGTTGACCGGCCTTTCCTCAGTCGCGGGCGTTGCGAACGCTACCTGGACGGGGGATGTGTGGATTGCCAAGAACGGCGGCTACCCCGTCAGCATGGCGATCATGGCCAAGGCCAGCGACAACAGCGTCGCCTACGAGATCATGTTCGACATCACCAACATCAACGACTCCTCGCTCAAGGTGACCGCCCCCACAAACGTCATGGGCGGCTAGGTCCCTTCGCCTCGAACCAGGCTCTCCGTTGGGGTCCCGGCCGTTCGGTCGGGGCCCCAACTTTTTGAGCCGTCGGGTTGACGCGCTGTCGCATCAAGCCAGCCGAATGTGTTCGGCCGAGCTAGTCGGTCGGACGTACACCCAGGCACGCGAGCTGGTCGGCTCCGCGGTGCGACGGCGGGTGCTCCTGCGCCCTGCTTCTTTCGGCCGGACAGCAGCAGCCGAAGAAGTCTTGCGTGAGTGGGGTTGGTGGAGATGAGGGGACT
>PMKN01000017.1 GCA_003158675.1 Chloroflexota bacterium | reverse complement strand
CCGAACCAGCCGAACCACAGGATCCCCGCCCCTATGACCGTGAGACGGACGTCATGAGGCTCGAAACGATCCGACTCGCGCTTCACGCGCGGCCCCAGGACGAGCGCCGCGACCAGCGCCGCAACGCCGGAGCTGATGTGGACGACGGTGCCGCCGGCGTAATCGAGGACGCCCATGTTGCGCAGCCACCCGCCGTCGCCCCAGACCCAGTGGNNGATGGCGAACATCATCTGGAAGAGGGCGAAGGCGGTGGCCGGGATTGTGGAGGCGTACGGGCCCGGGGCGACTCCAACCCCCTTGAGGCCGATGTTGTCCAGGTTGCCGATGATGCCCCAGCCGTTGACATCCTTGCCGAACGCCAGGGAGTAGCCGACCAGAACCCACGTCACACTGACGAGACCCAGAATGAACATGCACTGCATGAGGATGNNTGCTGAGCACGTTCTTGCGGCGAACGAGACCGCCGTAGAAGAGAGCCAGGCCGGGCGTCATCAACATGACGAGCGCCGTAGCAGTCAGTACCCAGGCGGTGTCGCCACCATTGATCACGTCGCAGACTCCTTCGCTTCCAAACGGCAACAAATCGAGCCCCAACAACTCGATCCGGGGAAGCGTAGGGAGCGTAGCCGGCTGAATCAGTAACGACTGGGTAACCCTCGGGTGGCGCTGTGGTTGCGCAAGGGTTGCCGTTCGGGACGTGTTGCAACAGCCGGGCCTTGCAGCTCGGCTGAGTGGTCTTGGGGGCCCGTTTCGGCCGGGCCCCCGGACCAGTTCGTGTTCGCGACGCGCCGCGAGGGGGGCGCCGCAGAAGCGCTAGCTCTGCCAGGCGACCTCGCCGTGCTGAGAGGAGTCCAGGCCGGCCTCTTCCTCAGACTCCTCGACGCGGAGCCCGACGAAGAAGTCGACGACCTTGAGGATTGCGAACGTAGCGATGCCGCTATAGATCCAGGTTGCTGCGACGGCGACGAGCTGCTTGCCGACCTGGCCCGCGTTGCCCTCGATCAGGCCGGACGCGCCGCCAACAGCGGCTACCGCAAAGACACCCGTTAGGATCGCGCCGAGGGTACCGCCGACGCCGTGAACTGCCCAGACGTCAAGGGCATCGTCGATCTTGAGCCGCTCGCGCAGGAGGATCGCTCCGTAGCAGGTCGCGCCTGCGGCGAAGCCGATGATGATGGCCGCGCTCGCATCCACGAAGCCGGATGCCGGCGTGATCGCCACGAGACCGGCCACGCCGCCCGCCACCGCGCCGACAACGCTCGGCGAGCCCTTGTGCAACCAGCTGACCGTGACCCAGGTCAGGGCCGCCATGCCCGCGGCCGTATTGGTGACCACGAAGGCGTTGGCCGCGAGGCCGTTGGCCGCAAGGGCCGAGCCGCCGTTGAACCCGAACCAGCCGAACCACAGCAACCCGGCGCCGATCACCGTGAGGCGGACGTCATGCGGCTCGAAGCGGTCCGACTCGCGCTTGACGCGCGGGCCGAGGACCAGAGCGGCAACGAGCGCCGCGACGCCGGAGCTGATATGGACCACGGTGCCGCCGGCGAAGTCCAGGGCGCCGAGGTTGCGCAGCCAGCCGCCCTCGCCCCAGACCCAGTGGGCGATCGGCGAGTAGACCAGGAGCGTCCACAGCAGCGAGAAGAGGACGAAAGCTTTGAACTTCTGCCGTTCGGCGAATGCCCCGGTGATGAGGGCCGGCGTGATTACGGCGAACATCATCTGGAAAGCCATGTAGGCGGACCCGGGAATCGTCGGCGCGTACTGCGTGAGTGGGGCGACGCCTACGCCGTGGAGGCCGATGTAGTCCAGGCCGCCGATGATGCCCCAGCCGTTGACGTCCTTGCCGAACGCGAGGGTGAACCCGAAGAGCACCCACGTAACGCTCACCAGGGCCAGGATGAAGATGCTGTGCATGATCGTGCTGAGCACGTTCTTGCGGCGGACCAGACCGCCGTAGAACAGGGCCAGGCCGGGCGTCATGAGCATGACGAGCGCGGCCGAAGTCAGCACCCAGGCGGTATCGCCGGAGTTTATGCCGCTTGCGGCGGGGTTCACGCGGGTTGCCTCCTTGTCTCCATGCCGCAACAAACGACCCATGTCGATACGGCCGAGACAAGGTTATGGAGGAGTGGCGACCCCATCAGTACCGAGCTGGTGAACCTTCGGTGGCGCCGCGGTGGCGCGACGGTTGCGGTTCAGGACGGCGTCCTCGCGGCGCTTCTGCCGCGACGGCCACGGCCGTCAGACGCCGAGGCGAACTCTCGCCGCTGCGAGCGCGGCAGCAACCCGGCGGGGTGCGGTGCCACCGACGACGTCGCAGCTCGCCAGCGCCCCATCCAAAGCCGCGGCGGCGCGCAACTCACCGGGGAGTGCGGCGTCGCCCAGGATCGTGACCGCGACGGAGTCGTTCGAGGCGGCCAGCGCCGCCGCGATCGTGGCGTCGTCCAGGGCTTCGAGTCCAATGCCGCCCCTCTCCGCTTCGACGACCAGCGCGCCCACGACGTGGTGGGCGGCCCGGAAGGGCACTCCCCGCCGGACGAGGGCGTCGGCCACGGCCGTGGCGGTCGTGTAGCCCTCGCCCGCGGCCGCGCGCATCCGGTCGCGATCCACGGTGAGCGTCGAAACCATGCCGGCCATGACCAGGAGCGAGGCCTCGAGCGTCGCCGCCGCGTCGAAGAGGGCCGGCTTGTCGTCCTGCATGTCCTTCTGGTATGCCAGTGGCAGCCCCTTGAGCAGAGTCAGCATGCCGGTCAGCCCGCCGATGACCCGCGCCGTCTTGCCCCGAACCAGCTCGGCCGGATCGGGGTTCTTCTTGTTCGGCATCATCGAAGACCCGGTCGAGAAGGCGTCGGCGGCGCGCACGAACCCGAAGCGCGGGTTGGACCACCACGTGATCTCCTCGGCCAGCCGGCTGAGGTGGACCATGCACAGGGCAAAGGCGGCCAGCGCCTCGACGACGAAATCGCGATCGGAGACGCCGTCGAGCGAGTTGGCCGTCACGCCGTCGAACCCGAGCTCCTTCGCCGTCGCCTCGCGGTCGATCGGGTAGCCCGCGCCCGCGAGCGCGCCTGAGCCGAGCGGGGAGACGTTCGCCCGCCGCCGGCAGTCGGTCAGTCGGCCCCGGTCGCGCTCGAGCATCTCGACGTAGGCCAGCAGGTGGTGGGCGAAGAGCACCGGCTGGGCCGGCTGGATGTGGGTCATGCCCGGCAGGATTGCCTCGCCGTCCCGATCGGCCAGACCGACAAGCGCTCGCTCCATCTCGACCATCGCCCCGTCCAGGCCGTCGATCGTCCGGCGCAGCCAGAGACGCATGTCCGTGGCCACCTGGTCGTTGCGCGACCGGCCGGTGTGGAGCCGCCCCGCGACCGGCCCGATCCGCTCCCGCAGGGCCGCCTCCAGGTTCATGTGGATGTCCTCGAGGGCCGGGTCCCAGGTCAGCGTTCCCGCCTCGACCTCCGCGCCCAGCCCTTCGAGCCCCCGAACGAGCGTCTCGACCTCGTCAGGTGCGAGCAGACCGGCCCGGCCGAGCCCATGGACGTGAGCTATCGAGCCGGCGATGTCGTCAACGGCAAGGGCATGGTCGAAGTCGATCGAGCGCGTGAACTCCGCCATCCGCTCGTCGGAAGCGCCTTCGAATCGACCGCCCCAGAGCCTCATGGATCCTCCTCCGTCGCGCCGCTACAGGCATGGTAGCGGTCGGGGGCGATACGCGCCCCGGCGTGGCGGGACAGCGGAACCGGGAAGCGGCAGTGTCAAGCCACTCTTCGTCCCCTGACGCCGGGCGAATCCATGGCTACGGATACAAGCCTTGGCCGCCGACCACTCAGCCATGAAGGAACTACTCGTCGCGAAGCGCCACCGCGCCCGCCACGCGGCACGGCGGCGTCCTGTGACCGTCCCGTCCGATCCGCGCGACTTCAACAAGTCGGCGGTGTTTGCGGCGGCAGCCGTGGTGGCCCGTGAGCGTGCCATGGCCAGATCGGCCGCGAGAGCCCGCGCCGTGCCCGCGGATCCCCTCCCCGAGGGTGACCACCGCCAGCAACCGGGCAAGAAGCTCGAGCTCAAGTTCTACCTGAGACAGCTCGCCAGCCTGAACGTGGAGCTGGTCAAGCTCCAAGAGTGGATCAAGGCCCGTGGCCTGAAAGTCGTCGTCCTGTTCGAGGGACGCGACGCTGCGGGCAAGGGCGGTGCCATCAAAACTATCTCGGCGCCCCTGAACCCGCGAGTTTGTCGCGTGGTGGCCCTCGGCACGCCCACCGACCGCGAGAAGACGCAGTGGTATTTCCAGCGCTACGTGGCGCAGCTCCCCGCCGCCGGCGAGATGGTGCTCTTCGACCGCAGCTGGTACAACCGAGCCGGCGTGGAACACGTCATGGGCTTCTGCGGCGAGGAGGAGTACGCGGAGTTCCTGCGCTCCTGCCCCGAGTTCGAGCGGATGTTGCTGCGGTCCGGGATCATCCTCATCAAGTACTGGTTCTCCGTCGGCGACTCGGAACAGGAAAAGCGCTTCCAGGACCGCCTGGCGGACCCGACCAAGCACTGGAAGCTCTCGCCGATGGATGTCATGTCCAGGTCGAAATGGGTCGAGTACTCGCGAGCCAAGGACGCCATGTTCTCCGCTACCGACATTCTCGAGGCGCCCTGGTGGGTGGTCGCAGCGGACGACAAGAAGCGAGCGCGCCTGAACACGATCCGCCACCTGCTGAGCGTCATACCCTACGAGGACATCGTCGAACCGAAGATCGAGCTGCCGCCACGTCAGGCGGAGGACGGCTACGTTCGGCCGCCCATCTTCAGCCAGCACTTCGTCCCCGACGAGTTCTGACGCGAGCGCCGGCCGACCCGCGATCCCAGGGCGTACCATCGCCACGTGTCCGACCAACTCAACCTGAGCCTTACGGGCGACATTGCGCGACTGCCACGCAGCCTGCGGCCGATGCTGCCCAGGTCGGCCGAGGCGCCGTTCGACTCGGCCGATCACGTCTTCGAGCCGAGTTGGGGCGGACGGCGCACCCTGGCCTTCATTGAACCGGGACGTCCGGGCAGGCCCGGCTTGCGGCTGCTCGACGCGGAGGGTCGGGACTTGGCTCCGCATCTTCCCGAGTTGGGCTACATCGCCGACCTCGTGGGCGAAGCGCCCGCAATCCTCGACGGCGAAATCGTGGTTCCCGACGGAACCGGCCGGATGGATCACGAGGCGCTCGCTGGGCGGCTGGCGGACGGGCAGGCAACAGGGCTGAGCCCCGTCTATCTGGTCTTCGACCTGCTCTGGGCGGGCGGGCGGCCGTTGTTCGCTCAACCGCTGGTCAAGCGGCGCGAACGCCTGGCGCGCGTCGTGACTCCGAGCGCCGAACTGGTCATCGTGCCGGGCGTCGTCGGCGACGGCGTGGAGCTGCACATTGCCGTGGCGCAGCAGGGCCTCGCCGGCGTCATGGGCCGTCACCTGCGCAGCCCTTATTTGCCGGGCCGCATAAGCGATCTGTGGCGCTGGATTCCCACAGAACCGGGCGAGGTGCCGCTGCACCTGGTGCCCGGACCCGCCGCGACCCCCGGGCGGCCGGTCCTGTCCCTGATCCAGCGCCTCCCGTTCGACGAGGATCCGCTGCCCTAGCGCGACACGCGGGCCGCGCGCAAGACCTGGCGCAGCCCGGTGCGCTGCCCATACAGCAGCACCCCGGCACTGTATATCCGCGCCGCAGCCACAAGAGCGACGGCGATCGCGACGACCAACAAGAGGACCGAGAGCGCGAACTCCCAGAGCTCGACATGCCCCACTGCCACTCGGGCAAGCATCAGCCACGGACTCAGGAACGGCACGAACGAGGCGACCTTGACCCACGGCTCATCGATCGTTTGAAGCCCGAAGACGGACATGAAGTAGCCGACCATGATGAGCATCATCAGCGGCGAGGTCGCGCTCTGCACATCTTCCTGCCGGCTCACCAGCGAGCCCAGAGCCGCATACAGGAGCGTGTAGAGCAAGAAGCCCAGCACGAACAGGACGATGAAGGCTCCCAGCACGACCGGGCTCAGGCCTCCGAACGAGACGTCCGAACCGGCGCCGCCCACGACTGCGCGGTGAAGTGGGCCCTGAGCAACCAGACCGCCGACCACCGCGGCGAGGACGATCCCATATTGGGTCAGACCCGCCGCCCCGTTCCCCATCACCTTGCCGGCCAGCATCTGGAGCGGCGTCGTCGCGTTGAGCATCAACTCCATGACCCGGCTGCCCTTCTCTTCGGCCACGCTCATGGCCACCCACGTTCCGTACGTGATGATCGCCATGAAGATCAGCACGATCAGCCCGGTCGAGAGCAGATTCGCAGAGAGCTCCTGACTCAGGCTGCTGGCCGGGGCAGAAGATGCCTTGACGGGCTGGACCACGAAATTCGGCTTGACGACTGCGTCGATCGAGGTACCGGCACGCCTGGCAACGTCGCTGAGCGAGAGGATCGTCGCCGCGCCGCTGATGCTGCGAACCGTGGCACCATCGGCGGGAAGGTCCGTGCGCAGCGTGAACGTCAGGTTCCGGGTCACCGGATCCCGATCTACGATCAGGAGGGCGTCGCTTTTGTGGTCTTCCAGATTTGCCTGAGCCGCCGCAACATCGCCGTTCGGGAGCCAGATCACCGCGAACGCCTTCTTTGCGTTCGGGTCTGCCGAGACACCGTTGAGCTGCGCGTCCATGACGTCGGCCGACTGCAGGGGTACGTCCGCGGCCCGAACGATGACCGTGAGGTGAGTCTGGTTCGCACCGACCGCCGCGTCGATCGCCACCGGCCCCTGGGTTATGCCGAAGGCGAGGAACGCCAGGATCAGCGTCCCAATGATGAAGCTCTTGCTGCTCACCCGGCTCCGGAACTCGCGAGCCGCGATATACCAGGCGTTGGGGAATAGCGAACGCCAACCAGTCATGCGAGCACCGCCCTCGGAGCGAGCGTACGTTCGGTCACGTCGATCTGGCCAACCCGTTCGATGAAGATCGTCTCCAGCGACGGGTCCGTGATCTCGAAGCGCAGGACTCTGCAGCGACGTGCGAGGGCCGCCTGAAGGACCAGCTCCGGGTCGTGCCCGTGAGCCACTTCAGTCTCTGTGTAATCCAGGCCGCGCCTGGAGACGGTCACTCCCTCAAGCGAATGCAGCCAGGGCATCTCGAGGTCGCCATCGACCGCCAGACGCACGACCTGACGTCCGGAGGAACGGCGCACGTCGCGGACGGTGCCGCCCACGACCACGCGGCCCCTGTCCAGGATCGCGATCGACTGGCAGAGCTCCTCGACCGTTTCCATCTGGTGGGTCGAGAAGATGAGCGTCTTGCCTCGATCCTTCATCTCGAGGAATGCCTCTTTGAGCAACGTCGCGTTGACCGGATCGAGGCCGGTGAACGGCTCATCCATCAGCAGCACTTGCGGGTCGTGGAGGATCGCCGCGATGAACTGGATCTTTTGCTGGTTGCCCTTGGAGAGCTGTTCCGCACGCCGGCCGGCGTATTCGGGGATCCGGAAGCGCTCGAGCCAGTCCAGCGTCTCCCGCTCGGCCTCCTTGGGTTTCACGCCGTGGAGCTTGGCGAAGAAGACGAGCTGGTCGAGAACCTTCATCTTGGCGTAGAGACCGCGCTCTTCGGGTAGATAGCCCCACGTGTCGCGCGATACCTCCGTGTTCGGCCGGTCGTTCCAGGTGATCTTGCCGGAGTCGGGTCGGAGGATGTCCAGGACGATCCGCATGGCGGTGGTCTTGCCGGCGCCGTTCGCACCCAGGAACCCGAAGACCTCGCCCGGCTTGATCTCCAGCGACACGTCGTCGAGGGCCTGTACCTCGCCGAAACGCTTGGAAACCGAGTCGATGATCAGCGACATTCCGTCTCCCAATGGGCTGCCGGGACAACCATATGACCCGGCGCACGGGCGGTCGGTTCGCTCACCTTCCGTTTCGGTCCACGGTCATGAGCGCCATCTGAACCACACAACGCCACCAAGGTACGCGAGAGCGAAGATCGACGCCATCAGTGCATACGGCATCGGGTCGCCTCCGGAGTACTCGACAATGACGAACGCGCCGACCGTCGCGACGGCGATGACCTGGGCCGCCGAGGCAAGGGCGCGCTGGTTGATCGAGGTCCAGCGCTCGTCGACGGGCAGACCGGCGAGCAGGCTGGCGGTCTCGCTGCGCGACTGAAGTACGGCGAGCGCCAAGGCGTATGCGCACACGACTACGATCGAGACGAATGCTTGTGCCCCCGAGGCGTGCTGGCGGATCTCGGCGAGGGTTATGAGCAGCCCGAGAATGAGCGCGACGAGCGGTACGAACCACCGGAACCACTTGCTAGTCACGGAACACCTCCTCGACCGGCTTGCCGAAGAACCTGCCGATGGCGATGGCCAGCGGCAGCGAGGGCAGGTACTTGCCGGTCTCGATCGAGTTCACTGTCTGGCGGGAGACACCGAGATGCTTGGCCAGGTCGCCCTGGCTGAGGACTCGATCCTCGCGCAACTTGCGGACGTCGTTGTGCACGCCTGTCAAGTTAGCTTGACAAGGCCGACCTGTCAAGGCCCCTTTACAGGAACCTGGAACGCGCCCGCGGCGCGCGGGGATCGTCGGCGCCCGGCGTGCGCCGGGCGGGCATTGGCCAAGCGAGCACTGCTCATCTGAGGCTTGACCCGGGTTACGCGGGCGGCGGAGGCAACACCTTCCCCCATTAGGTCAGTTTCGAGTTGATGTCGCGGTCGGCGTGCGTCGGTCGCCCCGACCGAAATCAGCGGATCGACCCGACCGGCGGAAGCTATCCCCGCTTCGACTTATCGCGCCCAAGCAGGTCGTGTCAACCTCGCGGGGGCTGAGACCGACAAGGGTCCGCGCCCGACTTACTGGTGCCGTCTCGCAGTGGTACCGCCGGGCGCGGCCCATCACGCGCACCATCTGCTCCAAAGCTAACTGGCGGACTGCCTATTTACTGCGGCCGCGCGCATACTCGGTCCATCGACAGGGAGGCACGGGAGCCTGATCGTTCCCTCCGGCGCGGCGTCCCAATCCGGTCGCCATGACCGTCGCGCCGGGCCAATGGCGAGTCCGCCCCTGTCCCGGCCGGGCACACACGTGCCCACGGAGGTTCCAGTGGCCTTGCTCGCAGTAGCATTCCCCATCGTGCCCGGAAAGACGGCCGAATGGAAAGCCTTCATCGCGGAGCTCAACGGTCCCCGCTGTGAGGACTTCGCGGATTCCCGGCGCCGGGCCGGAGTCCATGAAAGGACCTTCCTGCAGAAGACCCCGATGGGGGATCTCGTGCTCGTGACCCTAGAAGGCGAGGACCCCGCCCGGTCCTTCGGCCAGATGGTGAGCGCAAAGGACGCGTTCACGACATGGTTCCTCGAGCGCGTCATGGCTATCCACGGCGTCGACCTGACGGCCCCGATGACCGGCGCGCCGTCCGAGATGGTCGTGGACTCTTCGCGGGCGCCCGTCCTGGCGAAATAGTCGCCGGCTCGCCGGCCGCGGGCTGGCGAACTGGCCGCCAGACCGGACTCAACGTCGAAACGAGGCCGCTCGCTCCTGCGGGCGGCCTCTTGGACGTTCAGGCCACCCAGGGCCGGTGGCGGACGGCTCGGTATACTTCCGCGACGACCGCCGGCGTGAGGGCTACAACCGCAACCAGGAGCCAGTCGAACGCGTCCAGTGGTGTGGCTTGGAATGCGTCCGAGACGGCCGGGACGTACGGAATCGCCACCTGGATCGTCACGCACAGGAGTCCGCCTGTCAGCAGCAGCGCGTTGGGGCGGCGCAAGAGAATCGGATACGAGAGGCTCCGATTGGCGTTGGCGCGGATTACCTGCCCGACCACCAGGGCCGTGTAGGCGAGCCACCGGGCGTGCTCGAAATCAGGGCTGTGTTGCTCGATCAGGGCCAGCGCGGCGAAGGCGCTGAAGCCTCCGGCCAAGGTGATGCGGGCCAGGATTGACCAGCCGAGGAGCGGCTCCGCGCGGGGACGCGGAGGTCGGTCCATCGACCCGGGCTCCTCGGCCTCGCCCGCGAACGAAACCGCCGTCAGCATGTCGATGAAGACTTCGAGCCAGAGGATCTGGATCGGCAGCAGTGGCTGGCTGAACCCGGCTACGGTGGCAATCAGGATGAACCCGAGCATTGCCACGTGCGTCGAGACCAGGAAGACGAGGCCCTTCTGCACGTTGGCCACCAGGCGGCGCCCCTCACGCAGGCCGTACATCAGGGTCACGAATGAGTCGTCACCCAGAACCAGGTCCGAGGCCTCGCGAGCCACGGCGGTACCGCTGCCCATGGCCACCGCGACATCCGCATGGTGGAGGGCCGGCGCGTCGTTGACGCCGTCGCCGGTGACCGCCACCGTCCGGCCCGCAGACCGAGCCACGTCCACGATCCGCAGCTTCTGCTCGGGAATCGCCCGAGCCACGATGTTGAGGGTCGGCAGCTCCGCCGCGAGGCGGGCGTCGTCCCACGCGGCTAGCTCGGGACCGGTCACGACCCGTTCGTTGGGTAGGCCGGCATCGGCGGCGATCGCGGCTGCAGTCGCCGGATGATCGCCCGTGACGACGAGCGGCTGGATGCCAGCCGTTGTCGCGAGAGCCATGGCCTCTCTGATCCCGGGCCGGATCCGGTCTGCGAAGGCGAGAACGCCCAGCGGCAGCCAGCCCGTATTGTTCAGGCAGCGGGCCAGCAGCAGCAATCGCGCGCCCGCCTCGGCACCGCTCTCGACCAGGTCCCGCCAGGCCGAGCGTTCCGCGGACCCGTGTCCGGTGCACATCTCTAGCACCGCCTCCGGCGCGCCCAGGGCCAGTTCCTCCTCGGCCATTTCGCCGTCCGGAGTACGCGTTCGAGCGCGCGTCCGCGAATACGGTCGTTCGTCGCTTACCGGGTAGGCGTCGAGGAGGTCGGCGGAATCGAGATCGAGGACGATCGCTTGCTCGGACAGGAAGCTGAAGAGCGATCGGCTGAACGAGCCCGGCTTGTTGCCGGTAGCTACGCTCCAGGCGTCCTCCTCAGCCCGGATCGCAAGGACCGCTAGCTCGGCCACGCGGTCGCGATCCTCTACCACTCCGTCCGGCGTGCGAATTGCGGTCAGGGCCAGCCGGTTCTCGGTCAGAGTACCGGTCTTGTCCGTGACGATCAGGTCGACGGAACCGAGCGTTTCCTGAGCTGACAGGCGGCGCACCAGGACCTTCATCCGCAACAGCCGATACGCGCCCAGTCCCAGAACGACCGCCACGAGCGCGGGCGGTTCCTCGGGGATGGCCGCGATCGCTGCGGACACCCCGGCCAGGACGTTCTTGCCGGGCTCGTTGCCACGCAGGAAGCCGAGCGTCACGACGATGGCGATGAGCCCGATGGCCACGACCAGCAGGATGCGTACCAGCCGGTCCATCTCGCGTTGCAACGGCGAGCGGCGGCGCTCGCGGCCGGCGAGAGCGGCGGAGATGCGGCCGAACTCGGTCGCGAGACCGGTCGCCACGACCACGCCCTCTCCGCGGCCGCCCACCACGGCCGTACCGGCGTAGGCGATCGAGTGGCGGTCGGCCAGTGCCGCGTCCACCGGATCGGGCTCGATCGAAGCCGCTTCCGGCAGCGACTCGCCGGTCAGGATGCTCCGATCGACGAGCAGGGCTTCGGCCCGGACGAGCCGAAGATCGGCAGGCACCACGTCGCCGACGCGAAGCAGCACGATGTCCCCTGGGACCAGGTCGCGCGTCGGAACGTCCCCTACTTGCCCGCCGCGCCGGACGCGGGCATATGGCGCGGCAGCCTCTCGCAGGGCCTCGAGGGCCTTCTCGCCCCGGTATTCGGTGACCACTCCCGCCCCAACGATCGGCGCCAGGATGACCAGCACAAGCAGCCCATCGCGGACCTCGTTCAACGCGATGGCGAGGCAACCCGCGACGAAGAGCAGGACGACGAAAGGCTCTCGCGCACCGGCCCAAAAGAGCCTCGGCAGCGACGTCTTGCGGACCGGTTCCAACTCGTTGGGACCGAACCTGGCGAGGCGCGCAGAGGTCTGTTCTGGTGTGAGACCCCTAGCGGCATCGGAGTCGAGTCTTCGGAGCGCGGCGTCCGGAGCCATTTGGGCAACCGAATCCGGCAACTCAAAGGGAACGTCCGTAGACGGCGCCCCGGCGCGGGCGGGGAGGCTCATGTCAACCTACTCGACTCGAGCCGGGTCCGCTGCTCGGTTGTCACTCTCCAGTGGCGAGCGGCTTCGTCCGCCCGGCGTCCGCCCCGACACCGCATCTACAATGAGCCATGAGCCATAGTCCTGCAAACCGTCCGACCAGCATCAATGCGCATAGACAAGAGGGGCTCGTCGCGATCGACTGGGCCGATGGCCACCACACCCAATACGAGGCGGAGGCCCTCCGCCTCCTGTGTCCGTGCGCCTTCTGCCGCGGCGAGGCAGGCAGACCCGGCTGGCTGGACACCAACCCCACGCTCACCTCGATCCAAACGCAACTCGTCGACATGAAGTTGGTCGGCGGCTACGCCGTTGCGCCCGTCTGGGCAGACGGCCACGACACCGGCTACTACGAATTCGAGTCACTGCGGGCCAACTGCCCGTGCCCCGAATGCACGGCGGCGCGCCCCTCGTCCATCAACGTAGCAGCCAAGGAGAGTGAATGATCGTCGCAACAACCCCTTACCTGGCAGGCTATCGGGTCACCGAGGTCAAGGGTCAGGTCTTTGGCCTCGTCGTTCGAAGCCGAGGCTTCGCCGGCAACTTCGCGGCAGGTCTCCGCTCATTGGTCGGCGGCGAAATCCACGAGTACACCCAGCTGCTGGAGGACACCCGACGGCAGGCGCTCGACAGGATGGTCCAGAACGCCACCCTCATGGGCGGAAACGCCGTCCTCTCGATGCGCTTCGACTCGTCGGAGATCGGCTCCACCATGTCGGAGATCGTGGCCTACGGAACGGCGGTCATCGTCGTCCCGGATGCCAGTGCAGGATCGGCCGCCGAGTAAGCGCGGCGGGTTGAAGCGGCGTCGCTCACGGCTCGCGCAAGCGGCTGGGGCGGCGCCGGCGGGGCCGCCACATGTCCGACCTATACACCTGGATCGCCTGGGCGCTCGCCATCACCGCGTTCGTCCTCGGGACACACGTCTTCGGCGTGGCCGGAGTCCTGCTCGTCCTGGTCGCGGCCATCCTGATCTTGACCACGTTTGGAGCGGCGGCCGGGGGTCGAGCGCGACGCCTCCGCGAGCGGCGCGATTCCCGCTTCCAGGCCACAGACGAGGTCTTCCACGACCCGAGCAGCGGCGAACGAACTCGCGTTCACGTCGATCCGGAGACTGGAGAGAGACGCTACTGGAAGGGATAGCGAATCGGGTCGCGGATACCGGCGGGACGTGCCGAGAAGGAATGATGCTCAACAACTGGATTCGCGGTCTGGCGTTCGCCGCGGGCGCCCTCATGGCCCTGGGCGGATTCGCAGCAGCGTCCACGGGCGCCGGGGCGGCCGGCGAGATCTGGACCATCATCATCGGCGCGGGGGTCATGATCGTGGCGGTGGTGCAGCGGCCGCGCTATCGATCGAATGAGGCCGAGAGCAGTCACGAGGACCCCGGCCCTGGAGGAGGCGAGAACGATTACCTCGAACCGCGTTTCTTGCCGACCACCGAGCTGTTCGTGGATCCGACCAGCCAGCGACTGATGCGCGTATTCGTCGATCCCCGTACCGGCGAGCGACGCTACCGCGCAGAGGGCTGATTCGCTATTCCTCGAGCCGGGAGACGTTTCCGGCGGGTGACTCGGCAATGTGCGAGCCGACTTGCAGATCCGGCGTGAGGCAGCCCCCTATTGCGCGAACCGCCAGCCTGACGAGAATGGCTCGATACACTGGCCAAGGTCGTACGCCGGACCCCCCCGCGGCCGGCGACACCTGACATCGAAGCACGTGGGGACGACGTGACCGCAATCGTACGCAGCAATTCGACGCCACAGGGTTCGGCCCCAACCGGGGCCAATTCGGCGTTCCCTTACATCAACCGCGAGCTGAGCTCGCTCGAATTCCAGCGCCGCGTCCTGTTCGAAGCCAGCGACGAACGAAACCCGCTCCTTGAGCGAGTGAAGTTCCTGGCGATCTTCGCCAGCAACATGGACGAGTTCTTCCAGATAAGGGTCTCGGGGCTCATGGAACAGGCCCAAGCGAAGGCCGCACCTTCCGGCCCGGGCGGCAAGTCCGCTACTGAACAGCTGACTGCCATCCGAACTCGGGCCCGCGAGATGCTGGTGGAGCAGAGCGAGGTCTTCGAGCGAATCTGCTCCGCCCTGAGCGACGTCGGCATCTCCATCGTGGAATACGACGAGGTACCGGAGCATCACGCCATCCTTCGGCAGCGCTTCACGGACGAGATCTATCCGGTCCTCACGCCCCTTGCCGTCGATCCTGGGCATCCCTTCCCGTACATCAGCACCCTGAGCCTTTCGCTCGCGATTCGGATCGAGGACCCCGAAAACGGCGAGGAACGCTTCGCACGAGTGAAAGTCCCGTCTCTGCTGGCGCGCTTCATCCAGGTCGAGCCGAACAAGTTCGTGCGGCTCGAACAGGTCATCGCCGCCAACCTGGACATGCTCTTCTCGGGCATGACCATCCGCGAGACCCACCTCTTCCGCGTCACCCGCAACGCCGACCTCGAGCTCGAAGAGGACGAGGCCGACGATCTGCTGCTCGCGATCGAAGAGGAGCTGCGGAGGCGGCGCTTCGGCGACGCGGTTCGGCTCGAGGTGGACCGCGCCATGCCGGCTTCGATGCGCCAGATCCTCGAAAAGGGCGTCGGCGTCCACCCCGAGGACTGCTACGAAGTGGCCGGCCTGCTCGACCATACAAGTCTGATGCAGCTCGCGAGCCTGGATCGGCCGGATCTGAAGCTCGCGTCCTACAGCCCTGTCGTCCCGGTCCGTCTTGAGCCCCCCGACGAGGATGAGCCGGCCGACGTCTTTGGCGCAATTCGAGCCGGCGACCTGCTCGTCCACCACCCCTACGAGAGCTTCGCGGCGTCCACGCAGCGGTTCATCAACCAGGCCGCGACCGACCCCGAAGTCCTCTCGATCAAGATGACGCTGTATCGGACCAGCGGCGACTCGCCCATCGTGCGCGACCTGATCCTGGCAGCGGAGCGCGGCAAGCAGGTTGTGGTCCTGGTGGAGATCAAGGCCCGCTTCGACGAGCAGGCGAACATCGAATGGGCCCGCAAGCTCGAGCAAGCCGGGGCTCACGTCGTCTACGGACTGGTGGGACTCAAGACCCATTCCAAGACGAGCCTGGTGGTTCGGCGCGAGGGCTCCGCGCTCCGCCGCTACGTCCACATCGGCACCGGCAACTACAACCCCGGGACTGCGCGCCTCTACACGGACCTCGGCCTGCTGTCGTGCCGTCCGGAGCTCGGCGCAGACGTCAGCGACCTGTTCAACGTCCTGACGGGCCTGTCGCGCCAGCGTGATTTCCGGCGCCTGATCGTCGCGCCGATGAACCTGCGTACCTGGGTCCTGAGCATGATCGATCGTGAGGCGAGCCACGCTCGCGCCGGCAAGCCAGCGCGGATCATCCTCAAGCTCAATTCGCTCGTTGATCCCGCCTGCATCGCGGCCCTGTACGCTGCGTCCCAGGCCGGGGTCCAGATCGACCTCCTGATCCGCGGCATCTGCGCCTTGTGGCCCGGGTTGCCGGGCGTCAGCGACAGAATCCGCGTTCGCTCGATCGTGGGCCAGTACCTGGAGCACTCTCGCGCCTTCCACTTCGCCAACGACGGTCGGCCGGAGTGGTACATCGGCTCGGCGGACCTGATGGAACGAAACCTGGACAGACGCGTGGAGGCAGTGGTGCCGGTCGAGGAACCGGAGGCTCGGGAGAAGATCCGCTCCCTCCTCGACGTCATGCTTTCCGACGATCGCCGCTCCTGGCAGCTCGGCGTGGACGGGACCTATCGCCGGACCGAGGATCTAGACGGCGTTCCGGGTACCATCGACACATTCGAGACCCTCAAGGCGCGAGCGATCGCCTCCGTCGCAATGGAGGCCGCGACCCCGCGTCGGCCGCATGCTGGGGCGGGCTCTCTCGATCCGAGGGCGTAGTCACAATCCAGGGGAGCGACGGGATGGCCACGGGACGCAAGATCGAAGTTGAGCTGAAGTACCAGCTCGATGCGCCGGTTACCGGCGACGGCTATCTCGCCGCCCCCGAATTGGGGCAGTTCAGGGCGGCGGGCCCGGTCCGGACCGTCTCCATTGAAGACCGCTATGTCGACTCGGCGGACTGGGCTCTGTCTCGAGCCGGGTTCGCGGCCCGGCTGCGGAGGAACGGGCGCGAAACCACGATCGGCCTGAAGCGCCAGGCCGCGCCAGAAGGCGGCCTGCACCGTCGCGAGGAACTCGAGGGCGACGCTGACCCCGACGTGCTGGCCGCCCATTGGGCCGCCTCGCCGGCCCGTTCCGTCGTGCTGGAACTGTGCGGCGACGCCGCGCTTTCGGAGCTGTTCACGATCCGCCAGGTGCGTCGGATACGCCCGCTCGAGTGGGGCGACACCACGGCCGAACTCAGCGTCGACGAGGTGGAGGTGCTGGTCGACGGCCGCACCCTGACCCGCTTCAACGAGCTGGAAGTGGAACTTGCGGCCGGCCCCGAAGAACCGCTCCAGGCCCTGGGCGAAATCCTCGACTCCGACGCGGGCTTGCGCCGGTCTTCCAGGTCCAAACTGGACCGCGCCGTCCGCGCTATCCGCAAGGCCCTCCCGACGATGCCCGAGGAGGTCCAGCGCCGCTGGCTCGAAGCCCCGCCCGAGCTCCTCGGCCGGGGCCGGCGATCGCGCGCCGAGAGGCCCGACAGCGCTGCGGAAACGCCCGATTCCGGAGACGCCGCTCCCGACCCCGCTGCCACGGACTCCACGTCTCCGCCGCTCGAGCGCGTCCCTACCCCAGCCAAGGCAGGTCCACGCACCCTGGGCGTACTTCCCGACGACAGCCTGCCCGAGGCGGCCCGCAAGGTCATCAAGTTCCACTTCGGCAAGATGCAGGCCAAGGAGCGCGGCACCCGCACCGGAATCGACGCTGAGGACCTCCACGACATGCGGGTCGCCACAAGGCGCATTCGCGCGGCGTGGCGTATCTTCGACGACGCCTTCAAGCCGGCCAAAACCCGGAAGCTGCGCCGCCGCTTGCGCATGGTCGCGGATCGGCTCGGCGCCGTCCGCGATTTGGACGTCCTGATTGACGGCCTTGAGGCCTACCGGCAGGGCCTTGACCAGGACCAGCAGCCCGGTCTGGAGCCGCTACTCACCCTGTGGCGCCGCCAGCGAAACTCGGCCCGGGACCTGTTGCTGGCCGAGTTGGACTCCGGTCGCTACGCTGCTTTCCTGGCCGACATGACGGACTTCCTCGAAGCGGGCGCCAACGCGGCCGCCACGGTGGCATCGCCCACCCTGCCCCATCGGGTCCGCGACCGCGTGCCGTCTCAGATCTGGGCGGCCTATCAGGCCGTGCGAGCCTACGAACCGGTCCTGCCTTGGGCCGACGTTGAGACGATCCACCAGCTTCGAATCGCGACAAAGTGGCTGCGCTACGATCTCGAATTCTTCGGCGAGACTCTCGGGCCGGATGCGGCCCGCTTGCTCGAGCGGGTCGTCGCTTTGCAGGACTACCTCGGCTGCCTCCACGACGCGGACGTGGCCGCCAAGCTGGCCCGCGACATCCTGGTGGCCCGCGTGGGCGAGCTGTCGCGTGCGGAGACAGACGCGATCGGAGCCTACCTCCACTCCCGCGAGCGGGAGCTTGCGAGGCGCCGGCGGGCCCTCGGTCCGGTCTGGCGAGCGGTTACGGGGGCGCCCTTCCGCAGAGCCCTGGGGCGCGCAACCGCAGCTCTGTAACAGGTCATCGCACGGGGCCGTTTTCACGGCACGTTAACCGCCGGTTCACCGGCCGATCATCCGCAGGCGGCAGCCTCCTTCTTGATGAGCGTCCACACCCATCGAAGGAGCACTATCGACGATGTCCGCAACCGAAACGCAGACCCCGAGCCAGCCGGCGCTGTCAGACCGGATCGCGCTTGTCAGGGCCCAGCTCGCACCTATTAGAACCCGCAGGGCCCTGCTCGAGTCGTACCGACGCGAATCGCTGTGCCGTCTCGCCTCGCCCATCCCCAATGCCGGGTCCGCCATCGAAGTCCTCGATACCGCTTACGCCCTGCGCTGGGCGGAGCTGTCGCCGGACGACGGAACCGCGGAACCGGACGGCTGTCCATAGTCGGAGTTCTCGCCATGAGCGAATCGGCACCCGCGCTCGAGCCTTCGCCGGACTACTATCTCCGGGCGCTCGCCCATTGGCCTCGCCTGGAGCCTCCTCGCCAGGAGCACGTGCGGCACGATCCGAACGTCATGGCGGCTCGGATATCGCGCCGAACGACCCTGTCTGTGGAGGCGATCCTGGCCTTGCTTGGCGCTTCTCGTGATGCCTTCCCCAACTCGTAGCAGAGCTCCGACGAGATAGCGGGGTTCATCCGGAGCTGCGGCTGAGATAATCGAATGGTGACGGCCCGCCCGGAAGTCCAACTCCACCTGCTGCGCCACGCCCACGCCGGCGACCCGGCGAAGTGGCAGGGCTCTGATGATGTGCGGCCCCTTTCGGAGAAGGGCCGCCTCCAGGCTGAGCGGCTTGGCATCTTCCTCGCCCACGCGAACTTCGAGCCCGACGCGATCGTGAGTTCACCTCGACTCCGGGCCATCGAGACGGCGCGCCTGGTGGCAGCGCCGCTGGGAGTTGCGGTTCGCGTCGACGACGCCCTGGGCGAGCCTCTCGATATCGAGACTCTAGAGGCCCTGCTGCGCTCCTGGGGAGATCCGCGGCGACCGGTAGTCGTCGGCCACGACCCCGACTTCAGCCAGATCGCGGCCGATCTCACCGGCATAGCCGAGCTCCCGGTGCGCAAGGGTGCACTCGTGCGGATCGACCTTCAGCGTCCGATCGAGGCGGGCGCCGGGCTGTTGCGGTGGCTCCTCCCGCCGGAGTTGCTTGCGGTCACCGAGTGACCGCGGCTCGAGGGATCGGCTTCGCCCATTGACGGCCGGCTGGGTGGCGCTATGCTCTGCCACCGTTACGGACGCACCGGGCTTGGCGGCGCCACGCCGCCATGGCAGGCAACGGGGAAGGGATCCAAATGGCCAAGGGTCGCAAAGCCAGAACCGGTCAGACTGAGCCAGAGGCTCCCGCTGCGGAGCCGCGCGAAGCCGGCGCCCGGTCCAAGAAGGATTCGGCCAGGCTGGCCCGCCGCCTGCGCCAGCACATGAAGCGTCTCGGGCAGCAGTTGGCTGCCGCGGCAAAGACCGAGGCCCGACGAGTTCGGAAGCTCGAGCGGGCTCGATGGCGCCGCCAGCTGCTCGAGGCGGCCCTCGATGAGGCGAGGAGTGTGTCGGCCGCCGCCTCGGGTGAGTCCGCGGCACCGGAGGTACAACCCGCGGCAAAGGCAGAGGCGACGACCGCGCCAAAGGCAAAGGCGACGACCGCGCCAAAGGCAAAGGCTAAGCCCGCGCCAAAGGCTGCCCCTCCCGCGGACACGCCAAAGGCAGAGGCACAGCCCGCGCCCAAGCCAAAGGGGAAGGCCGCGCCCGAGCCAAAGGGGAAGGCCGCGCCAAAGGCAAAGGCTAAGCCCGCGCCAAAGGCTGCCCCTCCCGCGGACGTCGCTCCAGCGGACGTGGCCACCGGAGTCGTGCCGGGCACTGACGAAGCGAAAGTCGTCGAAGCCTATTGCCTGCGCGAGAAGAAGCGCGTCCAGATGCTCGATCCCAAGCCAGTCGTAACGGCCAGCGGCGGCTCCGCGCTGTCTGGGACCTGTTCCAGCTGCGGCGCAGCCTTGTTCAAGCTGGTCAGCCGGGTCGCCCACTAGGCGGTGCGGCGAAAGCTGCGGGCGCTCGGAGCGCCTACGCCCCCGGGCGAGCCTCTGGCGTGCCCGCCACGCCGGCGGCGGGCGAGGCTACGACAGGTGCGAGCGGGATCGTGAACGCGAAGGTCGAGCCTTCCCCTTCCCTCGATTCCGCCCAGATGCGCCCGCCGTGCGACTCAACCACATGCCGCGCGATCGATAGGCCCAGGCCCGTGCCGCCGCGGCCGCGCACGCGCGCTCGATCTACCTTGTAGAAACGTTCGAAGATGCGGCCAAGGTCAGCGGCCGGCACTCCAATGCCAGGATCGCGGACCCAGACGCGAATTTCCTGCTCCTCCTCCCTGACACCCACCACAATCTCGCCGCCGTCCGGGCTGAACTTGACGGCGTTGTGTACGAGATTGATCAGGACCTGGCCGAGCCGGTCTTCATCGCCACGCACAGGCCGGACTCGCTCGGGGAGGTCCAGGACGACGCGGAGACCCTGGCGTTCGGCGAAAAGCCGGAGCCGCTCGGCGTTCGACCGCGCAACACGAATGAGATCGACCTCGTCGAGCAGCAGCTGTGCGGTCCCGCTCTCGATCCGCGACAGGTCCAGCAGTTCGTTGACCATCTGCGTCAGGTGGCCAGTCTCGATCTCGATCTTGCCGATTCGGTCGCGCAAGCGTGGCGACGCCGACTCGGCCTCTCGAGCCGCGGTCTCGGCCAGCAGGCTGATGGTGGTAAGCGGCGTTCGCAACTCATGCGAAAGGTTGTCGATGAACTCCGCCCGGATGCGCTGCAGCCGCCGCAGCTCGGAGACGTCCTCGAGAACCAGCCATACCCCCGAGACCGGCGAGCGCCGAGCCCGGACCGTGACGGTTGGCCCGCCGCTGGAACGAACGGTGAGTTCGCCGTTGGCCGAGCCGAACTCCATGGCCGCGCGGGCGATCGCCTCGACACGGGCGTCGACGAAGGCTTCCAGCGCGGACCGACCGGCCATCGTGCCCGGCCGGCGTTCGAGCATGACGTGGGCCGCGCTGTTGGCAGACTCGACCGTCAGGTCGTCACGAAGGCGCACGACCCCGGCCGTCAGCAGCTCGGTCAGATGACCGGTGTCGTGGCTGGTCTGCTCAGCGTGCCAGCGAGCGTCGGCTGCCTGCTCCAGAGCGTCTCGGACGCGTCTCTCGATGTCGTCGGTATCGGTGGCCGAGGTGGTCTCGCGAAGGCGCTCGAGCATGCGGCCGCGACTTATCGCCACGGCTTCAGCCCAACCCAGCAACGAGGCCAGGACGACGATGAACAGGACCGCGACGATATCCACGTGCCGAGCATGGCACACCATCGTCCGTTCGGCACCCCAAGTCCGAACGACTGGCGGTCGAGCCCGCCTACCGCTACCCTACTCGTGTTGGCAGGCGCGTCCCTCCGAGGGTTGAGGCTCGCAGAGCCGGGCTCTCGGACACGCAGTGGCGCTCCCGGAGGTACAGGTGCCGTCGTTTCGACTCATCCCGCGCGAAGAGCGTTTCTTCGACCTGTTCGTGGAGGATGCCGCGAACGTTCTCGACGGCGCCCGCCAGCTCGAGGCGATGCTGCGCTCGTACGACAACGTCGATAGATCCGCCAAGAAGATCCGGGAGACGGAGCACCGCGGCGACGAAATCAGCCACGACATCGGCCGCCGTCTTGAGCAGACCTTTGTCACGCCCTTCGACCGCGAGGAGATCCACGCCCTCATCGCCGGTCTCGACGATATCCTCGACTTGATCGAGGAGGTCGCGGATACGTTCGTCCTGTACCGGATCGTCGCGCCGACCAAGACCTCGGTGAAGCAGGCTTCGTTGATCGTCCAATCGTGTGAGACGCTCCACCAGGCTTTGTCCAACCTGCGCGGCTTCAAGGGTCTAGAGCCCTTCATCGTCGAAGTCCATCGCCTCGAGAACGAGGGCGATCGCCTGAGCCGATCCGCGATCGCCGGCCTCTTCGACGACGGCACCAAGACGATCGACGTCCTCAAGTGGAAAGACGTCTACGCCCTCCTCGAAGACACCATCGACAAATGCGAGGATGTCGCGGACCTGATCGAGAGGATCGTCGTCAAGCACGCCTAGTCGCTCTGCGGGCGGCGGATCACGTCGTTGGCGCGTCCGGACCTTGCTCACGCACGTCCAGGTGCGCTCGCTTCGGTCCTCCTTGCCGCCTCGGTCTCCACTCGCCAGCAGAGCGGCTTCATCCACAGCGGGCGGCGGAT
>PMKN01000052.1:5810-5934 GCA_003158675.1 Chloroflexota bacterium | reverse complement strand
CATGAACGCCACGAGGACGTTGCGACCGAGGGCCAGTTCACCGTGGTCAGTGGAACTCGAGTCTGCGATCGGAACGCCGGCATCGAGGCGCTGGCCGACATCGACGATCGGCCGCTGGTTGATG
>PMKN01000052.1:4516-5752 GCA_003158675.1 Chloroflexota bacterium | reverse complement strand
GTTCGAGCCCATCAGGGCGCGGTTTGCGTCGTCGTGCTCGAGGAACGGGATCAGGGCCGTTGCCACCGAGACGACCTGCTTGGGCGACACGTCCATGTACTCGATCTGGTTGGGTCGAGCCTCGGGAAACTGGTCGCGATGGCGGCACGGGATGCGGTCCTTGACAAAATGACCCTCGGCGTCCAGCTGTGCATTGGCCTGGGCGACGTAGTGTTCCTCTTCCTCGTCCGCCGCCAGATACTCGATCTCGCTGGTAACGATGGGGCGGATCTGGAAAGCCTGGGCCTTCTGACGCTTCAGTTCTGCGATAGCTTCGGCGGTGAAGCGCTCGCCGGCCTTGAGGACGACCTTGCCATCCTTGGCGATGAGATCCACGCCGGCCTCGCGGCGGGCGATCTCCGGGTCGTCCCAGGCGATCGTGCGCTTGACCTTGCGGTATGGCGTCTCGATGAAGCCGTAGGGGTTGATACGACCGAAGGTCGCCAGCGAACCGATAAGGCCGATGTTCGGCCCTTCCGGCGTCTCGATCGGGCANNGTGGTGGACGTCGCGGACGTCGAACCCGGCCCGCTCGCGCGACAGGCCGCCCGGGCCCAACGCAGATAGGCGCCGCTTGCTGGTGAGTTCTGCCAGAGGGTTGGTCTGGTCCATGAACTGGCTCAGTTGGCTGCCGCCGAAGAACTCCTTCATCGCCGCCACGACCGGGCGGATGTTGATGAGAGCGTTCGGTGTGGCCTTGTCGATCTCCTGGATCGTCATGCGCTCGCGAACGACGCGCTCCATGCGAAGCAGGCCCACGCGGAAGGCGTTCTGGATCAGTTCGCCGTTGGCGCGGATGCGGCGGTTGCCGAGGTGGTCGATGTCGTCGGCAATACCGAGGCCGCGGTTGAGCTCGATGAGGTGGCCGACGATCGCAGCGATGTCCTCGCGGGTGATGATCCTCTGCTCGCGGTCCAATTCGATGCCCAGGCGGTCGACGACCGGACCCAGCTTCTTGTTGAACTTGTANNTGGGCGGGTCGCCCGGGCGCAGTTTCTTGTAGACCTCGATCAGGGCCTCTTGCTGGGTCTTCGTGAGATCCTTGTCCAGCGTGGAGGCGATGAACTGGTGCTCCGGGTCGGTGTCGACTGTGGCGAAGAGGGCGCCGATTTCGTCGTTGCTCTCGTAGCCGACCGCCCGCAGGAGAGTGGTCGCGGCGATCTTGCGCTTGCGATCCACCTTGACCGAGAGCAGGTCC
>PMKN01000052.1:0-4474 GCA_003158675.1 Chloroflexota bacterium | reverse complement strand
GCCCTGGTCCGTCATGAACGGGAAATCGCCCATGTAGACGCGCTGCCGCTGGATTTCGCCCGTCTCCTTGATCAGGAGTTCGACGTTGACGTACAGGGGCCGGCTGAAGGTGAGGTCCTTGGTCCGGCACTCGAGTTCGTTGTACTTGGGCGCCCCGAACTCGTAGTCCAGGAAATGGAGCTCCATCACCTTGCCGGTGAAGTCCTTGATCGGGCTGATCTCGTCGAACAGCTCCCGCAAGCCCTTATCCACGAACCAATCGAACGAAGTCAGCTGGAGTTCGATCAGATTGGGGATCTCAAGGACCTCGGGGATCCGCGCATAGCGCCGTCGAGGCAGGATCGCGGACGCGCGAGAGGACTCAGCGACAGACAGCATGAACCGCTCCTTGACGGAGGAGGAAGAAAAGGGCCGCGCTCACAGAAGGAGTAGGATACCGCGACTTCCGCCGTTGTCAACTGGACGCGCCGAAGATCCCCGCAGTGAACCTCGACTCGAGTTACGGAGAGCCGCGGAATCGGTCTCGTGGGGCGGACCTGCCGCCCCACGTCCCGACGGCACGAGACTACTTGATCTCGACCTTGGCACCCTGCTCTTCGAGGGCAGTCTTGATCTTGGCGGCCTCGTCCTTGTTGACGCCTTCCTTGACCGGCTTGGGGAAGCCGTCGACAAGATCCTTGGCCTCCTTGAGGCCCAGGCCGGTGAGTTCGCGCACGACCTTGATGACCGGGATCTTGTTCGGTCCGATCTCGGTGAGGATCGCGGTGAACTCGGTCTGCTCCTCGACCTCGACGGCCGCAACGGCCGGGGCGGCCACGGCAACCGCGCCCATGGCGACGGGCGCTGCGGCGGTGACGCCGAACTTGTCCTCGAACGCCTTCTTGAAGTCGGCGAGTTCGAGCACGGACATCGATGCGAAGGCTTCGAGCAGCTGGTCCTGAGTCAGCTTTGACATGTGTAGATCACTCCTTGTGACCCGGCTGGCGCGCCGGGTGAGCTGGTTCGATTGGCGGGCGGGTCAGGCTCGCTGGTCGGCGAGGGCTTGCACCAGGCCGGGGATCTCCCGCAGGGGAGCTTCGAAGAGGCTGGCCAACGCGCTCATCGGAGCGCCTATGACGCCGGCGATTTGGGCCAGCACGACCTCGCGGCTTGGCAGCAGCGAGAGCCGAGTGACCCCATCGACATCGATGACCCGGGATCCGAGAACGGCTCCCGTGATCTTGACCATGCGATACGGCCGCACTGCGTCGAGGACTGCTTTGGCGGCAGCGGCCTCGTCGCCCCGTGCGAAAGCCACCGCAGTTGGACCCTCGAGCAGGAGATCGAGTCTCTCAACCCCAGCGTCCTTCGCGGCGATCTTCATCAGCCGGTTCTTCACGACGTGGTACGTGACGTTCTGCTTGCGCAGGTTTCGACGGATCTCGCCGAGCTCGGAGACCTTGAGGCCGCGGTACTCGGAGACGATCATCGCTGTGGCCGAACGAGCTTCCTCGGTCAACTGCGCGACGGTCTCCCGCTTGGCCTCGGTAGGCATGTGTACCTCCTGGAGTCAATGGCCGACGCTCGGCCGAGCTGAGCGTCGGATTCTCGGCTCCCCGTGGCGGTTCAACTGCACGCAACCGGCGCGCGGCGGCGGGGAGCCAATCGGCCGAGCCGTTTGGCTTTGCGAGAAACCCCGCGGGCTTCTCGGCGTGGTTCCTGGACGCAACCGGCGGCTCCAGGAACCAAAACGCCCCTGCGACGGCGTTCGCCACAGGGGCGCTCCCACCCACGCGGATGGAGGCATGATCCCTGCCTCGGCATGCCCGCCGGCGTCTCGGCCGGCGAATTGAGTCCGGAGCCGCGGCTCGGCCCGATGTCTCGGCCGGTGCCACGGCGCCGTGACGCATGCTGTCTGCGGCGGTCCGTCATATTCGGTTGGCGGTGCCGGGCGCCCTTCGGGCGTTTCCGTCACCCGGCGAGATCCACGTCGCCGTGGCCCCGCCTCATGTGTTCGCGGCCCAGCCCACGGCCGGCCGCAAAGTGGTGCGGCGCTTAGGAGGCTGCCGCGACGGCCAGAAGAGCCGGAATGTCGACTCGAATGCCGGGCCCCATTGTCGGGACGATGGTGAGGGTCCGCAGGTACTGGCCCTTGGCCCCACTAGGTCGGGCGCGATTGATCGCGTCCACGAGGGTGGCCAGGTTGTCGACAAGCTGCTGGCTCTCGAAACTCGCCTTGCCGAACGGAACGTGGATGATGCCGCCCTTGTCCACCTTGAACTCGACTCGGCCGGCTTTGACTTCCTTCACGGCTCGCTCGAGGTCGAAGGTGATGGTGCCGGACTTGGGGTTCGGCATGAGGCCCTTGCGGCCGAGGATTCGACCGAGTTTGCCGACCATGCCCATCACGTCCGGGGCCGCGAGGGCCACGTCGAACTCAGTCCAGCCGGCCTCGACCTTCTTGACCAGATCGTCTGCGCCAACCTCGTCCGCACCGGCGCGCAGCGCCTCCAGGGCTTTTTCGCCCTGGGCGAAGACGACGACGCGGATCTTCTTACCGGTGCCATGGGGCAGCACCACGGTGCCGCGGACCATCTGGTCGGCGTGCCGCGGGTCGACGCCAAGACGGAGATGCGCCTCGACGCTGGCGTCGAAGGTGACGTAGCTCGTCTTGCGGGCCAGCTCGGCCGCCTCGGCCGGCTCGTAGATCTTGGCGTGGTCCACGAGCTTTGCGGCTTCCTGATACTTCTTGCCGCGTTCCGGCATTTCGACCTCCTTGTAGCGGTCCAGTCCGGCATGCCGGGCCTCGACCTTCCCCTGGCGCGGGGTTGACGGGCGACTCGCCTGCGGCGACCCGCCTTGCGAACGTCAGCGGCGCTGGCGTTCTGCGGTGGCCATTACCCTACTACTTCTATGCCCATGCTCCGGGCCGTGCCTTCGATCTGGGCCATCGCGGCCTCGACCGAGTTGGCGTTGAGGTCCGGCATCTTGATAGCGGCGATTTCCCGGATCTGGTCACGGGTCACCTTGCCGACGGTCTCGCGGCCGGCGGTGGCGGTGCCCTTCGGGATCCCAGCCGCCTTGCGGAGGAGATCCGGAGCGGGCGGAGTCTTGAGGACGAACGTGAACGAACGGTCCTCGAAGATCGTGATTTGCGCCGGAATCACC
The DNA here is from genome assembly GCA_003158675.1 of Chloroflexota bacterium. GTDB lineage: Bacteria > Chloroflexota > Limnocylindria > Limnocylindrales > CSP1-4 > Fen-1039. The sequence continues at coordinate 1,327 of PMKN01000052.1, read as the reverse complement.
TGGCCGACCTTGTCGGCGGTCTTCTCGTTGTAAGACTTGGTGAACTCGACGATGTTGATGCCGTGGGGGCCGAGAGCCGTGCCGACCGGCGGCGCGGGCGTGGCCTTGCCAGCATTGAGCTGGAGGGTGAGAACGATGCGGATCTTCTTCGCCACGAGAGTCGCGGTTCCTTTCTAGGACAGGTTTGGTGAGCGCCGGTCCGGACGAGTCCAGGCCCAGGCGACAACGTGCCAGCTGCCGCTGTCCCTGGCATCGGCCGACAGGACGGCGCTCACAGCTTCTCGACCTGGAGGAAGTCCAGCTCGACCGGGGTTTCGCGGCCGAAGATGCTGACCAGCACCTTGACTTTGTTACGCTCCGGGTTGACCTCGTCGACCGTGCCGATGAACTCGGCGAAAGGCCCGTCGGTGACCCGCACGTTCTGACCCTTGGTGAACGCGACGCGGTAGCGAGGCGTTTCCACGCCCATCTGCCGGAGGATCTGCTTGACCTCCTGCTCGTCGAGCGGTATTGGCTCGCTTCGGACCCCCGGGATGTTGCCGCCGCCGACGAAGCTTGTGACGCCAGGCGTATTGCGGACCACGTACCAGGAGTCTGGGTCGAGGATCATCTCGACGAGGACGTAGCCGGGATACACCTTCTTTTGCACCGTGTGGCGCTGGCCCTGACGGATCTCGATCTCGTCCTCCATCGGCACCAGGACCTGGNNTCGATGCGGTGCTCGAGGTTCGCCTTGACCTTGTTCTCGTAACCCGAGTACGTGTGGATAACGTACCAGCGCTTCTCCGGCGGCCGAACCGCCTCGCCAACCTGCTCCGTTTTCATCCTGCGATCACCCGTTGAAACGGGCGGCGATGGCGCCGAAGATGATGTCGAAGAACGTGATGTACGCGCCCACGACGAAGCTGATGGCCAGCACCAGGACGGTGAGATTGCGGGCCTGCTCAGGAGTGGGCCAGTTGACCTTCTTCAGTTCTTGCCACGCTTCTACGAAGAAGCGGCGGATCCGTGACACGGGCTGCTCGCTAACTGATGTGTCTGACGAAGCTGGCAGGCGCCGCGGGACTCGAACCCACAACCCCTGGTTTTGGAGACCAGTGCTCTGCCAATTGAGCTAGGCGCCTGAGATGTCGCGCTACTTGGCCTCGCGATGGAGAGTGTGCCGGCGTTCTCGAGGGCAGTACTTGCGGAGCTCGAGGCGACCGGGATCGTTCTTCTTGTTCTTGCGGGTCGTGTACGTCCGAACCTTGCACTCCGTGCAGGCCAGCTGAACGATGGGGCGAGCGTCGACTTTTGCCATTGTGGCCTACTCGGTGATCGAGGTGAT
>PMKN01000011.1 GCA_003158675.1 Chloroflexota bacterium | reverse complement strand
TGACGCCGATCGTCTTCGACGCCGCACCGGTGCCTGTGATGGAACCTTTGACCTTGACCGTGATGGTGAAGGTGCCGAGCCTCCTATACGTGTGACTCGGACCCTGACAGCTCGTGCCCGTCACGGCCGCTGCCTGAGCCCCGGTGCCGTCGCCGTAGTCGACCGTACATGTGTAGTTCTCGGTCCGTCCGGTTGGCACGAATTCGGCCGAGGCTTTGAGCGACGTGCCGCCGAAGACCGAGTCGGGTGCAGCCACGCTGGCGACGACCGGGTGGGCGCCGTAAACCGTGATTGATTGCGAGTAGGAGCCAGCGGCGCCGTACTGATCGGTGACCGTGGCCACGAATTGGTAGGTGCCTTTCCCACCGTAGAAGTGCTGGGGCCCCTGGCACACCTGGCCGCTGAGGATGCCGGAACGGATATCCCCGTCGCCATAGTCGATAAGACAGGTGTAAGTCTCACCGAACGCCCAACCCGGGTCGGCGAACGAGACGCTGGCAGCATAGGCGGCTCCCGCCGTAGCCGTGTTCGGCACGTTCTTGGGAGCAACGGCCGGGTCAACGTCCGTGACGGACACAACTGCCGTCCCCGAACTCGCGAGACCACCAGAACTCAAGACTTCGACGGTGACCAAATGAGCATCTGGAAGGCCGTAGGTATGTCCTGGACCCTGGCAAACAGGGCCTGTGACTACGCCGGCTAACGGTCCGGAGCCGTCGCCGTAGTCGACGGTACAGGTGTAGGTCTCATTGAGAGCGGTCGGTAGGAATACCGCGGAAGCCGCCGCTTGCGAGCCTTCGGATACGGAACCCGGGAGCGAAATTGACTGGATGTTTGGGATGGCGGGAAGGATCGACTCCTGCCATTGGGTCGAGCCGGTTGCTCCGCCGCTGTCGGTGACTACTGCCGTGAGCAGGTACGACCCGGCGGCCGGGTAGACGTGGTCGGGGAAGACGCATCTTGGGAGATCGTCGTCCCAGCCCGTGGGAACCCATGTACCGGGAAGAAGCGGCGAGCCGTCCCCGTAATCGATCGTGCAGGCATAGGTCTCGATGACCTCGCCCGGGTCGACAACGGCTACCACCGCGTGAGGCTTGGAACCAAACCGAGTGTCGCCGACCAGCCCAAGCCCGCCGAGCCAGGGCGGAGTGTTGGTGTAGTAGAGAACGGCGGAACCACTGCCTTGATACCCGCCGCTGTCCGTGACCGTTACCGTGACCGTATACGTGCCGCTGGTTCGATACTGATGCTGCGGCCCGGTGCAGGTCAGGCCGGAAACCACACCAGCCACCGGAGTGGCGTCGCCGTAGTCGACGACACAGGCATACGTCTCAGTCGCAGACTCGGGGTCGGTGAATGTGGCTGACGCGACCACTGTCTCGGGTTCGCTGGGGTAGTAGTTCGACATGGCGGCCGTCACGACCGGGGCGCCATCGAGAACCGTGACGTAACCCGTGGCGCTTGACACGCCGCCGTTGGAATCAGCCACGGTGACTGTGGTGGCGTAGGTGCCTGCCCGAGCATAGACGTGGCCGGGGCCGACGCACCGTGCTGCCGTTATCGCTCCGGCCCGCGGGCCGGATCCGTCCCCGTAGTCGACGGTACAAGTGTAGGTCTCAGCGGTCACAGTCTGGCCACGATCAGTGAAGGAGGCCGAGACTGCGGTAGCCGCACCAGTATTGACCGGGCCCGGAGAGGCGACCGAAGTGATTGCGGGCGGATCGTTCGGCACGTTCACGACCGTGCTGGCCGTGGCGGTGCCACCGTTCCAGTCACTCACCGTGACTGTCGCGGTGTAGGTGCCCAGGTTCTTGTAAACATGTCCTGGGCTGTTGCAGGTGTTCCCCGAGACGGGCGCGCCAAGTGCCCACCCATCGCCATAGTCCACTGTGCACGTGTACTGTTCCGCCGTTCCGAGCCCAGGATCCGAAAACGTGGTCGCGACCGTGACAGGACTGCCTTCGACCTGAGGGTTGGGCGCGACCGTCACGCTGGTGATGGTCGGCGCCGTGTTCGCTGTCGAGACGCGAATGGTCGCCCCGCCCATCATTCCGCTCCGGTCGACCACCTCCAGGTAGAGCGTGGTGCTTGGCCAACGAGGATCCCACGTAACCTGAAGTGCCGAGGGCGCCTGCGCCATCCAAGCCGTTTCCTTGAAGTGGAGCGTGCTGTCCGGCGTGACGTCGATCTGCCACGGGCCGACACTCGAGTCCGTGAAAGAGCCCAGTGTCACGGTAATGGGCGCATTCCCCTCGGGAACGCTGATAGAGGTCGGGGCCGTAACCGCCGGGGCGACATCGTTGACGAATACGTCCTGGCCGGCGCTGCCAGAGAGGCCGAGCGCATCAGTGACGGTGAGGTTCGCTCTGTACAGGCTGCCGTGGTTGCCGACGAGGGGTTGATCAGCGACGTAGGTATGCGTCAACGCGTACCTCCCGGTCTGATCGGCGAAATCGGAGACTGAGCCATCGCCCCAATCAACATGGACACTGAAGGGAAGGGCGTGCGACGCGTCGGTGGCTGCCCAGTAGAAGGTTCCCGGTTGCCCTTCAGTCACCTGAGTTGTGCCCTGAGAGCCGGACACGACGATGGGCCCTTCATCGAGCGCAGAAACCGAGAACCCGCCGCTCCCGATTGCGCCAGGGCGGCTCTGGACCTGAATAAGGGGGTAGTAGGAGCCCGCCCGTGTGTAGTCATGTGCCAGGCTCAGGTTTCCCTGCGCACTCGCCGTGCCCGAACTCGTGGCGCCGTCGCCCCAGGTTGCGGTCCACGTCCACGGTCCCAGCTCATCGCCTCCCGGGTCGGTGAAAGGAACCGTCTCATCCACGTGCCAGATCGTCCCGGTCCGATGCACTGTCTGGGAGGGCAGGGGCCAGGCAATGACAGGGGGCCGCGGAAGGATAGTTTCAGTCAGGCTGGTCGTCCCGGTGGCACCCCCACTGTCCGTCACGGTCATGACGATCGAGTAGGTACCGGCAACGCTGTATGTGTGATCCATGAACCGACAACGCGGGCCGTTGGACTGGCCGCCATCGGGCATATACGTGCCGGCCTGGACTCCGGATACGTCTCCCCAGTCGATGGAGCAGGTATAAGTCTCCGGGGTGCCGGAGTCGCTGATTGTGGCCCCTGCCGTCGACGATGACGTGACGCTGTTTCCCTGGAAGTACGGCGCCCGAAGCTCGGGCGGCATGTTCGCGTAGTGAACGGAGGCGGATCCGGCTCCTGTGGCGCCGCCGCTGTCTGTGACCGACACCACCACCGCGTAGGTCGCCGTTGCGAAGTACCGGTGCCCCGTCGTCGTGCACGTGTTGTCGGTAATCGTGCCCGCGACGACACTGCCGTCGCCCCAATCGATCTGACAGGAGTATCCCCCGGTGGAATCGGGGTCGGTGAACGTCGCCGAGACGATGACCGTCGCCGGCTCTTGCGGATAGGCGCTTGAGACAGACGCCGCGACGACCGGCGCCGCATCGTCCGCGGCCGCAACCAGCGGCGCGGTCGTCAGCGCCAGAGCAAGCGCGGCACAAAGCGAGGTCACCAGCCGAATAGGCCCGGTGTGCACGAGAACCTCCTCTAACCCCTGCCTGACCTCGGGGAGGTCTCCACATCCCTCGGGTCAGGCCGACAGTATGGCGCCCGCCGCTTCCCCGCAAGTCGCCGGTGAGCAAATTCGACCGAATCCGGCGCGCCCGTTCATGCACGGACCGCGCGCCGTGGTCAGTCTGGCGCCGGGTCCGCCTTCAGCGTTGGGTCCGTTGCGCCGCCGCGGTGATCGCGATTTCTGAGTGGCCGACCCATTCTAAGCTGGGCCGCTGATGGCCCTAAATCGGCCATTCCACTAGGGAAATCTTGGCGGAGAGGGTGAGATTCGAACTCACGGGACTCTCGTCCAGCGGTTTTCAAGACCGCCGCAATAGACCGCTCTGCCACCTCTCCGCGCCCTGTTCCGCGCCGCCTTTCGGATCGGCTGCCGCCGGTCCTTCGCCCTTCGGTGCGGACCGGCCAGGTGGACTCTACCGCGTCTGACGAGGCTCGTCTCGGACTGATGCGGGCAGCTGGGCTCTGTCGATCTCGCCAGCCACCTCCGAGGAGTGACGTTCGCAACTCCGGCGCCGAGAAGGCACGGTCCTCGCCGAGTTCTCTGGCATCGGCAACTAGGCTCCGTTGCCCGGACTCGGCAGGGCGGAGCCCCGGCGCCTCTCAGCGCGACCCGGCGCCACCAGGCACCGTGACCGAGTGTGTCCAGTGAGGCCACTCGACGGCAGGCTCGAAGCCGGTCCGGCGGTATAGACCCAGGGCCACCTCGTTCTCCGCCTCGACGCTGAGCTTGACGCGGCCGGCGCCACGAGCACGCAGTTGCGCCACTCCCAGGCGCAGGAGCTCGCGGCCGAGGCCGCGGCCTCGCCACTCAGCCAGCACGCCGACGAGCCTGACCTCGCCGATCGGCGCCGGGTCGCCATCTGCGGGCGATTCAACCGCGGTCCGAACGAAAGCTATCGGTTCGTCCGGGCGATCGGCCGGCGCCACCAGGGTGGTCGTGAGTGGGTCGAAATCGGGGCGTGCGTGGGCGGCCTCGATCTGTGCCAGAGTCCACGTCGGGTGGCCGGGATGGCCGGCAAACGAGTCGTTGAGCAGGGCCACGAGACGTGGCAGCGGCAGCCAATCGCCGAAGGAGCGCACGACCACGCCGCTGGGAAATGCCGGCTCAGACACGTCGATCTCGGGCGACAGGCACAAGACCCACATGCTGGAGTGATAGGTCATGCCCATCGCCCTGGCGAACGCCTGCCCGGCGCCGCTGAGCGGAACGTAGAGGCGCAACTCGTGCTCGCCTGCGCAAGCGACCAGATCCAGGCCGGCCGCGAAGAGCCGCCGGCCGTGGCCTTTGCGCCGGAATTGAGGATGGACCGTCAGGTCGTTGTGGCGCGGACTGACATAGCCGCACACCGTGTCATCGTCGAGGGCGACGGCCACGCCGTCAGGCGCAGCCACAATCGCCGCGGCCTCGTAGTCGAGGTCCGAGGCGTTGAAGCCGGGGTAGGCGTCGACCTCGAGAGCCGCTTCCATGACGCGCCTCAACGCGGGCTCTTCCTCGGGTCTGAAGGGCCGAATGCCGCGACTCACGGATGACCTCCGGTCCGCGCTTCGGATGACCCCCGAACCGGCCGACCGTCTGGCTTCATGGCCTCTCCCATAGCGCGGGGCGGACCGCCGCGGGCGCCCCTAGCCCCTGGGCAGAGGGTCGACCCGAGGAGTGCGCATGTACGTTTGCAGCGCCTCGGGCACGGTCAAGCTTCCATCGGCTTGCTGGTACGTCTCGAGAATCGCGGCGACTGTCCGAGCCAATGCCAGTCCCGAGCCGTTGAGAGTGTGCACGAGTTCGGGCTTGGCGCCCGGTTCGGGTCGATAGCGGATCGCCATCCGGCGGGCCTGGTAGTCGCGGAAGTTCGAGCACGAGCTGACCTCGAGCCAGCGCTCGACACCCGGCGCCCAGACCTCGAGGTCGTACTTCTTGGCCTGCACGAAGCCCATATCCTTGGTCGCCATCAGCAGGACGCGATATGCCAGACCGAGGCGTTGGAGGATGACCTCGGCTCTACCCGTCAGCCATTCGAGCGCCTCGGCGGAAGCTTCGGGCTTTTCGAAGAAGACCATCTCGACCTTGTCGAACTGGTGCACCCGCAGGATGCCGCGAGTGTCCTTGCCGGCGGCACCGGCCTCGCGGCGGAAGCATGGCGAGTAGGCGGCGTAGCGGCGGGGCAGTTCGTCCGCCTCGAAGATCTCGTCGCGGTGGAGGTTCGTGACCGGGACTTCGGCCGTGGGCACGAGGTAGAGGTCGTCGCGGGGGATGACGTACATGAGATCTTCTTTGTCGGGGATCTGGCCGGTCCCGCGAGCGGAAGCGGCGTTGACCACGGCCGGCGGCCAGATCTCGGTCATACCATGCTCGGCGGTGTGGACGTCGAGCATGAAGTCGATCAGGGCGCGCTGGAGACGCGAGCCCTGACCGGTGTATACCGGGAAGCCCGAGCCGCTGATCTTGGCGCCACGCTCGAGGTCGAACATGCGCAGGTCGGCGGCGACCTCCCAGTGGGGCCGGCGAGTCCAGGCGCGGCCTTCGGCGGTGGCGTCCTTGGGCAGAATGTCGCCCCAGGTCCGGACGACCCGGTTGGCGGATTCGTCGCCGATCGGCACGTCCGGGTCCGCCGGGTTGGGGATGCGCAGCATCAACTCCTCAAGCTGCGCCTCGACGGCCGCGAGCTCGGCGGCCATCTTCTCGATCTGGACACCGGCGTCCGTGGAAGCCTGGCGGAGGGCTGAAACCTCAGGTCCGCCGGGAGCGGCGCCGTTGCGAATCGCCTCGCCGATCTGCCTGGAGGCGGCGTTGCGCTCCGCCTTGAACCGATCCGAATCGCCGAGCAGCTGGCGGCGCCTGCCCTCAAGGGCCAGAGCCGCGTCCACGATCGAAGGATCCTCGCCCTTGTCGATCGCGCCCTGGCGAATCCTATCCGGCTCCTCGCGCAGTCTGGCCAGCCCGATGCTCATGCGTTCCTCACTCCTGCTTTGGCTGAGTGTACCCAACTGCGGTCACCGCACGGGTCGCACCGGATGCCGGGGAGCGGGATACTGATCCGGGCTCAGCTGCGTCCCCGCGACGCCGGACCTGATTGGAGGGAGCTATGGGTGAATCGACCGCGGACAGAGTCAGGCAATCGCTGGCCGCCGATTCAGGCGCCTGGGCGCGAGAGCACCTGGCCACCGATGTCGTCGGCTGGCTGACAACGGTGGCGCCCGACGGGCGCGTTCAGAGCTCCCCCGTCTCCTTTCTGTGGGACGGCGAGGCGATCCTGTTCTACAGCCAGCCGGACACCCCCAAATTGCGCAACATCGCCTCTCGTCCGGCTGTCTCGTTTCATCTGAACTCGGATCCCTACGCCGACCACGTGCTGGTGATCGAGGGCACGGCGACCGTCGACGCGTCCGTGGAACCGTCCGACATCCACGCCGACTACGCGGCCAAATACCGGGAGCCACTGGCCCACTGGGGCATGGAGGAAGCTCAGACCGCGCGCGAGTTCTGCGTCGCGGTTCGCATCACGCCGACACGAATGAGGGCCTGGTAGGAACTCCTGGCCCGATCATCTCAGGATGGCGCCGCGGATCGCGCGGCGTGGCGCGGCCACGGTGCGCGGCCACGGGACGCGGCCACGGGGCGGAGAGCTGCCGCTCCCCTAGCCGGCGGCCTCTCGCAGTCTCGCAACGACGAAGGCAGGCTCCAGGCTGGCGAGCAGCCAGCCGGCGCGGGGCCCGTTGGTTCGCCCCAGGAACGCGGCGTAGAGCGCGCCGAAGGCGCGGCCGCTGGCCAGTCCCGTCTCGTTGGCCACTCGGAAGATGAGCCCCTGCCAGGCATCGCCCGAGCCGGGCTTCCCGACCTCGGCGGCCGCAGCCAGGGCCGAGCAATAGCCCTTCTGGTCGGGCTCCAGCGTGGCGGCGAGATCCGGTAGCGCGTCGCGGCGAACGGTCAGGCGGGCGCGCTCTGGGGCATACGCCTCCAGCCAGGCGCGTGCGCAAGCCGTCCTTTCGTCGAGAATCTCGGTCTCCCGAACGCTGAGTGACGCGCCCTTTTCGGCGGCCATGCGCTCCGGAATGTCGGTCCCGGGGATCTGCAGGAGCAGCGCGAGATGGGCGAAGGCTGGCCGGAACGCGGCCGCCTCGTCGGCGACGGACCGCCCGCCAAGCAGCGAGTAGACAAAGAGCCGGTCGTAGTCGGCGGGCAGTTCGCCCTTGACTTCGCGCCCGGCTGTGGCTGCTGCGATCCGGTCAAACTCGTCGAAGAGACGCGGGATCGTCTCGCCCTCGGGATCGAAGTCGATCACCTGGCTGGGCCGAGGGCGCAGGAACAGGAAGCGCAATAGCTCGGGCGGCAGGACCTGGGCGATCGTGTGGGCGGCGGCACCCTGGCCTTTGGAGGTGGACATCTTCTTGCCGCCTACGTTCAGGAACTCGTAGGCCACGTTTCGCGGCGGTTCGACCTCGAAGACTTCGCGGCTGATGGCGTCGGAGCGATCGCGCGAACCGCCGGCCGTGGCCAGGTCCTTGCCACAGCCCTCCACCGTCACCCCCAAGAGGCCCCACTTGGCGGCCCACTCCAGGTTCCAGGGCAGCTTCGCCCGACCTCCCAACGGCGAGACGCGACCCTCGTGGCCGCAGCCGTGAGCCCACGAAACCAGGTCCGGCATGCATTTGTACGCGACCGTCTCGCCGTTCCACTCGGTGGCGTTGGTGGTCCCGATCTTGCCGCACTGCTCGCAGATCACCTGGATCGGCAGCCAGCTGCTGTTGCGGTCGACGTGGCTGACACGCAGGTAGATGGCCCGCACCCGATCCGCCCGATCCAGCGCCAGCTTGACGTACGGGTCCATCCGGCCGGCCGCGTACAACTCGCTGACCCAGTAGAACTCCGGATTGATGCCGAGCGGCTCGAACGTGGCGAAGAAGATCTCGCCGACGAAATGGCGGGCATAGTTGGCCGCGCTGCTTCCCTCCGGAGCGGGCACGCGCGACAGCGGCGCCCCCATGTATTTCTCGACCGCGTCGGGTGTCAGC
>PMKN01000008.1 GCA_003158675.1 Chloroflexota bacterium | reverse complement strand
GGCCGAGCACTGGGGCTTGGTCTCCACCCCGACGTTGAACCAGACCGGCGAGTTGAAACTCATCTTCTGGTGGACGAGAAGGTGGGTCAGCTCGGCCTGGAAGGTTCGCAGGTCGTCTTCCGTGGCGAAGTAGTGCTGGGTCTCCGCCCAGCCCGCGATGGTGTTCACGACGCGGTCGATCAGCTGGCGGACGCTCGTCTCGCGATCCGCGCTGCCGAGGTGGCCGCGGAAGTATTTGCTGACGACGACGTTCGTGGCGAGCTGGCTCCAGAACGATGGAACCTCTACGTCCTTCTGCTCGAAGACGACCTTGCCCTTCTCGTTGCCGATGCTCGCGGTCCGCGTTTCCCACGCGATCTCGTCGTAGGGGTGGACGCCGGGGTGGGTCCAGCGGCGCTCGAAGCGCAGACCTTTGACGCCGATTCCGGTGAAGCGGCCGTCGGGCAGCATGGGGGCCACGGCCTCGTCCATGACGGGGATGGCGCTCTCGGCTTCTCGGCTCATGACTGCACCTCTACCTGGTCATATCTGTTGCGGTTGGGACGCTCGGTGGATCTTCACGTTTGTCGTTGCTGGCGGCGGCGGGCGGTTGGTGGCTGCGGGCGCGGAGACATGGTTGCGAGGCTGGCGGAGGCGCACGAGCGGGCGATGGGGCCGAAGTCTCCTCCTCAGCCGGGGATCGCCACTCTTGAGCCCGGAACGGTGGGTCCGTCGCTGCCCAGACGATAGCTGCGACGCTCCTGGCCCGGATCCGATTCCGATCCTATCTTTCGCCGATTCGACCGTTCCTTCCTGCGGCTCGTTCCGGCGTCTTGCAGGCCCTCCCGGAGGCCCATTCGACCGTCGGAGAGTACGCCCGAGCGATGGTCCAGTCAAGCCTTGAAAACACAAGATGTTGTGGTATCTTGCCCGATGCAACCCCAACATGTAGCGTCTGGCAGCCGGATTTGTGGAGACCGGGCCGGGGTCGGTGTGTGGCCTGTGGACGGGCTGTGGACGAGTGGGTCCCGGATGTGTTCCGATGAGCGCGCCGCCCCAGTGGAGCGCGGGCCGCGGGCCGAGGAGAGCGGCAAGGGGCTGCCGCGGGCGGCGTCGACCCACCTGCAAAGGAACGTCAGTTCTATTGTATCGGATGTGGCAAGGGCGTCCCGCCCTCCGCCCGGCGGCGCCCCCCAACATGGCCCGGGTTTTCGCCCAACACGCATGGGCCGAGTACTAAACCGAACCTCGGGCTCAGTCGGGGCGATCGGGCCAAGTTCGGCCGGCCTGGTGGTTTGGGGGAGCCGATCGCGGGCCGTTTCCACGCTCGACCCGCGGCACGGGCTTCCATCCGAAACACGTCGAAGGGCCCGCCGCTTGCTCGATTCTCGCCTCGTGCGTTCGAGGTAGTGTTTTGTGCTCACCTGCGGCGTGATGGGCACAAACCAGATCGCGCGCAGATCGCCGTGGGGCTCGTCGAGCCACTGGCGGACCGCCCAGGTCCGGCCGGGGAGCGAGGCGGCGAGCAAGGCCGCGTATTCGGCAATGGCCGCCCGATGGACGTGAGCGTCAGGAAAGACGAGAACCGCCGCGACGGAGTCGGGTTTCCACCCCCGCGCCCCGCGAGCCACGGTCGGCACGACGCGAGCCTTCATGTCGAGGACCCGGATCGTCTCCTGCGGGTCGATCAGCTCCGGCTTGGTCTGGATGATCAACAGCGCCCGGCGGTCGGCGCGCCATCCAAGGAAGTTGGACGACCCGCTCCTGCAAACGCGCGTGCCTCCGATCGAGCAACCGTGGCAGGCTCGGGCCGCGCCACTTCAGCGTCGGCGTCAGGTCCGCTTCGAGGGCCTCGGCGACGGCCGCGAGAATGTCGGTCGACACGAGTCCGAACCTGCCGCGTTCGATCCTCGAGACGGTCTGCTGCGGAGTCCGGGCCTTCGCGGCGACATCCGCCTGCCGGAGTCCAAGCTCAAGGCGGATGGCTCGAATAGTGGTGCCAATGCGGACTCGGTCCATCGATTGAGCATGGACCGAGTCACTGCAAGGCGGCCTACGAGCGACTCACGAGCCGCTCGTCCGTCCGGGCCCGAGATGAGTCAGGAAGCGGAAGGGACCCCGAGCCAGAATGAGGTGCCGTCCGTGACGAGCAAGCCGACGGGGCCGACGAATTCCTGGGTGACGGAAGGTGTCTGTGGTACGGCCCCGGACTGGGTGAGTTCGCGTGCCGAACCGTCCCGGTCGATGGTGAAGTAGCGGTCGCCTGGGGAGCCCCACATATCGATCAGACCTCGATCGCTTCCCTCGACCGGTATCCAGGCGTCCGACGCCAAATTCGTCATTCTGGTCCACGTGTGACCATCCCGGGACAGCCAGTATGTGTAGGTGTCCATGCTCGGGTCGGCCACCTGGCTGTCCTCCACCGCGATCACCGTGTGGTCGTCGATACGGTAGAGGCTCATGACAATGCGCTCGCCGGTCGCCCCCGGAAGCGACTGCGGCGTCCAGGTCAGGCCGTCCTTTGACCACCAAACCGTCGCCACGGTGCCTGCCTGGTCCACCTCCGGGACGGTCATGCAACGACCTGCGTCCGGGGGCGGGGCGGTGGGCCGCCGTACCACGCCGGCGATGACGAAGCCGCCGTTCATGGAGACCGGCAACGAGACCCTGTATGCGTTGGCGGGCACGGTGCCCTTGCGCCAGGCATGCCCGTCGCTGGAAGTCCAGCTGGCCTTGCTGTTCTCGGTCAGGCCGATGAAGCCGTTCGCGCCCCCGGAGATTGTGGTGATGCCGGCTTTGCCGAAAGTCGAGGACAGATCGGCGGGCGTCCAGGTGAGGCCGTTCGTCGAGGTCCACCAGGCTGGCGCGCTTTCGTAGGCGTCGCCGCAGCCGCCCTGACACTCGAAGCTAGCCCGCACCACGATCCCGTTCGCCGCCTGTACGAAGTCGCCGACCGTGACCCCGCAGGCTGTCCGAGTGTCCGCATCCGTCGCGACCTTGTCCCAATTCGCGAAGTCGCTAGCCCAGGCGGAGATGTCGAAGGCTGGGCCTTGACGCCAGGCGAGCGCATCAGCGGACAGCCAGGGGGTCCATGTGCGCTGGAAGGGGTCCCACAGCAGCTGAATGTAGCCACCCTTCACGCCCCCCAGGAATACGTTCGGTCCCTCCTCGTCGATCTGCGTGCCGTCGTCCATCGTGGCCAGGACGTCTGGCACGATTGTCGGGTAGCGCGCGGCCAGGCCGCCTTGGATGTGGATCCAGTTAAGCGACTTCCAGTCTCCGGATGGCGCGAGGCCGATGGTCGGCATCGCGGGGGTCTCCGGCGTCGCCGTGGTGGTGGGGGTCGCGGGGGCCGTAGCGGCCGGCGTGGGAGTCGGTGTCGGCGCGGACGCCGAGGCCTCTGCCGTCGAGGCCGGAGTCGACTGCGGCCCAAAGCTGTGGGCGGATGGGATTGGGTGGGTCGCCATGCAGGCGGCAGTCACGGCCGCAGCAACGGCCATCGCCACTACCAGCCGCCAGGAAGAACCCGCAGTTGCGGCGCCACTCATCGTCTTCTCCCTCGTATTGGCTCTGCTTCGTCCGTCGTGCCTCGAACGCGCCTCGTCAAAGCAGCCGGCCTGTGGACTCCGGGTGCCGAATGGCTGTGACGGTCAGGAACCCGATCCCGCGAGGCGATCCAGCGCGGCCGCCAGACCAGCGGCATCGGCGGCCACGGCCGTCGGACGTTCCGCGTCGGGAAGCGCGGCTAGCTGCGCCTCGGTGGTTATGCCGGTCAGCATCAGGACGGACCGGGCGCCCACGGCTATCGCCGCGGGAATGTCCGTGATGAGGCTGTCGCCGATCATCACGGCTTCTGTCACGAGCCGGCCTAGAGCGTGCGCTGCCACTTCCAGCAGCAGCGGCCCCGGCTTGCCGATCGAGACCGGCTCGACCTCGCAGGCAGCTACGATGGCTGCAACCACGGCTCCGGCTCCTGGCATCAGACCGTGCTCCAGCGGGTAGATCGGGTCGCGGTTGGTAGCCACGAATCGAGCGCCGGCCCGGACCGCCTCAGCGGCCACCGCGAGACGGGCGTAGGTGAATTCAAGATCGAGGCCGACGACGACGGTATCCACGCCGCGGGTCGCGGCGGCGGCGTTTCGTCCGTTGGCGCTCCAGCGCTCGGCCGCGTCGGCGGAGAGCATCACCTCGATGCCCACGTCGCGTAGCTCGTGGACGAGTCCGGCGCCACCGACCACCAGAACGCACGCCGGCTTCGGCGACTGCTCGGCCAGGTAGAGCGCGGTTGCGCGGGCGGAAGAGAAGATTCGGTCGGGCGAGACCGGAGCCCCCATACTCGCCAGGCGCGTAACGTAGTCGGCGCGGTACCACATCGAATTGTTGGTGACGTACACGACGTCGTCGCCGGCGGCTGCTCGGGCGGCCAGGACGCCGGCAACTCCCGGCACGGGCCGGGCGCCGCGATAAACCACGCCATCGAGATCGACCAGCAGGAACATGGACGCGATGCTACCGGACGAACGGCCAGAGTGCGGCGCGTGCGCTGCCGCCCCCTGTGGCCGCAGGGCGAAGGACGGGGATTCTCGTGCCCGATGACCGCCGCGTCCTCGAGGGGGTATCGCGCCTGATAGTCGACGGCACGAACGTCCTGTACGCCATCTCGCGGTCGCCCACCCCGATCCCCGCGGCCGCGCTGATCGGCCGACTCCGCGGCATCGTGCCTCCGGGCGTTGCGATCACTGTCGTCCTGGACGGCTCGCCCGAGCATGGGCTCGTCGCCCGCCAGGTCGCCGCCGGCGTAGAAGTGCGCTACGCGGGCAGATACACGGCCGACGAGCTGATCGTCCGCCTGCTCCAGGAGCGTCGGCCGGAAGCCCCAGGCATGCTGGTGATCACCGACGACATCGAGCTATCGCACTCGGTCCGAAGTGTCGGCGCTCGAACGGCCCGGACGGGCTGGCTGATCGGGCGGCTCGGACGCCAGCGGTTGGTCTCACCGTCCCCTGGACGACCGGGCCTTATACCTACTCCCGCGAGTTCGGTGGGGTGGGGGACCGGACGCTCGAGGGCAGACGCCGGTTCGGGCGTGGGCGCAGGTTCAGGCGATGGCGTGGAGGCGGGCGACTCCGACGCCGCCGAGCCGCCGCGCTGGTCCCCCGGCCGGGGCGCTACCCGCAAGCGCGGGCCCTCGCATCGTCGACCCGCCGCGGGGCGGTAGAGCGCCGCTCCATCCCCGCTGGGTGGATCGATTCCATGAGGGGTGGATACTTTTCAACCACATGTAATCGGTTCCTCTCCGTTCCACGACGTAGACGTATCCTTCATTCGCGGGATGGCGGAAGCTCGTCTTCTTGTCACCATAGGGGTAATGCCGGGTTCGGCCTGGCACGCTGCTTGCAGCCAATCACAGAGGACAGACGATGGAACCTCGGGTTCCGCCTGCCGAGCGCGCCCCGGATTCCGGGGAGCCGCCTCGGCTGCCGGAGGCTCTGCGCGACCGGATCGGCCAGATGATGCTGGTCGGATTCCGCGGTCTTACGCCGCGCGAGGCCGAGCCCACGCTGCGGGGCATCCGAGAGGGTTCCATCGGTGCCGTGGCGATCTATGACGTCGACTCCGAGACGGGCGGACCGCGCAACGTAGCCTCTCCGCGCCAGCTGGCCGCGTTGGTCGCCGCCGTCAAGGCCGCAGGCCCCATTCCTCCGCTCGTCGTGGTCGACGCCGAAGGCGGCTTCTTCCAGAAGCTCAGGACTCAGCACGGCTTCGCGCCCACGGCCTCGGCCGGCGAGATCGGCGAGCGGGACGACCTGGCCCACACCCGACACAACGCCGGCGTGATTGCCGACATGCTGGTTCAGACCGGCATCGACATGAATCTCGCTCCGGTAGTCGACCTCCACAACCCGACCAACTGGAATGCCGGCCATCTGCGCCGGAGCATCTCTCCCGACCCGGCGTGCGTGATCGCCCACGCCCGCGTGTTCATCGAGGCCCACCATGAACGGGGCGTTCTCAGTACTCTCAAGCACTTCCCCGGTCTGAAAGGATTCAGGCGGCCGTACGCCCCCGGAGTTGGTGAACTGGTCGAGGACTGGTCGGAGGTGGAACTCGAGCCATTCCGAGTTCTGATCTCGGAAGGTCTCGCAGACGCTGTGATGACGACTCGGAGCACGACGCCGAGAATCGACCCGGAATACCCGGGCTGCCTATCGAAGAAGACGGTCGACGGTCTGCTCCGGTCGGATCTGGGATACAACGGCGTGGTCATCTCGGACCTGCTGGAGTTGCAGGCCGTCTGGGATGCGTTCGGCCTGGAGGCAGGGACCATTCTCGCGATCAACGCCGGGGTGGATCTCCTGTTCCTGGGCAACGAGACGAAGCTCGTCCCCTACAGCGACGATCGAGCCGAACAGGTGGTCCGCGTCGTCTGCGACGCGGTCGCTCGAGGCGAGATAGATGAGTCGCGTATCGACCAGGCCTGCAGCCGGATCCTCGCTCTCAAGGCACGCCGCGCGGCAGCCTGAGCCCCTAAGCTCAGCCACCGCTCCCAGCCAGCAACGGCCCGTGGGCGCCCTCACGGATGCGCCACGTCCGTGGCGGTGCCTCCTGCGCGCGACTCCGATCTAAGCCGCGTTTGCCCTCGAGGGGCCGGCCGCCGCGCGCTCGCGCAGCAGCGCCGTGATCGCCTCCGAGGGAACGGGCCGCGAGAACAAGTAGCCCTGACCCACGTCGCACTGGAGGCTGCGCAGCCGATCCGCCTGCTCGACCCGTTCCACGCCCTCCGCGACCGTCTCCAGGTGCAGCGTCTTGCCGATTCGGATCATGGCGTCGACCAGGGCGCCGGAGGTGGGCTCCGTCGCGACCCCGTCAACGAACGACTTGTCGATTTTGAGAATGTCGATCGGGAACCGCCGCAGGTATGCGAACGACGAGTACCCGGTCCCGAAGTCGTCGATGGCCAGGCGCACGCCCAGGGATTTGAGCTCGAGGAGCCGGCTGAGGGTGGCCGCCGTGTCGACCATCAGCACGCTCTCGGTGATTTCGAGCGCCAGCCGACTGGGCAGCAGGCCCGTGTCGTCGAGAGCGTCGGCGACGTCGCGAACGATGTTGGGGTGGCGCAGCTGGCGGGCCGAGAGGTTCACGTTCAGCCCGATCGGTTCGTCTGCCGGAATCTCCTGCTGCCAGTAGCGGACCTGCCGGCAGGCTTCCCTGATCGTCCAATGGCCGAGGGGCACGATCAGGCCGCTCTCCTCAGCCAGAGGGATGAACTCCATTGGCGGGACCAGGCCGCGGCGTGGATGCTGCCAGCGGACCAGGGCCTCGACGCCGGTCACGCGTCCCGTGTGGAGATCGATCGTGGGCTGGTAGTGAAGCCTGAACTGCGTCTCTTCGATCGCCGTCCGCAGCTCCGTTTCGATCTCGATGCGGCGGATGGCTTCGGCATGCATCTCCGGGTCGAAGAGCGCGTACCCGCCTTCGCAGACCCGGGCCTGATGCATCGCGACGGCACCGTCGCGCAGCAGGTCTTCGGCGGTTTCCTCCGCGCACATGGAGACCACGATGCCGATGTGGGGCTGCAGTTCGACCTGCGCCCCCGGCAGCGTTATCGGACGACGCAGGGCGCCCATAATCCGTTCCATCGCCAGCGTCGCGTCGGAGTGGGAAGTCAGGTGGTCGATCAGGACGCCGAACTCCTCTCCGCCGAGCCGAGCGACAGTGTCGGCGCCCCGGACACAGGCTCGAAGCCGGTCGGCCACCACGAGCAGCGCAGACTCGCCGGCGCTGAAACCGAGGCTGTCGTTGAGGCGGTTGAAGCCGTCCATGTCGCAGTAGAGGACCGCTATCGGAGCGCGGTCGCGTTTGGCCTGGGCCAGGGCATGGTCCACGCGGTTGATGAACAAGGCGCGGTTCGCGAGTCCGGTCAGGGAGTCGTGGAAGGCCTGGTGTCGGAGCTCTGCTTCGAGAGCGTGGCGCTCGGTCACGTCGCGGGTGTTGAGGACTATGCCGCCGATGGCGGGCACGTGTGAGAGGTTGGAGATGCGTGTTTCGGTGTCGCGCCATGAGCCGTCGGCGTGGCGAACGCGGCACTCAAACACGAGGGTCAAGGCCGGGTCGCTCGCCACCTGGCGGAAGTTGTTCGTGATGCGTTCGACGTCATCGGGGTGGACCAGCTCCCGCAGTCGGCGGCCCACGATCTCGTCGACCTCGTAGCCGAACGCCTGGCGCACGGATGGCGACTGGAACCGAACGCGCCCGTCGGCCGTGGCGATGCTGATCACGTCGTTGGAAGCCTGGATCAGAGCCTCGAAGCGCTCCGAACTCTGGCGCTCGATCACGACCCGCTGGAGGTCGGCGCGCGAGATCGCGAGCGAAACCTGAGCGGCCAGGGCGCGCATGGCGTTGGGCAGTTCCTCCGCAATCGAATCGGGGGACTCCACGATCAGAAGGCCGCGCGCCGCGCCTGCCACGCTGACACGGGTCAGGAGGACCTCGCCCGGTCGGAACGGCGAGCGGTTCCCGGAGCCACCGGCGGGTTCCTTGCCCGGGTCGTCGGCGTGGCCGAGGAGCGTGCGCTGCTCCGCGCCCACGAGGCCCGGTGTTGCGATCCGGTCTTCTTCGACGGTTCGGCCGTGCAACTCGTCGGCGTCCTGGCCCTTCGCGTCGAGCACTTTGAAGCGGATCGGCCGGCTCGCCGGGTCCTCCGCGATAGCCAGGCTGACGCGGACGCCTCGTCGCCCGCCGCACAAAGCCATGCCGCTCTCTGCGGCCGCGGCGGCGATTTCGGGCAGGTCCGTGGCCGCAACGAGGGCGAGCCCGGCCGCGGCCAGGACTTGCTCGCGCCGTGCCGTGGCCTCGTAGCGGGCGATGGAGGTGACCATCCCGCTCATGAGGCAGGTCATTATCACGAACCCGAGGGCGAAGACGATGGCGGTCGTTAGTGTGGCCGGATCGCTCACGCCCTCCGCGACTTCGATGGCCGCAAATGCGGAAGTACGCAGCAGGGCATGAGACAGCGAGCCATAGCCGGAGGTGAAGATGACGGCCGCGGCCAGCATTACCGAGAGGTACGCCTCCCAGCGTCCCCCGAGCGCCAGGGCCACGAGACAGACCGCGCCGATCGACACCGCGTCGGCAGTTGGCCCAATGGAACGGCTGCGGTAGACGGACACCCACGTGAACGCGAGGATCGGCGGGGCGGCCAGACCGAGAAACCACAGCAAGAGAGGTTCGGTGTGGAAATCGAAGACCCCTACGAATACGACCGCCACACTGAGCACGGCGAGTGCAAGGAGGAGCAATTGAACGCGACCTTGCAGGTCGCGTGGACGAACTCCAGCCCGGAGACCCCCCAGGATCTCTACGGTCTTCAATGGCACCAGGCTGGCCTCCGCTTCCGGGATCCTGCTGAACAACGGTGGATAGTCGGAGGCAGGGTCCTGGTAGTCCCTACCCCTGGTTTCGGTCGGCGGCGCGCTCGACTGAGGGTCTGCCCCTACGTCGAATGCACGATCTTGACCTGGGGTGTTCGTCGGCGGGCCGAGCAGGTTGGACCGGTGTAGCATCGCCGCGTTCATGCCCTACTCCGATTTGTCCGATTCTCCGCTCCCGGACGCCGTCAGGGGTCCTACCGACGGCCTGCCGTTCCGCGGATTCGGGCTGGAGGACTACGAACTCGCGCCCCTGGAGGTCAACCTCGAGGACGGCGACTTCGAGGCCGGAGGACGGCGTGCCCGTTTCGGAGCGTGGGGCAGGTGGTTGGTAGCCCGCGTCGCCTGGATCGGCCTGGCCGCGCTCCTCTCTCTGGGCTCGGCGGGGATCGTCGCGGCGATGGCTCGGCCGCCGGCGACTGGCGTCCGACCCGAACTGACCTACGCCGCCGACCAGGCCCTGTCGGACCGCCTGGACGCCGGGGTCCGCGATCTCGCAACTCTCAACGACGACGTCATCGTCCTCGGCCAGATGGCTCGCAGCGTGCTCGCCAGCCTGTCCCAGGTCAACCAGACCGGGCTTGACGCGGCCTTCCAGGACGGCGACCAGGCTGTGTCGGAGATCGACACCGGGGCTGCCAGGCTCAAGGCCCAGCTCGATTGCGGGACCTGGACCAGCGCCCGCACGGCCGATCTGTCTCGCACCTACAGCCTGGCCGTGATCGACCGCTGGCAGCAGGTCTGCGTGGCGATCGATTCGGTGGCGCCGCTAGGCGACGCCTGGACCGCCATGGAGAACGGCGCAAAGGTGGCGATGCAGGTCGTGGACGACATCAACGCCCACGACGCGGCGGGCGCGGATGCGCTCCAGCTGGCGACTCAGGGCCGCTATGACGAAGCGCTCACCCGGCTCGGAGATGCCTCGGCAGCGCTCGCCAACGCCAAGGGGATCGCGACCACCCTCGCGACGGTAAACGACGTGTCGGTTCTGACCGAGTGGCTGAGTCGATCCAAGACAATGGACGATGCCCTCGCGCTGCTGTGGCAGACCATGATCGACTCGAAGGGCCGCGTCACTGTGCAGGTCACAGCCGCGCTCAAGGCGGTCAACGATGCCAAAGCGCTCTTGCCCGACAACAACGACGTCCTGCAGGTAGTCGTGAACGAGATGTCTGGCCAGCTGACCGCCGACGCTCTCTCCATCGAAACGGCCAAGGGTCAGCTGGGATCGGCCCTGGACGACCTGACCGGAGGTTCCGCCTCCGGACAGTAGGACGCCAGATCCATGGCACTGGCGCGACGACGGGCTAGACTTACGAGACGTGGATGCCGGCGGGGAGCGCAAGCCGGCGAATCGTACGCGGCCGCCAGCCGGCCGCCCCAGGCCGGAGGGCTATCTGGATGCTACTGCGTGTCGTCTCGGATCAGCCATGGGATGTGGCTGCCGACGTTCTGGCCGTGCCATTCGTGGGAGAGATCGCGTTCGACGGGGAGCTGGGTGAGATCGACCGTAGATCGGCCGGCGAGTTTCGCAAGCTCGCCGACTTCGGCGAACTAAAGGCCGATCGGTATGCCGCGGCGATCGTCGCGCCGGGTGAGCTGCGCGCGGGCCGGGTAGTGGCGGTTGCGGCTGGACCGGCGGATGAGCTGACGAGCCAGGTCGTAATGCGCGTCGGATCGACAGTGGAGCGGCGTCTGGGCGGTCGAAAGGTCAAGAGCCTGGCCATCTGGCTGGGCGATCTCGCCGGTCGGATCGAGGGCGGAGCCGTGGCGGTCGCCGAGCTGCTCGCGCGCGGCGTGGTCGAAGGCAGCTTCGAGCCTGCGGGGATCTATCGCGACGACGTGAAGTCGGCGCCGCCGGCCCTCGACGTGCTGATTCTGGTCGCTCCCGGCGCGGATACGGCCGCGCTGACGAAAGCCGCGGAGCGCGGCGTGATCCTGGGCGAAGGCGCCAACCTGGCCCGCGGCCTGGCCAATCGATCCGCCAACGACGTTTCCCCGGAGGTTCTCGCGGACGAGGCTCGAACCATCGCCGAGCGCTACGGCCTGTCGATCGATGTCCTGGATCCGGAGAAGGCCGCCGAGCTGGGAATGGGCATGTTCCTTGCGGTCGGCCGCGGCAGCGACAACCCGCCGCGAATGATCGTCCTGCGCTCCGGCCCTGCCGGGGCCCGCGACTCGCTGGGTCGCCATCTGGCGCTCGTCGGGAAGGGTGTCTGCTTCGATTCCGGCGGCATCAGCATCAAGCCGGCAGACCGGATGGAAGAGATGAAAATGGACAAGACCGGCGCCTGCACGNNCACGGTCATCGCCGCCATCGCCACGGTCGCTCGGCTCGCTCCCGGAACACCGCTGCTGGCGGTGGCTCCGGCGGTGGAGAACATGCCCGGACCGCATTCGACGCGCCCCGGCGACGTGGTCAAGGCCATGAACGGCAAGACCGTCGACATCCTCAACACCGACGCGGAGGGCCGCCTGATCCTCGGCGACGCCATGTGCTATGCCGAGAAGCTCGGCGCCACTCACATCGTGGACGTTGCCACTCTCACCGGAGCGGTGGCCCGCGCCCTGGGTGACCAAATGACCGGGGCCTTCGGCGTCCCGCAGGCCTGGTACGACCAGATCGCTGCGGCTGGAAACCGGGCCGCTGAGCGCTACTGGCAGCTGCCGATGATCGAGGACTACCGCCCCGACCTGGATAGCTGGTATGCGGACTTCACGAACACAGGATCGCCCGATGGCGGACTGATCAAGAGTGCTCTCTTCCTGCGTGAGTTCGTGACGGTGCCGTGGGCGCACCTCGACATAGCCGGCACGGCGTATTACCGCAAGAAGACGCCCTACGCCCCGGCCGGAGCCACGGGCGTCTCTCACACCACTCTCGTCGAGCTGGCCCTGGCCGGCGCGCCCAACCCGTAGATACCTTGGAACCGCTGGCCGTCGCTTTCGGTGTCTGCGGCGCAGCCTGGGGCGTCGCTTGCGACCGTATCGGCGCACGTTGGCCCGCCCACGAGGACGGCTCGGTCCGACGCGTGGATTGGCGCACGCCGGTCGTGGCGATATTCGGCGCCGCCGCCATGGCCGCGGTTCCCATCCGATTCGACGGTGGGGTCGAGCGCGCACTCTTCGGCGCCGCGTTCGCAGCCATGGTCCTGCTCATGGCCACGGACCTCGACCAGCGGCTGATGCCAGACGCGCCGAATCTGCTTCTGATTGCCCTCGGTGCGGCAGCGCTGGTGTGGGGCGGCAACTCGCTCGTCAACCGCCAGCCCGTGTGGCTGCCGGTCGCCGCCGCGGTCGTCGTTCCGCTGTTGCTGTACTTGCTGGCGCTGCCTTTCGGCGAAGGAGCGCTGGGCGGCGGCGACCTCGAGTTCCTGGCGGGAGTGGGTCTGCTCGTCGGAGCCGTGAGGCTCGTCGTGGCGGTCTTCGTGGGCGTGATTGCCAGCGGCGTCGCGATAGCGGTGCTGCTCCTGCTGAGGCGCATCACGCTCAAGAGCTACATCCCGCTAGCGCCGTTCCTGATCATCGGCGCCGTTTGGGCCGCGCTTCTGCCGGCGAGTTCCTGACCCAACCGAGGACGGCAACTCCCGCCCGGGGCGCGAGCCCTCGACAGTTTCTCCGGCGGTCGGCGTTCTGCGTCCGGACCGCGGATCCGCAACCTCACGCTGCGCGCGCCGCGCGACCCCCCTACGCAGCGATCGGTTGGCGCCTGTCGCAACTCGGGCAGAAATACTGCGGCGCGGAAGAGCTGAGTTTTTCCACCCCGAGCAGATCCGGGATTGGCTGGCGCTCGTTGTCCTTGACCACCTTCATCGACGGATAGCCGCACTCGCACCATTCGAGGCGCTGCTTGGAACCCGCGATCAGATGCTCTTCGACGGCGAAAGCCTGGAGGGCGGCCCGCTTCTCCTCCTCGGTGCCCTCGCCCTCGAAGACGGTCAGGGCCTGATCCACGAGATCGACGCGGCCGAAGCCGAACACTTCCTCCTGGCCCAGCGCCTTGAGGGCGACGGCGGCGTGGACTCGGTCTCGCCACTTCCGGGCGCTCCGCAGGACGCCGTCGAGGACGTCGACCGCGGGCTCGCCGATTTCGACGCATTTCGCCCAGTCGCCCTTCGCAACGCAGAAGTGAGCGGCCATCGCGTCCGCCTCCGTGGGCTCCCACCCGACCGCTATCAACGCCGCGATGATCTCCGATTGCTCCAGGGAGTCGACCTTTGGGAAGGCGGCGCTGAGGAGCGGGATCGCCGTCGGGCCGCAAGCCGCGCATCGTCGCCAGTCTCGCAATGCCGCCCAGTACTTGGCGCCGACCTGATCGGACGGTGGCTGCCAGTGGATCTCGGACAGGCCCCGGGCCGAGGTCCGGCGGATGACGGGATCCGGATCGTCCAGGCTTGCGGCCAGAGAGTCGGCCACCGCCGGCGTGCCCATGTGGGCGAGGCGCTTGACCGCGATTTCGCGGACTTCAGAATCGTCGTGCCCCATTACTGCCTTGAGGCAGTCGATCGCCTGCTCGTCGCACAGGGCGTCCAGAGCCTGACCAGCGGCCCGTTCCACCGCCAGGCTCGAGCGGCCGGTCGCCCTGGCACGAGCTTGCTCGTGGGCCAGCACGATGACCAGCGGTCCGACAGCCGCGACGTCGCCGATCGCACCCAGCGACCTGATCGAGGCCAGGCGCACGCTTTCGTCGGCATCGTTGATCGCCCTGATTAGCGGCTCGACCGCGTCGGCCGCCCTGATCCGCCCCAACGCCGCCGCAGTGTCCCGGCGAGCCTCCTGGTCCGGGTCCGTCATGAGGCGCCGGTACACCGCCGACGCCGCCGTGGATCGGACCCCCGGATCGCGGTCTTCGAGGGCGGCGATGAGCGGCTCGATTACCAGTCCTCCGCCGCGAGCGGCAAGGGCTCGTACAGCGGCCCGACGAACCTCGACGTTGTCATCTCTGAGGAGTGCCGTCAGTGGCCTGACGGCTATCGAGTCTCGCAACGGACCAAGGGCGTCTGCAGCGGCGACCCGAACGGACGAGTCTTTGTAGGCCAAAGCTTTGATCAAGCCCTGGACATCGCGCTTTGCCTCCAACTGGGCGACGTTGGGGGGCCCGAAGAGCGGCATCAGGAGCCTCCATCCCTCGGAAGAGAACGGGTGGCCTGACGTGGCCACGCCGGGGGCTTGGATTATGGATGTGCGTCTAAAGAGGCTAGCACCGATGGGGTTATGTTTGCGAGAGGCTAAAGGACGCCAAACGGGCCATTTCAGGAATTCATTCAGATTTGCCCGGCGCGGTCCGATGGTGGCGCACCCGTGCCCTCATGGGGCATCAGGTCGGACGGGGTTGATCCTTCGCGGGATTCGCGGTGTATGATGCCGTCAGCCGGAGTCGTCTGGAGTCTGTGCCCCTTTCAAAGGACGGCGTCACACCGGCGGGCTTTCCGCGATGCGCGCTTTTGGCGTGCCGCAACGGAGGTGCTCGCACGTTGACTGCCATGCAAGACCGACGCTCCAAGCGCAGCCCCATCCACTGGCGCTGGTTGCGTTTGCTCCTCGCTGTCGCCGTGTTGATGCCCATTGTCTCGACACGGGCCGATGTCGCGCCCGTGCGCGCCGACGATCTGACCGACGCGGTGGCCCAGCAGCAGGCGCTCGACAAGCTGATCGCCCAGCAGAAGAAGCAGCTCTCGGGCATCAGCGACCAGCAGACCTCTCTGCAGGGTCAAATGACCACGACGGCCCAGAGCCTCGACCAGGTCAGCCAGAACGTGGACGTGTTGCAAAGTCAGATGGACGACCTCAAGACCCAGGTCGGGCAGGTCCAGGAGGAGTACAACGGACTCCTCGCCACGGAGACCGACCTCCAGGCGCAACTCGACGATCTGCAAGCGCGAGCCGATGCAAAGCAGGCGCAACTTCTCGACCGTCAGCAAACGCTGGCCGCTCGCATCGTCGCTGCGTACCAGACAGACCAAACGCCACTTCTGGCCCAGCTGGTGACGTCCCACTCGATCACGGACGTGCTCTCGGACGTTTCCTACTACATGGATCTAGGCGCACAGGACAAGGCGCTGGCCGAGCAGATCGTGCAGGATCAGAAGTCCCTGGCGGAGATGGAGCAGCAGGTGAAGACGGCTCGGGAGTCGACAGACGCCCTGGCCATGCAGGTGGCGGCCCAGAAGGCCGAACTCGACGGGCAGTTGAGCCAGCTCGCCTCTTCCACGACGAAGCTGTCCTCGTTGGAGCGCCAGCTCAACGCGCAGCTCGCGCAGCAGCAAGCCGCCGATGCGAAGCTGGCCAAGAACAAGGTCGAGCTGGCCGCCACGATCAAAGCCAACGGCGAGGCCTCCGACCAGCTGTCTCACAAGATCGACCAGCTGGCGGCCCAGGTCCGCGGCAAGGACCGCATCCCCTCCGTCTACAACGGCACGTTCGAGTGGCCGATGGGCGGCAAGGTCAGCCAGGAATTCGGCTGCACCGGCTGGTTCTCCGAGCCGCGAGTGGGAGACTGTGCACACTTCCATCAAGGAATCGACATCGTGGCGCCGTGCCTGACGCCGGTCCATGCCGCCGGCTCCGGAGTGATCATCTTCGCCGGTTACAACCCGTACGATCCTCCGCCGCGAGCCTGGCTGGTGATCATCGCCCACTCGAGCCACCTGGTCACCTGGTACGCCCACATGACCGGCCAGAATCCGCCCGGCATCTACGTGGGAGCCCAGGTTTCGGCGGGCCAGCTCATCGGCACCGAGAACACGACCGGCCATTCCACCGGTTGCCACCTCCACTGGGCGGTGATCGTGGATGGCGTCTTCAAGAACCCGCGCCTCTTCATCTAGACATATCTCGGATATCGGGATGTGGTGATAGCATCGCCCTTGACCGGCACGGACCGGCCTTGGACGTAGAGGACGCCCGATGAAGCGAACTCTGGCGGTGATACTCGCCGGCGGCGAAGGGGAGCGGCTTTCGCTGCTGTCGTCGCTGCGGGCCAAGCCGGCCGTTCCGTTCGGCGGCAAGTACCGGATCATCGACTTTGCGCTATCCAATTGCGTCAACTCGGACATCGACAACGTCGTAGTCCTGACCCAATACAACCCGCGGTCCCTCAACGACCACATCGGCATGNNCGGCATGGGCCGGCCGTGGGACCTCGACCGCAACTACGGTGGCGTCCGGATGCTCCAGCCGTACATCGCCCGCGGCCGCGTCGCGGAGTGGTACCGCGGGACCGCCGACGCCGTACTGCAGAACCTGAACGTGATCGAGCAAGCGCCAGGCGATGCCGTGCTGGTGCTGGCCGGCGACCACATATACAAGATGGATTACCAGCCGTTCGTGGCCGCGCATCGTCGCCACCGCGCCGACGTCACCATCGCCGTGCGCCGGGTGCCACTGGCCGATGCGACCCGAATGGGCATCCTGGCGCTGGACGACAACGACCGCATCGTCGAATGGCATGAGAAGCCGCGCCAGCCCAAGAGCGACCTGGCCAGCATGGGCGTCTACNNGCGGGCCCTCCACCAGTGGCTCTCAGACACCCGCGTGGACTTCGGACACGACGTCATCCCGGCCATGATCGAAAAGGGCGCCCGAGTCTACGGCTACCGCTTCGACGGCTACTGGCAGGACGTCGGCACCATCCAGTCCTATTGGGAAGCGAATCTGGCTCTCCTGGCCGACGCGCCGGAGCTCGATCTGTACGACCGCGAGTGGGTCATC
>PMKN01000019.1 GCA_003158675.1 Chloroflexota bacterium | reverse complement strand
CTACAACATCACCTACAACACCGCCCCGTTCACGATCACCCAGGCGTCCTTGAGCATCACCAAGACCGCGGATCTCAAGAGCTACTCCAAGGTCGGCGATTTGATCACCTTCACGATCGTGCTGACCAACAACGGCAACGTGACCCTGAGCACGCCGGTGCTCGTCGATCCTTTCGTGACCGACCTCAACTGCGGAAAGGGTCTCCCGACCGTCTTCCAGCCCAACTCGTCGGTCACCTGCACGGCCACTCACACGGTCACCCAGGCCGACCTCGACGCCGGCTCTGTGACGAACACCGTGACCGGCAGCGCCACCGTGCTAGCCGTTGCGGACGTGGCCGCCGTCGACGCCCCGGCCATCGGCTCAACGCTCTCGGCCTCGGCCAGCGTGACCGTACCCGGAGTCCAGAGCCCGGCACTCACCATCAAGAAGACCTCCACCACGACGACCTTCGCCGCCGTGGGTGACAAGATCGCCTACAGCTACTTGCTCACCAACGCCGGCAACGTGACCCTGTCCGGTCCGTTCAGCGTGACCGACAACAAGGTCAGCGTGACCTGCCCGGCGACTCCGACCAGCCTGGCCCCCGGCCAGACCCTCACCTGCACCGCGAGCTACGCCGTCACCCAGGCGGACGTGACCGCCGGCTCCGTGACGAACGTGGCCACCGGGCACGCCGTCTTCGGGACAGGTCAAGCGGTCGTCACCGAGCAGGCCACCCTCACGCTAGGCGTGCTTCCGACCCTGACCATCACCGCTAACAACCAGACGCGCGTGGTGGGCGGGGCCGATCCGACCTTCACTTACACGCTCAGCTCTTCGGTGACTCTTACGACCGCGCCGACCTGCACAAGCACCGCAACCGCCTCGAGCGTGGTCGGGACTTATCCGATCACCTGCAGTGGCGCGGTGTTGGCCGGTTACACCATCGTGTACGTCCCCGGCACGCTGACGATCACAGCCGTGGCGGCCACTCCCACCGCAGCCCCCACCGCAGGCCCGACGGCGGCTCCCACCGCCGCTCCCACCGCAGCCCCGACCGAAGTCGTCGGCGGCGAGACGGCTACTCCGACGATCGCCGTCACCCCGCCCCCGACGAGCACCTCGGGTAACAGCAACGGCGGCAGCGCGCCAATCTTCGCGCTCCTCATCTCCCTCGCGTTCGCCGGCCTCGCCCTGATGGCGGTCCAGGCTCAGCGACGCTCCATCCACCGCTAACACCTCGCCGCGCGAGCGGCTCCAAATACCGGCAATGCGGCGGGCCCTCCCGGGCCCGCCGCTTGCGATTCGGCGCGTCGACCGCGGACCGCAGACATCCGGGCCGCGCACCGGCACGTCGATCCGGGCTAACCTGACTCCGTACGGATCGGCTCTCGATCACGAGCTGGAGGTGGAGATGGAACGAGACCCTGCCTCGCGTCCGGTTCCGTCCCTGGCGCCCGAGCACCACTGGGCTGCGGCCGCGAGCCTGATCCACCCGAGCTTGCGGCCCGCCGGGACCGCCGGCGTCGACGGTCACAATCCGCGCGTTCCCACAGGCAGCAGAGCCATGGGCAAACCGATCATCGGGCCGGGGCCGGCCGGGCTCGCGATCGCCTACTTGATTCCGGGGCCGGGTTTCGGAGTGGTGGTGGGCGAAGAGCATCTCCTGGCCTGGGGCGTGGGCCCGGACGCGGTCAGCGCCGCAGCCGCGGCCAATCTGGCCGCATGGTCGAGCGGCGTGCCCTGGGTGGACGAATTCGACGGACGCCGGCGCGTCGTCTGGTCAGATTCGGGCGAGGGGATGGACGCTGCTCGGATCCTGCTGCCCGAGGTTCGGGCTGACCTGGCGGACGGCCTCGGTGGGATCGGGCGAGTCCTGATCGGTCTGCCGGAGCGGGATCTGCTGATCGCCGCGAGCCTGGTGGAGGGCGACGAGGAATTCGCGGCGATGTTGGCGGCCTATGTCGCCGATCGATGGGAGAGCGCGGACGAACCGGTGGACGGCGGCCTGTTCGAGCTCGTGGACGGCGAGCTGGTCGTCTTCGACTGGACGTGATGGGGCGATTTCGGGGCCCCGGCGGCTGGGCCGGCTTGGCCCGCGGCGACCGTGGCGGCTGGCTGCTCGTCGCGTTGCTGGCAACCGAGGTCCTGTTCGTGACTCGATTCCAGGACGTGCCCAACGGCTCGGGGATTCCATATCGGGCAGTGTGGCTCCTCACCGTCGTGGCCACGCTCGCCGCATCGAGCCTGCTCGTGGCCCGTCTCCGGCCCTCCGCCCCTCGGCTCCGACCCGTTGAAGCGCTCGCGATCCTGGCCGTCGTGGCGATGGTTCTGACCGACGTGACGATGGCGTGGCAGCCGCTCCGAGATCTGGCCATCTACTTCAAGGCGGGCGAGCACTTCCGGGACGGATCCGCCGTCTACATGCAGGTCCCGCTGACCGTCCAGCCGGTCGATCTGAGCAACTACCCGTTCCTCTATCCGCCATGCACGCTACCTCTGTTCGCGGCGCTTTCACTGCTGCCCGTACTTGCCGCCCAGGGCTTGTGGGTCGGCTGCTCCGTGGGCCTGGGACTGGCGGCGCTGCACCTTTTCGGCTTGCCGCGGCGCTGGCTCGCGCCCGCGCTGCTGTGGCCGCCGCTCTTCCAGGGGCTGTGGGTCGGTAACGTGGCGGTGCCCGCCCTGGCGCTGTACGCCCTTGGGCCGTGGTTGGGCGCCGGTCTAGTCCTTGGAGGCGTCTTCAAGTCGTACACCGCTCTCGGGGCCCTATGGCTCGTCAGGGAGCGGCGCTGGCGGCAGATCGCGGCTGGCGTCGGGGCGATGGTCTTGCTGGTGGCGGCGACCCTTCCGCTCACCGGGGCCACCCTCTGGTCCGACTGGCTGAACTCGCTTGGGATCTACCAGACCTCGCAACGGAGCCTGCAGTCTCTCTACGGGTTCGGCCTGCCTCGGTTCGTCCCTTTCGACGTGTTCGTTGCAGCGGCGGTCGCAGCCGTGGTGGTGGCCCTCCTGGCGCGGGGCAGGGAGTCGCTGGCGCGCCTTGCGACCGCCACTGTGATTGCCAGCCCCTCGCGCTTCGGGCACGGGATGCTCATGGCCGTCCCGTCGCTCCTATCGCTGCGCTCGCCGTGGCTGTGGCTGGCTGTTGGATTCCTCTCCACGCCCGACGGGCTGCAGTGGTGGCTCGCCATCGTCGTAGTCGCGGCATCCTGGGCCACTCCGGCGATGCGGCGCGCGTCTCCCATCGGCGCTGGCTCGCCGGGCGGGGGCCGCGTGGCGGACGAACCGCTTCATCCCCTCAAGGCGGGTCAACTGACGTGGCCGAGGTTCTCGGTCGAGGGAGAGGCGTAGGGGCGGCGGGCCCGCGGATTCACCAAGGTTGCACCCAGCCGCGCAGCGAGATGCCTACGGCACCGTCAGGTGATAGACGGAAGTTGCGGCGAACGCGTAGGCGTCGCCATCGCTCGGCCGGCCGATGGCCTGGACCCGGACCGACCAATCGCCCGAGGGCATCGGGATCGACCCAGAGCTGGTCGAACCGGTCCCGAATGCCTTGTAGGAGGCGCCGGTCAGGTACGAGGGATCGCCGTCCCAGGCTACGTAGACGAGCTTGTAGGCATCGAACGACCAGCCGCCTGTATATGCGGCCCAACTGAAGGTGAACTTGCCGCCGCCGTCGTCCGAGACGTTGAGGGCACCGAGATCCTGAAGCGCCGGAAGCGTCGGAGTGGGCGTCGGCGGGCCTCCCGCCACCTGGAGGTGCGCGATGTTCGTCTGAGCCCGGATCACCACCGACCCGCTCGACTCATCGACCACCTGCAAGCGGACGGCGTAGTCGCCCGGGTCGATCGGCCCGGTCCAGCTGTTCTGGGTGCGATCGGAGTTGCAGGCCCAGTAGGGCGAGGACGGGTACCTGGGTGCCGTCCCTGCGTCGCCGTGGACAAGCTTGTAGTACGTGAAGCCTTCGCCCTGGTATTCGGGCCAGCTGAAGCTGTATGTCCCGTCTCCGTTGTCGGTGATCGTCAGCTGGCCAAGCGAGAGCGGCCCGGTTCGGGTGGGCCTTGGGGTGGGCTTGGGGGTCGGCTTCGGAGTCGGCTTCGGCGTCGGCTTGGGGGTGGGGCTGGGCGTCGGGGTTGGCGTTGGAGTAGGCGTCTCGGTCGGGGGTGCAGTCGGGCGAGGGGTGGCAACGACGGCCTGGGCGGCCGTCCTGGCGGGTCGCGGGGCGGGGGTGACGGCCACGGCAAGCTCACCAACGTCGAGCCCGGCCAGGGAGTCAAGGCTGGCGTTCTGGACCAGCCACGAGTCCGAGAGGGCCTGGGTCGTGATCTGCGAGACAACCGGCGTGCCGGCGGTCGATCCGCTCCCGGACAGGTCCACGACGGCGCTCTGGCCCTGGTTGAGCGCGGCTGTGTCCTGGAGCGAGGTGACATCAAGACCGTCGAGAAGGGCCATGCCGCGGACTTCTTCGCCGCCAGTGCCGAGAGCGTAGCGATCCAGGTCGAAAGCGGTGCCCGTGGCTACCCACGTGACCGCCGCGGTGATCACGGTGTAGTCGCCGTGGCTGCCCACCGAGACGCGGTGATAAGCGCGGCCGCTCAGCTGGTTCACCACGATGTGGCTCGAATCGAGGCGGTCCAGGCGCAGATCGGATCCGGGGGCCATCCGCACGTAGCTGCCGCCCATCGCCAGGGTCGCCTCGCCCCCTGCTCCGACTTCGACTGTGTCGCCTTCACGCAACTCCGCGCCGGCTGCGAGCGGGCTGAGCGCTCCGTTCCGGACCACGCTCGCCGCGACCGCAACTTTCGCAGAGGCCGTGGGGCCGGTCGGGAAGATGACCGTGCTGCCGACCGCAAAGCTGGCGATGGCGATCGCAGCGGCCAGCCCGACCGCCACCCAGCGCGACGGGACGCTGCGAGTCGGCATTCGCCACCGGATCGAGGGCTTGAGGGCGGTCTCTCGATTGATCGCGGTATTCGGCTCGATCTCGGCCAGGACTACCGGTTCCGGGGCTCGGATCGTTTCGACCTGGCGCGCCCGCCAGCGCTTGCCGCTCCGCGGCGGCGTGGCTTGAGTGCCACTTGCGGGCGACGGCGCCGCGACGGTCATGATCGAACCCGGCTGCGACAAGCCGCCCAGCAACTGGGCGCGCAAACGCGCGGCGAAGGCCTGGTCGGGGGCTTCCAGACGAGCGGACACGGCCCGTGCGACCCGGCCGGCATCGGCCAGCTCTGCCGACAGGGCTTCGAACTGCTCCATCTCGAGGCGATCGTCAGGCGACATCGGCCGCCTCACTTGTGACTGCCGTCCGCAGCGCACGGAGGGCCCGGTGGAGCCGAACGGCCAGGGCGTCACGAGAGCAGCCGAAGGCGGCGCACAGCTCGGCCGTAGTCAGGTCGTCGTAGTAACGCATCACCAGCAGCTCGCGGTGGCCGGCCGACAGGCTGAGAAGCGCGCGCCGGAGTTGGTCGCGGTCCAGGGCGGCCGCCAGTGCGTCGAGGGCCAGATCGCCGGGCTCGTCTTCCTCGCTCACTTCTCCGAGTGAGACGAAGTGGCGGTCGCGGCGGGTGTGATCTACCACGGCGTTCGCCGCGACGCGGTATAGCCAACCGCCGAACGAATCGTTTCGGAACTCGGCCCGTCGCACGTTCTCGAGGGCTCGCTGGAAGGTCGTCGAAGTGAGATCCTCGGCGATCGACTGGTCAGGAATCCGGCGGAATATGAAGCCGTATATGCGAGGCAGGTAGAAGTCGTACAGCTCGCCGAATGCCGTGCAGTCGTCGCGAACCCGGGCCACGAGCGCTCGCTCGCGGTCGGTCGCCATACGAGATGCTGCGTCGGATGCCATGGAGTCACGAACGGTAGGGAGCGTCGGTCGATGCGGCAATCGGCCACCTGTACTGTCGGGTACCGCCTGCTACCCCATCCGGACCCCGGGCTTGCCTTTTTGCTCATCGGCGGGTTCATCCTTGGGCGCGCGGCTCGGTTCGGTCTGCGGGCCGTCAGGCCGTGTATCTAGCTCCCGGCCGGTGGAGCGGTCGGGGCTGGAGCGGTTGGGGCTGGAGTTGCCGGGGCTGGGATCGTGATCGTCTGTACTGGCGACTCGGCCAGGATGGTCCCGCCATTGCAGAAGGTCTCCGACGTCCAGGCCATGATTCGGTAGTTGTAGGTGTGGCCGGGTTTGACCGACTTGTCGACCCATGTGGTCACGTTCACGTCGGTGATTTCCTTGACCACGTTGGACTGCGTCGGCGTGCCGTTCTCGGTCCTGGCGACGAGGTATTCCTGGAAGTGGTCGCCCGCGTACTTGTCCCAGTTCAGGTGAGCCAGGCCATCGTCACCCACGGTCACCGTGAGGCCGATCGAGGGAATGACCGTCGGGGCGACCTCGAGCTTGAGAGTTTGGGTCCGGGCCGCGGCGGCCGAGCCGCCGTTCGGGAAGTAGACCGCTTCGACGTTGACATTCCAAGTTCCGGGGTCGACCTTGATGGTCACGCTCGTGTCGCTGGTCCCCACGCAGGCCCAGTAGTGGCCACCGTTTTCGACGTAGCCAGGAACGGCCGGGAAGGGCTGGCCGTCGAGCTTGTAGTAGCTGAAGTCGACGTCGCCGGTGTAGGCGCTCCAACTGAAGGTGTAGGTTCCGTTCGAGTTCTTGACCACGTTCAGCGGGCCAAGGTCGGTGGCGCCGCTCGTAACCGGGGGCGGTGTGGCGGTCGGCGGCGCCGGCACTTCGACTGTCGCGAGGTTCGTGAAGTCGAGCACCGCGTAGCCCGCCTGTGCGGAGTTCACCGCGAAGACCCGATATGACCAGGCCTTGCCAGCGGCGGGGCAATCGGTGAAGGTGAGCTTGGACTGGTCGCTGACTGCGGCGACGAGTGTGTCGCCGTCGCCCAGTGGCCAGCCAGCCGTCTTGTCCCCGGAGCGGACCACCTTGTAGTAGGCGAAATCAGGGCCCTGATAGGCGGTCCAGGACAGGACCACCTTGGTGCCCTCGAGCTTGGCGGTGAGCTTCAGGTCGTTGGGCACCGGGGTCGGCGTCGGTTCGGTCGTCGGTTCGGTCGT
>PMKN01000085.1:16364-58827 GCA_003158675.1 Chloroflexota bacterium | reverse complement strand
TGATGATCTCGTCGGCCACGAGGAACTTGAGGTCGAGCAGCAGCGCTCGAGCCACGAGCAGCCGCTGGAGCTGGCCGCCGCTGAGCTGGTGAGGGTACTTGTTCAGGACCTGGTCCGGCTCCAGGGATACGGCCCGCAGCACGCCATCGATCTTGTCGCTCCACTCGGAGCGGGCCGTGTCCGGGAAGTACTCGCTGCGGATCATGCTGAACACACGATCCGCCTTGAAGATCGGGTTGTACGAGCTGAACGGATCCTGGAAGACGCCCTGGACGTGACGGTAGTAGGACTTGACCGACCCGCCGCGGATCGTGGCAACGTCCATCCCTTCGCAGGTGATCGAGCCACGACTGATCTCGATGAGCTTGAGGATCATCTTGCCGATGGTCGTCTTGCCGCTGCCGCTCTCGCCGATGAGCGAGACGACCTCGCCCTCGTTCACGTCGAAGCTGACGTCGCGAACCGCCGCCAGCTCCTTCCCGCCGAAAATGCCAACCTTGTAGAACTTGGAGACTCTGTTGAGGCTAAGCATCTGATCCGTCGACCTTCCAGCAGGCGACCGAGTGGTCGGGGGCGATCCGGATGAACGGCGGCTCCTCGAGGCATTTGTCGAAGGCAAGCGGGCAGCGAGCCCGGAAGCGACAGCCCGTCGGAGGGTTCAGCAGCGAAGGCGGACTCCCCGGGATCCCGGACAGCTTCTTGTTCGCGTACCGAACGCCGACTTCCGGAAGCGACGAGATCAGCATCGTCGTGTACGGATGTCGTGGCTGCTCGATGATCGTCTTGGTCGGCGCTTTTTCGGCCAGCTTGCCGGCGTACATCACGAGGATGGTGTCGGCGGTCTGGTACAGGATCGAGACGTCGTGGGTGATCACGAGCATGCTCTTCACGAAACCGTGGTCTCGGAAGCTGACGAGAGTTTCCGCGACGGCTCGCTGAGTCGACACATCGAGGGCCGACGTGATCTCGTCGGCAATCAACAGCGACGGGTCCAACAGGGTCGAGATGACCATCACCATGCGCTGCTTCATGCCGCCGGAAAGCTCGATCGGGTAGCGGCCGAGCACGTCCGCTTGCAGACCAACGAGATCGATGCGACGCATCAGCTCGGGCTTGATCTCCTTGTAGCTTTCGCCCCGAGACTCGAGCAGGTCGCCGATCATCTTCCCGATCTTGCGAGTCGGGTTCATGGCGCTCATCGCGTACTGGGGGATGACGGTGACGTCCCGGAATCGGAACTCGTTCATGCCGTCGTCGTCCCAGATGGGCAAGCTATTACCGTCGAGAGTGACACTGCCGGCAACGTACTTCATCCTGCCGTCGAGACGGATCAGGCTATTTCCAAGGGTGGACTTACCGCAGCCGGACTCGCCCGCGAGACCCATGATCTCCTTGTCGGCGATCGAGAAGGTCGCGCCATCGAGAGCTTTGACGTCTCCGGCCAGCGTTCGGTAGTAGACCTTGAGGTCTGAAACCTGGAGGCTCATACGCTCAGATGTCCCTGAGTTTCGGGTTGAAGATTTCGTCGAGGCCGACGTTCATGACGTACAGCGAACCGACCAAAGCGACGATGCCAACGCCTGGTGGAATGAACCACCACCAAAGCCCAAGCGGCAGCGCCGCCCAGGTGACCGCGTTGTACATCATGAGCCCAAGCGACATTCCGCCGGTCGGTCCCAGGCCGATGAAGTCCAGGCTGGCCGCGATCAGAATCCCGCCGCCAAACAACAGAATGTACGTCAGGAACAGGTAGGAACTCATATTCGGGGCAATCTCGAAGAGAATGACCTTCCAGCCGCTCCTACCACTCAGTTTCGCCAGGTCGATGAAATCGCGCGACCTCAGTGAGAACGTCTGAGCACGAATTGCGCGGGCAGCCCACGGCCACGAAGTGATGCCGATGAATATGGCCTCAAACATGACTCCGCGAGCTGACAGATAGGACGTGATAACAAGGAGCACGGCCAACGTCGGGATAACCAGGAACACGTTGGTGAGCATATTGAGGATCTCGTCGAGCCAGCCGCCCTTATAGCCGGCAATGAAGCCGACGCCCATCCCGATAACGGACGCCAGCCCACCGCCCAGCAGGCCCACGAAGAATGAAGCCCGCAAACCGTTGGCGAACTGCGCGAAGACATCCTCGCCAAAGTACGTCTGCCCGAACCAGTTGCCCGCGTCAAGGGTGGGATGCGCGAACGGCAGGCCGTTCTGGGCGAGCGGATCGGTGGAATCGATCATCGGCCCAACGATCGCGATGACGATGAGCACCAGTAGGATCACTATTGAGACCAGAAACTTCTTTGAGCGCAGCGCGAAGAAGAGGAACTCGCCGCGAGCACGCTTGGCAGGAGGAGTGGCGCTCTTCTCCGCGCCACCGGCCGTCTCGCTTGGCTCTGCCGACGTGCCGACCGCTGCGCTCATTGCGTGCCTCCCTGCATGGCCACGCGGGTCCGCGGGTCGACGACCACGTAGACGATGTCAACGATGAAGTTGGCCAGCAGAACTCCGACGATGATGAACAGGAAGATGCCCTGCAGGAGGAAGTAGTCTTCATTCTGGATGGCCTGGAAGACGAGGTGACCGAGGCCGGGATAGGTGAAGACTATCTCGGTGACGAGCGCCCCGGCNNCCGATCGCCCAGCCGCCGAACATGACAAGGAAGAGCGACAGGAACGGCAGCACCCAATGGGCGACGAGGTCCGTGAAGAACAGCCAGCTCACCGTTGGTTCGAGGTTCATGCCGTAGCCGAAGGCGAGCGGAAACAGCCTCAGGCTGAATGCCAGCGTATACGACAGGACGAGCGCTAGCCACATGTAGGGCGTCGCGGTCAGGATGTAGCCCACGGGCAGAATCGTGTTGTCCAGCCACTTGCGGCGAGCGGCGAGGGCCCCGAAATTGTTGCCGGCCCACCAGCTCAACAGGATCGCCGGAATCAAGAGGCCCAGTGTGTAGGGCACCGCCGCCATGATCATGTCGACCACCGGCGTGCCGTTGCCGTATACGCTGCGTCCCAGGTCGCCGTGAAGCAGCGAGATCCAGAAGTTCAGGTACTGCACCGGCAGTGGCTTGTTCAGCCCGAACAGATTGGTGTAGTAGTTGACCATCGCCTCAGCTGCCGTCGGAGACAGGCCGCCCGTCTTGGACACCAGGATCGCGATGGGATCACCCGGCATGAAGCGCGGGATCAGCCAGTCGATGGTCGCCGCTACGAAGAACGTGATCAAGTAGGTGATTATCTTGCGGCCGAAGTAACGTCGCACGCGATCTCCCGTTCGCGAATACAGCACTCAGAGAAATAGCCCCTCCCCCCGTGGTAGCGCGGAGGGAGGGGCTTGGTGACTAGGGGACTAACTGGCTGGCGGAACGAGCTTGATGTTGGTGAGCATGTAGATTGCTCCCATTTGCCAGTAGCCGTTCCAGGTGGCCGGTTGGATCTGATTTCCCGTGCTGGACGGCCAGTTGGTCCACACGGTGTTGCTGACCTGCGACCACTCGCCGTTGTACCACAACGGGATGATCGGCTCGGTGGTCAGCTGGATCTTCTGGATCTGCGAGCAGATATTGGCCATAGCGGTCGCGTCGCTGGTGGGCGTCTGGTCAAGCTGCTGGACGAGCTTCCAGGCAGCCGGGCTGTCGAACTGCTCGAGATTGCGGCTGCGGCCGGCGCCGGTCGCCTGCTGAGGCTGGTGGAAGATGTAGTCGTAGTAGACCCACGGCGTGTTGCCGATCTGGACGCTGTTGTCGATGACGAGGTCGAAGGTCGGGGCGGCTGTAGTAGACGCACCCTTCTCGTCACTGACGACCACTGCGTCTGCCGGATGGCTGGGGGTGATCTTGATCCCGGCCTTGGCGGCGTCAGCGGCGATCAGGTTCTCGGCTTCCATCCAGTCGGACCAGCCATCGGGGACTTCAAGCTTGAGGTTGATGGCCGAGCCGTCTTTGTTGATGACGCAGCCACCGGGGCAGCTGGTGTCGCTGCCCTTCCTGTAGCCAGCGGCAGCAAGATCGGTAATGGCCTTGCTGAGGTTGAACGGAGAGCCGAAGGTTTTCGTCTGAGCATGATCGATGTACTTGTCCCACACCGGCAGGAGACCAGTCGGGTCAGCCGCCGAGACGATGCCGCCGTAGTCCTTGTTCACGACGTCGGCGGGGTTGATCGACTCAGCAAGGGCCTTGCGGAAGGCTGCGTCGTCGAGAGGCTTGTGCTTGGTGTTGGGAACGAGCCACGCGGTGTTGCCGGCGAGCATGTAAGGCGTGCTCGCGTAGTAC
This sequence comes from Chloroflexota bacterium, assembly GCA_003158675.1. GTDB lineage: Bacteria > Chloroflexota > Limnocylindria > Limnocylindrales > CSP1-4 > Fen-1039. The sequence continues at coordinate 54,554 of PMKN01000085.1, read as the reverse complement.
GTGGCGAGGTTCGGGTACGTGCCCGAGCTGATGAGCTGGGCGATGCCGGGCAGGTAGTTGTTGTCCAGGTCGAGGCCGCCGGAGAGAAGCTCACTCAGGGCGGCATTGTTCGAGCTGTTGACGAGGTCGACGACGTACGTCGGCCCGACAGTGAGGCCGTAGCCCGCGGGCGCGGCGGCGGATGCCCACCAGGCCGGGTTCTTGACCCAGACCATGCGGTCCTGGGCGGCCGTCTTGTACATGTACGGGCCGGAGCCAACACCGTTCATGTTGACGACGTTCAGGAACGAGCCGTCGTCGGCCTTGTCGTAGGCCTGCCAGACCGCCGCGGGGACGATCGGGAAGTTGTATAGATCCGAGGCGAACTCCTGGTAAGACGGAGTTCCCTTGAACGTGACGACGACGTTGTTGCCGGAGGCCGTCACGGTATTGACCATGTCGAACAGGTTGGAGCCAAGGGTGGTCTTCTGATCCTTGTAGATGTTCAGAGAGAAGGCCACGTCGGCGGCCGTGAGGGCCGACCCGTCGGACCAATTCACGCCCTGGCGAACGGCGATCGTGTACGTCGTCTTGGCGCTATCCCAGCCGGCATCCATCGTGTTGGTGGCGAGCCACGGGGTGTAGGTGTCCTTGATCGGGTCGTACAGGAAGAGGGTCTCGTACTGGAGGCCCACGACGCCCATCGCGGCGTTGCCGTTGAACGGGTTCCACGTGGACGGAGCGCCCCACTGCTTACCGCTGGTGTACAGGGTCTGGTTGCGCGGGTAGACGGTGGCGTCAGTCGGCGGAAGAGTCGCGCCCGCCGCGGGGGCACCGGCTGTCGTGGACGGCGCCGGGGTAGCGGCGATCGGGGTCGCGCCGGTCCCGCTGCTCGGAGCAGCCGGGCTCGATGTGGCAGTGGTGCCGCACGCCGCGGCGGCGATGCTCAGAACCGCGAGCAAGCTCAGGACTCTGGTCGTTCCTCGTTGCATCCCATTCCTCACTTCCCCATGGGAAACGTCACTGGCGCGAGGGTTACGGTGAACCCTCAGACATACGCTGACGCCCTCATGGCAATGGACCGAGAACCAAACTCCAGATGCCCCCGACTGTGGAGGGCGGGGCACCTGCGGGAGGACGGTAGACCCCCTCCGGGGTAGACCTGGCTACAACCAATCGGTCCTCCGGCCGAAAGGGCCATGCCAGGCGACCGTCTCCCCATCTGGGGCCGTGTCTCTCTCCTCACCTCCTATGCTGGAGCGCCTGGGGTTTTCCCGGACTCATTCAGTTCGGGACCTTGGGCGGGCCCCAGGTGCAACTCAACGCGACTGCGCCCAACCCCGCGGGTAACGGAGCGTTCCGCTGTCGAATTCATTGCAGCATCCAACAAACTATATGCGTTGTCAACCCTGTGCAAGCATGCCATGCGCCGCAGACGCGAGGGCCTCGGCCGTGTCAATCGCGTCGTTCGGAGCAGGTTCCTGCTGCAAAGGCATGATAGCCGGATCGTTCAACAGCGGAGCGAGTGCTAGCTCTGCCGCGCCGAGCAGCAGCGCGTTTGCTCCGAGGCGGACGGTCACCAGGTCGACCATCGCGCGCGGCGCCGGCATCGCCCGCTTCTCGAGCTCGCGCAGGATGGGCGCCCGGACGTACGGGTACACGCGAGCGTACAACCCGCCCAGAGAGACCCGATTCGGGTTGAAGATATTCACCAGACCGGCGATGCCGATACCAAGCCCGCGACCGGACTCTGCAAGGGCCGAAAGCGCCGCCTGGTCGCCTCGGTCCGCCGCCCCGATCAAGTCCTCGAGCGCCGCCGTGCCTCCCAGCGGGTCCCGGCCCGATCGACGAAGAAGGGCCTCCTCGCCCACCACCGACTCGAGGCAGCCGCGCGCACCACAGTGGCACAGGTCGCCGTCGGGATCGACGGTGACATGCCCCACCTCGCCCGCATAACCCGCCGAGCCGGCGAGCAACCGACCATCCACGACGATGCCGGCTCCCAGTCCACCTTCGCCCCAGATGCAGATGAAGTCGGTCGTCCCCCTGCCAGAGCCACGAAGATGCTCCGCGGAGGTGGCCAGATCCGCGTCGTTGCCCACGAAGACGGGGACATTCAGGTCCTGGAATTCATCCCTGATGAGCTCCCTTATCGGGACATCCCGCCAGCCCAGGGCCGGCGCCTCGTGGACGTGCCCATCGCCGGATCGAACGAGGCCGGGGACCGAGACGCCTATGGCGACTATGCGAGGGCCGTTTTCCAAGCTGGCCAGCAGCGGCCGGACAAGGGCGCCGAGATCCTCCACGACCTTTTCGGGCTGGGAGTTGCACAGGGACACGTCGCGACGGGTCGAGGCCATGACCTTGCCGCCCAGCCCGACGACGGCGGCCCCCATCCAGTCTGTGGCGAGATCGACGGCAAGGGCGCCCGGCCCGTCCGCGCGCAACTCGACCACCGGCGACGGCCGTCCGGGCGACTGCGGGATCGACTTCGACCGACGACGCTCCTGGACAATGCGACGGGCCGCGAGTTCCGAGACGAGCGAGGCGACGGTGCTTCGATCCAGATGAAGCCGCGCCGCCAGCTCGGACCTGGACAGGGGCCGGCTGACGTGCAGCTCCTGCAGCAACCTGCTGAGGTTACGGCGCCTGATCTCAGCCTGAGCGCCTTCAACCTCGCCTCGAATTCCCATCGGGTGGCGTTTCCTTCATAAGCCGTGCCCGACAACGGAGTCGACCGAGCCGGTGGGCAGGAACCTACCGTTTCGCGTAGCGTACAACAAAACACTTCGCGCGTTCCCATTACCACACGAGGCCGCTGCAGGAAGGAGCCCCGCCCTGGACAGGCCGGCGACCCGAACGCGCGGCGACCCGAACGCGCGGCCTGAACGCGACAACCGCGGCTGGTAGCATGTGCGCGGCCTTGAGCCGCGGGCGGAGGCTCCAGGCGCCGGCCTTGCCGGCCGCGTGGAACTCCGCGTAGATACCCGCAGCCCGAATCAAACGAAAGGGTTCTGATGGATTCCGCCAACGACCAAGCACGACCGGCCTTCGGCGATGCGCCGACAGGCGACGCGCCCGCAGACGCACTCCCGAACATCCCCTGGGAGGACCGTCCTGCCGGCTCCAAGGCCGTGCTGTGGAGGTCGAGCCGCAACCCCATCATCAAGCGCGACCAGATCGAGCGATCGAACAGCATCTTCAACTCGGCCGTGGTGCCGTTCGGCGACGGGTTCGCCGGCGTTTTTCGCGTCGACGACACGACCCGCATCATGAACGTCCACGCCGGGTTCAGCGGCGACGGCATCGACTGGAAGATCGAGCAGCCCACGATCGAGTGGATCGCCGCCGACCCGCGCGTCCGTGAGATCCAGCAGACCTTCGAGCACGCGTACGACCCTCGCGTCACCTGGCTCGAGGATCGCTACTACGTGACGTGGTGCAACGGCTACCACGGCCCGACGATCGGTGTGGGCTACACCCACGACTTCAAGTCGTTCCACCAGCTCGACAACGCCTTCCTGCCCTTCAACCGCAACGGCGTGCTCTTCCCCCGGCGGGTCAAAGGCGCTTACCTGATGCTTTCGCGACCCAGCGACAACGGCCACACGCCCTTCGGCGACATCTACCTCTCGGAGAGCCCGGACCTGATCCATTGGGGCCGTCACCGCCAGGTCATGACTACGCGGCCCTGGACCTGGGAGTCGACCAAGGTCGGCGCCGGTCCCACTCCGATCGAAACGCCCGAAGGCTGGCTGCTCATCNNCAACGGCTTCGTCTACTCGATGGGGGCGGCGCTGCTGGACCTGGACGAGCCGTGGAAGGTGATCGCCCGCAGCCGCGACTATCTCCTCTCGCCGCAGGTCCCCTACGAGCAGATCGGCGACGTGCCGAACGTCGTTTTCCCCTGCGCCGCCCTGTACGACCGGCCGACCGGCCGCCTGACCGTCTACTACGGCGGCGCCGACACGGTCGTCTGCCTCGCCCATGCCTACCTGCCCGAGCTGATCGAGTTCGTTCGGGCACGCAGCTAGCTCACGCGGGCGGCCAGCTCGGGCGCGCGGCCAGCTCGGGCGCGCGGCGGGGCAGCCGGCCCCCGCGCCGACAGCTAGCGGCGCCTGTTCCAGGCCGAACCCGAAGGCGGCCGCCCCGCAGCCGGAGCGCGCTGCCTCAGGAGCGCGTCGATCTCGGCGCGCAGCTTCCGACCGAAGGTCGCCCGCTGCAGCCACTCCAGATAGACCGCGTCGTGCCGGGCGATCTCTCCGAGGGACCACCCGGCGTACCGGCCGAAGTCCAGGACGGTCCCCGATGGATGGCCGGGCGGCGGGCCCGCATGAGCCGCCTCGGTCTGTCGCGGGGCGCCGGTCTCGGGCTGGCCGCCGCTCCCGGCCGGTGTCGNNCGAGGTAGATGCCGTGCGGCTGCCTGCGCCAGTGCGGGTGGCGTCATAGGCCGCCCGCCGATCCGGGTCGCCGAGCACATCCCAGGCATCGTTCAGGGCGATCATCCGAAGGGCATCGCCACCGTGGTCGGGGTGGTACTTCCGCGCCAGAGTGCGGTAGGCCGCCCGAATGACCTCCGCCTCGGCGCGCGGATGGACCTGCAGAACCTCATAGAAATCGCGCATGGCCGAGAGCCTACAACCTTGCCGCCGTCCGGCGCGAGGGCTCCGGCCGAAAGGGTGCCGCGGCGCATCGTCGGCGCCTTCGGGCCGGCATGTCCGGATGGGTGACGAAAGTCAACTGCCAAGTGACTTCTGCCAGGTACGTGGCAGACGAGGATGCCTGCGCTGCTTACTTTTCTGCAATCAAACTTCTCTAGCAGGGCTCCCATGCCCGACCAATCGGACGCGCCCAGCCCGGATACGCCACCTCCGCGGCGGACGCCGGCTGATCGAGGATCAGTGGATCTGGCGGGTCAGTGTGAGCTCGCGGCGATCGGTCTCGTCGAGGATGGCGCCCCAGAAGACGCTGGTCCGCGGCCAGAGCTGACGGGGCCCTTCCTCGACCGCGGGCGCCAGGTCTCCGACGCCGATCGCGGGCTGCCACGGTGCGCGCCGGCGGGTCTTCAGCCAGGCACGAGCCGATGCCTGCACGCCGTCGATGAGCTGGGCCGTGTCGTCGCGGCACTAAGGGTCCAGAGCCCGGATGAGGCCGGCGAAGCGAGCCCTCTGCGGCTGAAGGTCCAGGTCTCGGCCGGTGGCTCGCTGGCCTCCCGCGACGACACGCCTGAAAGCCTCTTCGAGCGCGCCGACGGCGCCCTCTACTCGGCCAAGCGCGACGGCCGCGACCGCATCGCCATCGCGGAATAAAGGCGACCCCTCCCGAAAATCCGGAAGGGGTCACTTGACGCTCAGGATCTGGTGAGCCCGCTGGGATTCGAACCCAGAACCCTCTGATTAAGAGTCAGATGCTCTACCGTTGAGCTACGGGCCCACGGCCGCGAAGGATACAGCAACCGGCGCCTCGGGTACCGCTCGTGCCTCAGGACAGCGTGCCGTCGGGCCGGGAGCGGGTAAGGCTGGCGCGCCTGCACCGGCATCATCAGAACTGACTACTTCCTATCGGGACCCTCGATGCCTACAGACAGGACGTCGGCGGGGCTACGATAGGAGGACGATGCAGGCCCCGACGTAAGTTCGGAGGGACAGTCGCGCCCGGGACGACAGAACGTGGCACAGGCTTTGGCCGGACATGACCTCAGGCTCCTGGAGCACCTCGGCGCAGGGTTGGCGATCGTCGATCCGGGCGGCCTGGTCGTGCTCTGGAACGACGACGCCGTGCGGATCCTCGGCGTCCCCGCCGCCGACGCCCTGGGAACACCCTGGGTCGACTGTCTGACCCTCATTCGCGGCGATGACTCTGGCGGGGCCACGCTCCCCGTGGAGATTCTCCAGCTGGGCGGCTGGCAGGGTCAGATCAACGTGCGAACCCGCGATGGCCACTCGAAATGGCTCCGTGCCCACATCCAGCCCATCGGTCTGCCGGAGTTCGAAGGCAAGCCGGGCGTGGCCGCCTTGTTCTGGGACGGCCAGGGTCCCGATCGGGCGGTATCGGGTCCGGAGGCGGCGCAGCTGCCGTACCGCGACCTCTTCCTCAACTCCCCCGAGGCGCTCTTCCTGGTGAACCTCGACAGCGTCATCGTCGACGCCAACGAACTGGGCGCGGCCATTCTTCGCACTTCGCCGAAGGACCTGATTGGCAAGACGATCGTGGCCTTCCTGGTCGGGCGAACGGATGCCGACACCGAGGCCGCTCACAGCGAGTTGCTGGCATCTGGTTCGATAGTCCGCCATGTTCCGGTGCAGCCCGCGTCGGGCGATCCCTTCCCGGCCGAGATCGTCGTTTCGCTCGCAACGTCGGTCGCCGGTGGATACGGGTATGCCCTGGCCAGACTGCGCGACAGGACTGACGAAGAGAAGCTGGAGGGCATGCTTCGCAACCTGGCCGCTCTCGCGCGGCCGGGCGACGAGCTGATCGGGGCCGAGGATGTCGCGCAACAGGCGCTCGAGATCATCGCCGCAAGCTGGGGCGCGGACGCGTCAATTGCGATCCTCGACACCGCAGACGGATTCTCCATAGTCGCCGGGACGAGCACGCCCGAGGCGATCCGGGCCACTCTTGGCGGCGTTGATCCGGCTCGATCGCCGCTGGCTCTGCTCGTCAAGGACATGAAGGCTCCGCTCGAGATGGATCTGGGTGACCCTCATTCGCCCCCATGGACCGCGCGCGCCAGGGCCCTCGGACTGTGCGCCCTGCGCGCGACTCCACTCTGGTACGACAATCGCCGCATCGGGGCGATGGTCCTGCTCTGGGACGGCGATCCGCCGCCCGCTCTCGACACCTCTCGCCTCGAACACACGGGCCGTCACGTGGGCCTGGCGATCGGCAGCGCCTCGGCCCGCACGAAGATGCGACGCGACGCCGAGCTGCGGGAGAGCCTGGCCGGATCGGCCCGCATCGGCGGCGTGGTCGTCGAGCAGATGACCGACGCGATCGTGACGACGGATGCGAACGATCGGATCACGGCCGTCAACCCGGCGGGCGAGCGTCTCTACGGCCTGGCGGAGGAAGACGCCGTCGGGCGCCACAGGGACGAGGTCGTCGAGCAGCTTCGCCTGGACGGCTCGCCGATGGGCCCCGAGGCAACGGCGGAGACGGCTTCGATGGGCTACTGGCACGGTCGCGTCGTCCATCGACCACGGATCGGCAGCTTCGCCGGCAGGCCCATCGTCGTTGACCTGTCACTGACCTCGTTCCGAGACGACCAGCACAGACCGGCCGGCCTTATCGCCATGAGCCGCGAGGTCGCGACCTCCGCCCACCTGGAGGCGGAGGCGGCCGCTCTCGGCTCTCTGGCCATGGCGACGGGGCGCGCGCGGAGCCGGCACGAGGTGGCCGAAGCGGCGCTGGAGCGCCTCTGCGAGGCCACGATGGCCGACGTCGGGATCATCGCGACCTGGAGCGATAGCCACGCCCCCATGGTGGTCGAAGCAAGTCGTGGACTCAGCGAGGAGCTGCTGGAAGTCGTTCGCCACACGGACATCCCGGCGCTCGGCTCCGCACTCCAGGCACCGGGTGCGGTCATCGCCCTGGAGAGCGTTGGGCCGTTCCTAAAGGGGACGGAGGTGGCCGCGGTCCTCGCCAAAGAGGGGCTTACGACCGGCTTCATGGTCGATCTCCGCAGCCGCGACGAATCGGTCGGCTTCCTGGCTCTTGGGGCCCGCCACCCTGCCTGGGGCCGACCAGGCGACGAGGTCATCCTGCAGGCCGCCGCCCAGGTTATCAGCGCGCTCGAGAATGCCCGGCTGATGGAGCGGCTGGAAGAAGGGCTGGACCAGGAGCGGCGCCTGACGGCCCAGCTCGAGACGCTGATGGGCCTGACGCTGCTGCCGCAGGGAGAGATCGACGAGAACACCCTGGCCTTGTTCCTGCTGGAGCGCGTGGTCGGGGCGCTCGGGGCGGACGGCGGTGTGGCCGTCAGGACCAGCGGCGAAGGCTTCCGAGTCGTCGCCTCGCACAAGATATCGCCCGCCATCGCAGCGGATCTGGAAGCCCGACCCGCGGACCAGTTCCACTTCTGGCGGCGCCTGATGAGTCAACCCGGCGGCGGCGCCTTCTATCAGATTCTGTCCGATGTTGCCAGGGAAGATGGGCTGGTCCCGGGGATGGTCGCCGCGGGCGTGACCTCGTACGCGGTCTTCTCGGCCCGAGAAGGCGACCGCGTCATCGCGGCATTCCTCTGCTATTTCGGCCGATCGGGCGAGACGGTAACCGCGGCCGATGAGCGGACCATCGACGCCGTCGGTCGGATCATCTCCATCGCCTATGCGAACGTCCGAATGAGCGAAGGCCTCAACGAGGCGGCCGAGCACGAGCGCCGCCTGACGGCCGAGCTACGGGCCCTCCAGGAGCTGACATTGCTCGGGGCCTCTACGGACGACCTCGCCCGCCTGGCCCAGGAAACGATCGAGGCGGTCGTCGTCTCCACCGGAGCCGCCGGCGGCGGGTACATCCTGGTCGACCCTTCGACATCCAAGGTGGACCCGATCATCTGGGTCGGGCAATCGAGTCGCAGCTGGGCGGCCCTGAGCGAATCGCCGACGATTCCCGCCGACTGGCCCCCGCTCGATCGCCTCGGGTCCGAGGAAGGCGTCTGGCTTTCGAGAGGCGGGCAGACCGCCCTCGGCGCCGAGGGCGGCGGAGGGGTCGCCGGTGCCCAGGCCGTGCTGCCCCTGCGGGTCGACGAGCGGCTCGCCGGCGTGCTGCATCTGGAGTGGTCGGCTTCGCCGCGGGTGGAGCAGTTTGACGACCACTTCCTCGAGCCGATCGCCCGCATCTGCAGCATCGGGCTGGCCAACTTCCGGCTGCGCTCCGAGCTGCTCCACCGCGCCGCGGCGCAGCGAGCCCTGGGTCATCGCCTCGACACCCTCGACGAGCTGACCCGGATCGGCGAGGAGGCCAGCTCCTTCGAGGAGCTGGCCCACCGAACCGTGAGCCTGGTCCGCGAGGCACTCGGCGCGGTCGGCGTCTGCTACCTGCTCATCGAGCCCGGGCACCACTTCGATATACATGCCGTGGCCGGCGAAACCGGCGCCCTCCGGCAGTGGCTCAAGGGCGTGCCCGCGAAGGAGGCCCCGGGCGGAACCACCCTGCTTTCCGGCGGAGGCAGTGTCCTGGGGGACTTCGTCACCGCTCAGGTCAACGAGCGAGTCCTGCCGCTGGCGCGGGCGGCGGGCTTCAAGTCGTTCGGCGCGATCCCGATCCGCACCGGTGAGGAGCTGGCCGGGGCGCTGCTGTGCTTCTTCGAGCAGACTACCGATGCCCTGCCCGTCGACGAGGCGGCCCTGGATTCGGTGGCGCGGATCGGCGGCATCGCCCTGGCCAACTTCCGCCTGCGCGAACGCCTCGTTTCGTCCGAGGAGCGATATAGGACCCTCTTCGAGGAGTCGCCCGACGCGCTCTTCGTGACCGCGCTCGACGGCACGGTGCTCGACACCAACGAGGCCGCGGTTCGGCTGTACCGCGTCAACCGCGGCGCCGTCCTGGGCCGCTACTTCGGCCAATTTATCTCAGCCGACGAGCGAGAGATGGCTCGCCGCCGCCAGATCGTCTGGGCCCAGGGCAGGGGCACGTTCGGCGACCACGGACACCGGCCCGACGGCTCCGAGTTCCCCGTCGAAGTGGAGGTTCGGGTTGTCGAGCTGGGCGGCCAGCGGCGCTTCCTCTCGCTCGTGCGCGATCTTTCGGACCAGGAGCGCCTCACCAGCGAACTCCTGCAGGCCCAGAAGATGGAGGCGATTGGCCAGCTCGTATCCGGCGTGGCCCATGAGCTCAACAACCCCCTGGCGGCGATCATCGCGTTCAGCCAGCTGATGCGCGGCGACCCGCGGCTTCCCGACGACATGAAACACGATGCCGGCCTGCTGGTCCAGGAGGCGGACCGGACCCGGCGCATCGTCCAGGGGTTGCTGGACTTCGCCCGCCAGCGCCCGCCAGAACGCCGGCAAACGAGCATCGCCATTCTGGTTCGGAGCGTCCTCGAGCTGCAGTCCTACGCCCTGAGCACGAATCGGGTTCAGGTAGAGGTCGACATACCCGAGGATCTGCCCGAGGTGGATCTCGACCGCGCGCAGATGCAGCAGGTCCTCCTGAACCTCACGATCAACGCCATTCAGGCTTTCCGGACTCCCGAGCGGGCCGCCCAGGCACATCTGTGGGTGACCGCCGCCGCCGTCGAAACCAGCCGGAGCCCGGGCGGCCCCAAGGCCGAGAAGCTGGCCGACGACCAGCAGCGTGTCCGAATGACCATTCGCGACGACGGACCGGGCGTCCCCGAAGCTGCTCGCGGGAGGCTGTTCGATCCGTTCTTCACCACCAAACAGCCGGGCGAAGGGACCGGGCTGGGATTGTCCGTTTCGTTCGGCATCGTCGCCGCGCACGACGGTCGTCTCTGGTACGAGCCGGGCCCGGGCAATCTGGGCGCCTGCTTCATGATCGAGCTGCCCGTTCGGGCCAAGACGATCAATGAACGGCAGCCGGCGGCGCTTGACGCGGGCACCGGACGCGCCGCCCAAACCGGGGATGAGGCGCCGGCGAGCGGAGAATCGGCAGGGGTCGAGCCGGCGGGAGCCGACCCGGAGCGCCAGCCGAAAGCGGCCAGGCGCGGACATGGCGCGCCAGCGTCTGAAGGCTCGTCGCCCGGGGGCGCTCGCCTGTCCGCGGCAACGACCCGCGTCCATCGCGCCGCCGATCCGGCTGCGACACAGCCGGACCAGATCGCGCCAGCAACCGCGTCCGGAATGCCGACCGCCTCTCCTGACGCGCCGCCCGCGGCACCGGCCGCTCCCGCCCGAGCGCCCGCGGCCCCGGCTGCCTCGTCTGCGCCACTGGCGCCGGCCGGCGAGACCGCTGCTGTACCGGTCGCTCGGCTGCGAATTCTGGCGCTCGACGACGAGCCTTCGATCCGGGCCTTCCTCAAGAAGGTCCTCGCCGCGTCCGGCATGGACTGCGACCCGTACCAGGACGGCGCCCAGGCTCTCGAGGGTCTCCGCGACACGACCTACGACGTGATGCTGATCGACCACCGCATGGCCGGCATGAGCGGCACCGAATTCTACGAAGCGGCCGTGGAGTTCCGACCGGAGCTCGCCAGGCGAGCCATATTCATGAGCGGTGACGTGCTCAACCCGGACCTGCGTGGCTTCGCCACCGAACGCAGCATCAGGCTTCTGGCCAAGCCGTTCGACATCGACGCGGTGATCCGCGTGGTGCGCGAGGCGATCGCCAGTGCCAAGGAACACGAGATCGCCGCCGGGCAGTAGCCGCTTTGGACCGAGGCGACCAGGGCGTCCGCCCCACCGCCAGTGGCTACTCGTTAGGTCCGGGCGCAACCCGCCGGCCGATGAGCTGCTCGAGGATCGCGTCGGCTGCGGAATACGGATCTGTCTCGTGCGCCGCCACCGAACGGAGCCACTCGCCGGCGCCCGACCATCCGTCTCCGTCCAACTCCTCCGCTCCCTCGAGAGCACGGACCCGGTCATGCAATCGATCCACTAGAACGGACCAGACCTGAGCCTCCGCCCGGTGCAAACGCGCCGACTCTCCGTCCGCGCCATGGCCAGTGGTCCGGTGACGATCTATCGACGCCAGCAATTCAGCAACTCCCTCGCCCGTTGCGGCGGTCGCTACCAGGACCTCGGGGCGTTTGGGCGCCGGTCGCCCCGGCCGCGTCTCCCCGCGAGAGTCCGCCAGCATGGCGTGCAGTTGCGCTGCGGTCCGGTGTGCTCCCGCTCGATCGCCCTTGTTCACGACCACGATGTCGGCGACTTCGAGCAAGCCCGCCTTGATCGCCTGAATCTCGTCCCCCATTTCGGGCGCCTCCACGACCACCGTCGTATCGGCCGCTGCCGCCACCTCGACCTCGCTCTGGCCCGTCCCGACCGTCTCTATCAGGACCACGTCGAAGCCGACGGCATCGAAGACCGACGCGGCGGCGGTCGTCGCCGAGGCGAGCCCGCCGGAGTGCCCGCGCGACGCCATGGACCTGATGAAGACACCGTCGTCGGACGCGTAGGCCTGCATCCGGACCCGGTCGCCAAGGACCGCGCCGCCGGTTATGGGACTGGATGGATCCACAGCTACCACGGCCACGGGCCGGCCCGCGCGGCGAAGCTCGGCGATTAGCGCCGCCACGAGCGTGCTCTTGCCCGCCCCTGGGGGCCCGGTGACTCCGACTAGCTGGGCCCTACCCGCCAGCGGATGAAGCCTGCGCAGCGCCGCTTCTGCCAGCGGAGTTCGGTTCTCGACCGCCGTCAGCAGCCGGGCCAGGGCTCGCCGATCTCCCGCCAGGGCGGCCTCGCAGAGAGCGTCGGCGCCGGCGCTGCCAGGCGTGGCGCTACTCCCGCGGCCTGGCGTTGGCACGCAGGAAGTCCGCCACCTGAGCGATCGTCGTGCCGGGACCGAAGATGGCGGCCACACCGGCTTCTTTGAGCGCCGGGACATCCTCGTCCGGGATGATCCCGCCGGCTGCCACCAGAACGTCGTCCATGCCGCGAGCGCGCAGCAGCGAACAGATGCGCGGCAGCAGGGTCATGTGCGCTCCCGACAGGATGGACAGGCCGACGACGTCGACATCCTCCTGGAGCGCGGCCGTGACGATCATCTCCGGGGTCTGGCGCAGGCCCGTGTACACGACCTCGAAGCCTTCGTCGCGCAGCCCGCGCGCGAGCACTTTGGCGCCCCGATCGTGACCGTCGAGCCCAGGCTTGGCGATGAGAACCTTGAGCGGTCGTTCAGTCATGCCCGGAATGATAGCCGGGCCGGGGAGCGCCTCGCCGCCCCGGTGCTGGGGCGAAGGACCGGCGTCGAGGGCCACCTGTTGCCTGTGCGCCGGCCGCGCCCCGAACGACTCGCTCAGACCAGGCGGTCGGCCAGTTCATCGTCCACGTGATGGACGTCGACCCCGCCCATCATCAAATATGGCAGCGCATATGTGCTCGAGAGCATCTGGCCATCCCTGGCGCCCATCGCCACCAGCCGCGCCCGCTTGACGCATTCCGCGCACAAATACCTTATGGCCCCCGCCTCCAGGTCGACTCTATGCCGATCCGAGAAGAAGCAGCTGCCGATGGCAGTCTCCTCGCCGCAGCTGAGGCAGGGTTCCGCGGACGTGATTCGCTCTGTCCCGCTCATCAACACCTCCCAGGCGTTAGGCATCCGGCCCCACGGCATCGAGGGCCCGCGACCCCAGGAGAACATGATATCGCGAGCCTAGACACGTGGCACAGTCCTCTCCAGGTGGGCCATGAATTCGCCGCGCGTCTCCTTGTTGGTGCGGAAGGCACCCAGGACGCTGCTGGTGACCATCGTGGCGCCGCCCTTCTGCACGCCGCGCATGGCCAGGCAGAGGTGCTCCGCTTCTATGACCACGCCGACGCCGTACGGATTCAGTCGCGACTGGAGGAAGTCGGCGATCTGCTGAGTCATGCGCTCCTGGACTTGCAGCCGGCGGGCGTACATCTCCACGATCCGCGGAATCTTGGAGAGCCCGATGACACGGCCGCGCGGCAGATAGCCCACCGACGCGGAACCGAAGAACGGCAGCATGTGGTGTTCACAGAGCGAGTAGAAAGGGATCCCCTTGATGACGACCATCTCACTGTAGCCGACGTCGAAGATGGCGCCGTTGATCAGCCGGTCCTCGTCGACGCGGTAGCCGCACGTCAGCTCGAGCCACATCTTGTACATCCGCTCGGGGGTGCGGAGCAGCCCCTCGCGCTCGGGAGCCTCGCCGATCTCGGTCAGGATCTGGCGGACGGCAGCTTCGATCCCATCCTGCCTGGCGCCCTTCCGGGCAGCCACCTCGCCGACGGTCTCAGCCGGCGCCTTCTCAGTGGCCGTCTCGCGGTCCTCTTCTGCGCCTCGCTCGATCTCATCGACCAACCGGCGGTCGCGTGCCTCACTGCTGAGCTGGTCGCGATCGAACGGCTGATCGGTCGTCATCGTTTCTCCTTCGGCCCAATCCTACCCGCGCCGGCCCCGGGCCGTACGATACGGACATGGCCAAGCGACCCAGAGGCAGCGCTCGCCGACGCACGTCGGGCGGCGCCGCAGCCCGTTTCGAAGAGCTGGTCGGGCGTGCCATCGACTCGATTCCGGAGCCGTTCGCCCGCGCTCTCGACGAGGTCGCCATCGTCATCGAGGCCGAGCCGTCGATGACGCAGCGGCGCGAGACCGGCCTGGCGCGCGACGAGGAACTGTACGGGCTCTACGAGGGCGTTTCCCGGACCGAATACGGGGCCGACTGGGCCTTCGTTCCGAACAAGATCACGCTCTTCCGGACCGCCCTGATCGAGGACTTCCCCGACCCGGCCGAGCTGGAGCACGAGGTCTGGATCACAGTCATCCACGAGCTCGCCCATCACATGGGCATCCCGGAGGCGCGGCTCCACGAACTCGGAGTCGACTGAGCGCGGCGATGCTCAGCCCGGCTCGGCGACCACCGCCGGGACGTCGAGTGGCGCAGCGCCCGCCAGCAACTCGCCGAGCCGCCCCACCTCCACGTTGCCGCCGCTGAAGACGACGCAGACCCGCTCGCCGTCGTGGATCGGGACCTGGCCGAACAGGACCGCCGCCAGGGCCGCGGCGCCGGCCGGCTCCACCAGCTGCTTCATCCGTTCCAGGGCAAAGCGCACCCCGGCCAGGATCGTGGCGTCGTCGATGAGCACGATCTCGTCCAGGTAGCGCCGGGCCATGGCCATCGTCCACTCCCCGGCGAACGGAGAGCCCAGGCCGTCGGCGACCGAGCGGGGCTGGATCCGCACGATCTCGCCCCGCTCCAGGGCCAGAGACAGCGCGTTGGAGGTGACCGGCTCCACGCCGTAGACGCGCGTCGCCGGCCGCGTTTCCTTGACCGCGGCCGCGATACCGGTGCAAAGCGCCCCGCCGCCGATCCCGGCCACGACCACGTCCACATCGGGCAGATCGTCGAGGATCTCGAGGCCGATCGTGCCCTGCCCGGCGATGATCAGAGGATCGTCGAACGGGGGCACGAAGGTAAGGCCCCGTTCCGCGGCCACTTCGTCCATGCGGGCCCAGGTCTGGTTGATGTGCTCGCCGAAGAGAATCACCTCGGCCCCGTAGCCGCGGCAGGCGTCCACCTTGGAGCGGACTGCGCCGGCGGGCATCATCACCACGGCGTAGACCCCGGCCTCGCGAGCGGCCAGGGCCACTCCCTGGGCGTGGTTGCCGGCCGAGAGCGTGATCACCCCGGCTGCCCGTTCCGCGTCGGTGAGCGCGGCGATCTTATTGAGGGCGCCGCGGATCTTGAAGGCGCCGGTCTTCTGGAGATGCTCGGCCTTGGCGTAGAGGCGGCCGTCGGAGAGTCGGATGCCACGCGCCGCCAGCACGCGACCGGCGGTCGATGAGGCCAGAATTGGCGTGCGGGCGATGCGGCCGTCGAGGAGCCGCCGGGCCTCCTGGAAGCGCTCGAGCCGGACGATGTGGTCGGGCATGGCGAGAGTATGGCTCGGCCGGGGCATGTCGATGCAACCTGGAGCGGGTCGCGCGCATCGATACAGGTAGAGAGCAACCACTGGAGGCGGGATGGAGCCGGCGCTCGTCGAGAATGCCCGAGCGGGTGATCGCGCCGCCTTCGATTCCCTGGTCAGAAGTCGGATCGATGCCATGTATCGAACTTCGCTGGCGGTCCTCGGCGATGAGGCCGACGCGGCCGACGCCGTCCAGGAGACCTTCATCTCCGCCTGGCGCCACTGCTCCGAATTGCGCGACCCCGATCTCTTCGACGCCTGGCTCGGCCGCATCAACCTGAACGCCTGCCGGGCCCAGCTCCGCCACCGGGGCCGGCAGCGCGTTCGCGAGGTGCGTCTGCCCGACCCGGACGACGGACGCGAGACGGCTTCCACGGATCCTGCGCTCGACGAGCGAACCGCCGGCGCGGGGGTCTTCGATCGAGCGTTCGCCCGACTCTCGGTGGACGACCGGGCTGTGCTCGTCCTGCACCACCTCGAAGAGCGGCCTGTGGCGGAGATTGCGAAGGTGCTGGGGCCGCCGGAAGGCACGATCAAGTCCCGACTCCACCGTGCCCGGGCGGCGCTCGAGTCGGCGCTGGCGAAGGAGTCCAGATGAACGACGAACTGGTCCCCATCGACTCCGACCTTCGCAGCCAGCTGGCCCGACGCTCGGCCGGACGGCTGCCCGAAGGACTCCTGGTCGATGTGACATATGCGCTCGACGCCGTTCCGGTCTCGGCGGCGGGACTCCCCCGGCTGCGTCCCGTCTGGCGTGGCCCGCGCCTGGCGGCGGCTGGCCTGGGCGCCGCATTGCTGGCTGTGCTCGTTGTCGCGATCGCCTTCCCGGCGCTGCGCGGCGGGCCGGCGGCCGTGCCGGCGGGGTACCCGGCGAATCGGGCGCTCACCGCCTCCGAGCTGAACTCGCTGCTGGCGGGGCCGCCGCTCGCCACCAACACGGCGCTGGTCGTCTCGGCCACGATCGACATACGAATGGACGTCTGTCCGATGAACCGCTACCCGACGGTCGGCGTCATCCACGGCATCGAACCGCAGATATGCGTGATGCAAGGCGGCCTGCCTCCCTTGCTCACCGGCACGACCACCACGGGCATATTCGCACTCCGATACCTCGGCGCGAGGACGTTCGGGCTGCTGGGCCAGGTGACGCCGGCCCCCGACTCGCGGATCGCGTTGGGCGCCACCGACGATTGGCCGCTCGCCGGCCAGACCTTCCTCGTCAACGGATGGCTCGGCGCCGATGATCTGCCCGTCTCCTGCGTCTCGCCGCCGGCCGCCGGCGACGTCCTGAGCCCGGCCGGTGAAGACTGCGCGTACGACGACTGGCTTAGCGACGCGCCGACCGCCGAGGGCATAGCCGCTGACCACGCGGCGTACGCGGGATCGCCCCAAACAAGCTACGACCCGCTCTCGCTTCGCGGCAACGCCCGTCATGTCGAAGCGGGTGGCATGCGGATCATCGACGGCCTGGACCCACACACTCCGGTTCATGGCGTGTTCGTGGTCCGATCCCAGGCGGAAGCATGCTCCGGAGCACTGGCGGTGGATAGCCGCGGCTGCCCGGCGTGGCGCGTACTGGCCAGGCTGGCCGACCTCTCGCTGACCGCACCCAGCGCCGTCGCGACCCTGCCACCGGGGCCGACCTCCACGATCGAGCCGGTCACCACGCCCGCGGTCCATGCACCATCTCCAACGCCGCTGGCGCTGCCGACGAGTTCCGATGGAGCCGCGCCCTTGGGCCTCCTGGGATCGGGCAATCGACCGCTGACCGAAGGCGAGTTCGCCTCGCTCTGGGCCGCCGACCCGGCACACCTTTCAGGCCGGATAGCGATCGTCAAGGGACCGGTGCCGACCGGCTTCGAATGCTCAGACGTCGGGTCGGTCGCTTCTGGCTCCCCCATTTCGGCGCCGGGTTGCCATCCACTCGAAGGCCAGATCGCGCCCGAGGGTTACTGGGTGGTCAAGATCGGCGCGGACGGCAAGTTCACGATCGTGGGCGAGCTGACCGTTCCTTCGACCGGCTTCGTCTTCACGCTCGACCAGGTGAACGCTGCCACGACCCTGAAAAGGGGCGATCTCGCGGTCGTGGACGGCTGGCTGCTTGAGCACGTGCCGACGTGCGACTACGGCCCACCGCTGCCGTCCGCCTGCGGGCCGTTCTCGGAGATCGCCTCCATGGCGACCGACAATTCGCCCTCGGGCATAGGCGTCCAACAGGGCGCCTATCAGCAGATCATCGGAGTCGCCGGCGAATGGACGATCGACGGTCCGCCGGTACACGGCCTGTTCCTGGTGCAGCTGACCAACACCACCGTCGGGACCCTCGTGGTCCGGCTCGAGGCGGTCACGCCGTAGACCGATTGGGCCTCCGGGGCTCGGTTCGCGGCGGTAACATTCGGTCACACCGTCGCCAGCCGAGCAGCTGGCCCAGCCGCAGCCACTCAGGAGTGGGTCGAATGCCGGGATTCACGCCGTTCACCAGCAACTACCAGGATCTCTCGACCAATCAGGGGTACCAGTTCGAGTTCCGCTGCGACGTCTGCCAGAGCGGCTACCGCAGTGAGTGGCAGAAGAACCTGCTCGGTACCGGCGCATCCATCCTCGGCGGTGCCAGCAACCTCATCGGCGGCCTCTGGGGAGCCCGCAACGCGGCAGACGCGGCACAGAACATCACCGACCGCGACGCCCGAGACAAGGCCCTCCAGAAGGCCTCCAACGAGATCATGCCGCTGTTCCACCGCTGCACGCGGTGCAACAACTGGGTTGACGAGACTTGCTTCAACAAGGCTCGCGGACTGTGCGTCAACTGCGCCCCGAACCTGGCCGCCGAGATGGAGGCCGAGCGATCATCTGTCGAGTTGAACCAGATGCGCGAGGCCATGTCCACTCAGAAGGTCTTCTCGGGCGACGTCAGCGCTCGCGCCACGGAGTGCCCCAGTTGCGGCAAGCCGGTTGGCAGCGAGAAGTTCTGCGGCAACTGCGGCACGCCCCTGGGCGTCTCGAAGTGTTCGAAGTGCGGCGCCGAACTTGCGGCCGACACGCGCTTCTGCGGGAACTGCGGCAACAAGGTCGCCTGAAGCCGCGGGCGTCTAGGCTGCGTGGCCGGACCTCATCCGGCGCCACAGGACGAGGCTGACCGCGACGATCGCCAGGCCCACGCCCAAGTAGAGTCCCTCGATGGGCGAACGCGGACTGGTGCTGGCCGAGTTCTGGTTGAGCAAGAGCAGCTCGCCCACGATCCAACCAGTCAGCACGACTCCGGCTGCGACCGACGCGGGAGCGCCCAGGCGAGGACTCCGGGCAGTCACGACCGCGGCGAGCCCTGTTACGCCGCCGACCACGATGGCCAGAATCAAGCCCGGCAGGAGATAGTCGCCAAAAGGCGTGCCCGCCAGCCACTCGCGGGGAAAGCGGTCCACGTCGAGAGCCACGGCGATCCCGCCGATCACGGCCGAGACGGCTGCGGAAATGTCGAGCACGAAGAGAGCGAAGCGGACACGGCCCGATCCCACTGGACTACCTCCTGGCTCCCCCGCCGCCCGGTTAGCGGCGTGGCGGCGATCCTCAGCAGATTCTGAGCCCCTCTTCAGCCGGCCACCGTCCCGCAGACCGTACAGAAACGAGCCCCGGAAGGCAGAGGTCCGCCGCAGCCTGAGCACTTGCCGGCGGGCGGCGCCGATACGATCGGGGCCTGCGGCTGGGCGGACGCGGAGGCCTGCGGAGCCGCGGGCCCGGCCGGCGCGGCGCCCGGTGCGGGAGAGCCCGGCGTCGCGGCCGCGCCGCCTGCCGCCGTTCCGGTCCCCGGTGTCGTGGCGACCGGCGCGATCAGCGAAGCGCCGCACCCTGGGCACACGATCCACGCCGCGTCCTCGATGATCCTTCTGCAATTCACGCAGCGCTTGGGAGAGAACGGCTCCACCTGACCGCAGAACGGACACGCGGAAACCACCCTGTCGATGAACTTGCCGCAATACGGGCACGGGTGCTTGAACGTCGGCATCGTCCGCTCCTGTCAGCCAGTGGTGCCCGAAGGCTTCGATTGCTTGGTTGCATCCACGCTCAAAGACGGTCCGGCTTCGCCAGAGCCGACCGAAGCTGCGTCAGCCCGATCAGGTGAACCGTCGTCCGGAGCCGAGTAGGTCTCGCCCTCGCCATCCCCGCCATCCCCGCCATCCCCGCCTGCCGCGGAGACCTGCGCTTCCTGGGCCGCGCGGCCCGGCCATTCGGCCGATTCGTCGCGCGCGGATCCGTGCCAGGCAACCAGATTCGCCACGGCCGCAGACCAGCTCGCCGCGTCGCGATGGACGATGCGAGCGACGAACCGCGCTCGCACCCAGGCCAGGCTCGGCAGCACCGCCAGCGCCAGCCGGTAGCGCAGGTTCTTCGGCAGTCGCATTTGGTCGTCCGGCAGCGCCATCGGCTCGCGCAGGAAGCGGCAGTCCACGAGCGCCTCGCTGATGTCTCGGACAGCCTTCTCGGCCGAAATCCCGAGCTTCTCAGGCGGCTCACCCCCGTATTGCGCTCGGGGCATGACGCGGAAGAAGTACGTGGCATGGGCACCGGCCGTGACCAGCTCGAGCGCCACCAGGTTGCCCGGCATCGCGATCAGGAACCAGATCTTGTCGTTCTGGCTGCCCGGAGCCTCCGGCGACATCGCGACCCAGCGCGGCGCGGCCGATCCTGCGGTCGCGCACAACGACCGGTAGCTGTCGGCGAAGGTCGGTTCGCCCAGGACGGCCGTCTCGAGCAGCGGCCAGTCCGAGTCGCTGAACTCCTGGGGCCGGGTGGGCCGCCCATCCACCAGCAACTCGCCCGCCTTCTGGCGAAGACCGAACGGCGCGTCCGGCAGAAGTGCTTCCACGAAGGCAGCGGCGTCGGCAAAGGCGCCGTCTCTGAGTTTCTGCAGAGTGTCGTGGAGTCGGGTCGCGGCCTGCCCCAGGCCGCGCAGCATGAGCGTGCCTGGCGCGCCGTCCACGGTCACCTCTCCGGGCGAGGTTACCGTGACCTTGGCGATTGCCGCCCGCCGGTAGTGGATCCAGGACGTTCGCTCGTCAATCGGGCATACCACGAGGCCCCAGGGGTGGATCGCCAACTGACCGACTCCCGCCCCTGCAACCGCCGGCCCGTCAGGCCCGGGCCCAATTCCAGCCGTGGTGGGCCGCCAGTCGAACTCGACCAGCTCGGCCGGGGCGTTCGGCACCTGCACGAGGCCGTCGGTGAGACGCTGCTTCAAGCGCCGCTCACGCAACTCGCGAACGATCGGTCCGAGTTTGTCGCCGAACTTCTCGAGCATCCAGCGCAGGGCGTCAGGGCCCTCGCCCAGCACGATGAGCGCCGTCGACTGCTGGATGGCGATGAGGCTGAGATCGCGATAGCCGGCGCGGATCGGTCGCCCGCCTCCGACTTCAAGCGTCAGCCCGGTATCGTCCAGCTTGAGCCTGGCTTCCTCGAGCGCGGAGTTGGGCGCTGCCTGTCGTGCCTGTCCCGCGAACTCCACGACATTCATCGACGCCGGCGGGCCGTCGCGCACAACCTTGTCGCGCCCGGTTGCTTCCCTCACGTCGCGCGAGTCGCGGCCGCCCATTCCAATCGGCTCACGGGGATCGCGAGCGTCGCCCCGCTGCTGCGGCACCCCCAGCATCCCGGCCAGACCCGCCAGATCTGCCGGAGCGCCCGCCCGCCTTGGATCCCGCTCATCACCCCGGTTCGAATCGTCCATGGCGCCATCGTAGCCACTGGCGGCAGGCTCGGCGCGGCTCCCGCGCGAGCGNNCTGGTACTTGCGTAGTTGCGCAACCTGTTGTAGAGTCTCCCTATGCTCGAGTTGAGAGATGTGGAGGCCACAAGGCAGCGTTCGGCCGCGGTCGCGAGGGCCCTGGCCGACGCCAAGCGGCTGTGCGTTCTCCAGTGTCTCGGCGAAGGCGAACTGTCTGTCCGCGACTTGTCCGATCGCGTCGGGTGTCACGTCCCTAACATGAGCCAGCACCTCGCGGTCCTGCGCAATTCGGGCTTGGTGCTGACCAGGCGCGACGGCAACGTCATCTATTACCGCCTCGCCGATATGCGAATCCTCGAGGCCTGCCGGCTCCTCGAATCTATCGGTTGAGTTCCCAGCGAACCCAGCGTCAAGCCGTTACGGAGAAAGGACCATCAACCAGATGGCCGATGTCAAGCAAGTCACCGACGAGACGTTCGAAGACGTCGTCCTCAACGCGGAGCGGCCGGTAATCGTCGATTTCTGGGCGACCTGGTGCGGCCCCTGTGCCATGGTGGCCCCGGAACTCGATCGCATTGCCAAGAAGTACGCGGGCGTCATTGACGTTGTGAAGATGGACGTTGATGCGAACCCGGGAGTCTCCCAGGCGCTCCAGATCATGAACCTTCCAACGGTCGCCTTCTTCCGCCCGGGCCAGCAGCCGATGGCTGTAGTCGGGGCACGGTCGGCGGAGCAGTTCGAGACAAGTTTCGGCCTTTCGCAGTACGCTACAGCCAAGACCTGAACGCCCGCATCGGGCCCCAACCGAATACCCAAACGGGGCCTCCCCCTCGGCCCCGCTCCTTACGACCCCGGCCTAACCCCTCAGGCCGGGGTCGTGCTGTGTCTCGCGGCTGGCGCGTCAGCGAGCGGATCCAGGACCAGAGCCCGGTCAGTTTGGACGAGCGGGGGTGGCCAATGGCAGCGGCTGATAGGGCTCTCCGGCGCGGCGCCAGGCACTCTCGAACCAAGCCAGGGCACGGTCCAGCGCAAAGGCGTCCACCGCGTGCGGCTGGAGGCTTATCCAGTCGTGCCCGCGAGCGGATAGAGTCGTGTCGGGGGTTCGGAGAGCTGCCGCCGCGATCTCAGGTCGGAGGCGAAAGCCAAAGCTGCCTCCGTGGCAGGTGGCGAACACCGTGGCTCCGCGAACGTACTCGACCACGACCCCCGAGTCGTGGCGATGGATGTCACCCAGCTCGTCGGCGAGCCGGTCTATAGCTTCGGCCAAGCTCGGTGGTTGGGCGGGCCCGTTGCGCGTCCGGTCGTCCGTCATGTTGTGGATCACCTCCTCGCCGCTACGGTACGCGATTAGCGCTCCGCTGCAGCGAGCACGGCCTTCAGATCCGCAATGTGGTCGCCATAGTGTTCCGTGGTATTCGCCAGCAGCGACCGCAGGTGTCCAGAATCCTTGAGCCAGCGGGCTTCGGGCACAACCGTAAGGTAACCGCGCAGCTCGCCGGGGATAGAGGCAAAACGCCCCCGGAGCTCCGTCGTGGACAGGCTTGCCCACTCCGCCTGGAAGCGGGCATTGAGAGCGTCGCCCTGAGCGTCCCAGTCGTCGCTCACGGCTTTGAGCCAGTCGAAGGCAGGGCTTTGCGGCCCGACCGCGAGCTCGCGGGCAATGGTCAGCCAGCCATCCTGCCAGACGGTGAGGTGAGCCATGAGATCGCGGCCGGTCCAGCCGTGGGCGCCTTCCACCTCCTGCTCCAACTGTTCGTCGGTGAGCTGCAGGAGTTCCTCGAACGGACGCCAGGCATCGCGTTCTTCTTCCAGAAATGAAAGACCGTCGGAATACATTCGCATTGATAGTAACTGGCGGTGCGTAGGCGCGCCGGACTAACTGGCTGTCGTAGGTACACCCCTAAGGGCCATTGCCCGCAGGCGATCCCGCGGTACGGTGGAACTGGCCGCCGATGACCGGAGCACGAAGAGGCCAGGGGCGTCGGACACGGGCCGAAGCTATAGCGGCCACCACTTAGAGACGGCCGGGGTCCGCGACGGGGACCGCCAGCTTCGACCACGACCCGAACAACCATGGATAGCCGGCCAATATGGCCCTTCGATCGGCGGTCAGGAATCATCGCGAATTCATTTGACTGATGGCCCGTTCGGCGTTGCCGGACGGGTCGTCGAGTTTACGGGGCGGCGTCGGGCCGAGGTCGCCGATGCGCGGCCGAGCGCTCCAGGTGCCGCAGCACCACGCGGGCGGCGAGCAGCAGTTCGGCGTCGCGATCGATGGTCCGGACGATCCAGTCGACGTAGGTCGGCTCCAAATCGGCCACGTCGCCGAGACTCAACCCTTCGAACTTTCCGAATCGCATGCGGGTCTCGAGCGCCTCGGCGAGGAGAGGCATCTCCCCGTCCAGATTCGGACCGGGCCGCCGCCGCGTGGGACCGCTGGGCGTGGAGGCGCGCAGCGGCTCTCGATCGGCCACCGTGCGGGGCCGAGGCGGGAGTCCAGGAAGCGGGCTGCGTTCCAGCTGCACCAGAGTGGCGTTGCGGGGACGCAGCAACGAACTGGTATCGATGCGGGCTGTGACCGGGCGTGATGGACGGGACCGGCCTGGCGGGCCGACGGGATGGTCGGGGGGACGCGAATTGGCGCCCGGAGCGGTCGCTGCCCGCCACTCCCAGGATTGGCCGCCACGGGACGCGCGGGCAGCTGCGTCGCGGTGTTGCCGACGCCGCTCGGGGTCGCTCAGCTCGCGGTAAGCCGCGTTGATTTCAGCCATTCGGCGCGTGGCGTGACGCTCCAGGACCTCGTCCGCGCCGGGATCGGCACCGGCCACGTCGGGATGGTACTGACGTGCGAGGCGGCGCCAGGCCCCCTTGATGACGTCCAAGGTGGCGTCCAGCGGGATCTCCAGGACCGTGAAGGGGTTCCGAGGCGGCATCCCACCAGTCTACCGGGCCTGGGCCGTGGCACTCTTCCGACGAGATCTTGAAGGCGCCCGACCATACCCGAATGGCAGTCCGCTTGACAGCCGGCCGGAAGTGCCGTCCCCTAACGTCATGCCATCTCTTTCAGCGGCTCTTCGGCCGAGTCGCCTGGCACTGGCCGCGGGCGTGGTCGGCGCCATCTCGTTCGGCCTCGCCTATCGATTCGCGCTCAAGTACCGGGAGCGAGCCGGACTGCCCCATCGAAGCCCGGTGGAAGGAAGTCCGGCCGATTTCGGGCTGGCGTTCGAATCGGTCGAGATACCGTCTGGCGAAGCGCAGCTGGCCGCGTGGTTCGTGCCGGCCAAGAGCCCCGGCCGTCGGCGCGGCGCCGTCGAGCCTCGTCCGGCCGTAGCAATCGTGCACGGCTGGGAATCCAACCGCGGCCGATCTATGGCCCACATTCGTTACCTTCACGCCGCGGGTTTCCACTGCCTGGTCATCGACGTTCGCGGCCACGGCGACAACCCGCCTGAGAATTTGCCCGTCGAGGTGCCCGAATTCGCCGAGGATGCCGCCGCGGCCGCTCGCTGGCTCGCGCAGCGGCCGGAGGTCTCGTCCGTCGGTCTGCTGGGCCACTCGATGGGTGGCGCAGGTGTCATCGTGGCTGCCGCTGCGGAGCCCCGAGTTCGGGCGGTCGTGGCAATGTCAGCTCCCGCCGACCTCGTTCGGATGACCCGCCAGATCTTCGCCATGACCGATATCAAGGTCCCGGCGCCCGTCGCCGCGCCCCTCGCCTACCTTACCGCCGCCGTCATGCTGGTGCCGCGTCACCACTCCCTCGACGACGCTGACGCGTGCCTGGCAGCGGCCAGATACCGCGGCCCGTTGCTGCTGATTCACGGCGAGGACGACCGCGGCGTGCCCGTTTCGCACATGGAGTTGATCGCCAAGGCGGCTCGCGCCGCTCGCACCGACCCCGGCTCGGCGCCTGTCAAGACGGCCATCGTGCCCGGCTACGGCCACCGCTGGTTGTACGAGGTGGCGGACGTTCGCCGGCGGGCGGCCTCGTTCCTGGCCCGGGAACTGGGCGGTCCGATTTCGCCCGAGATTGCCGGCGAACTTGCCGCTGCCTGCATCGTCGAGCGGCCCTCGAACCCCGCCTACGGCTTCGGTGCGGCAGGAGCCGCCATGGCCGCCGCCGCCGAAGCCCGTGAGAAGGCTCGAGAGGCAGCTCGAGAGGCAGCCGAGAACCAGCCCACCGGCTGACCTGACCCGCCGCGTACCGGCGCCTCCCACCGCCACTCACCTGGAGTCTCAAATGGAAACCTGGCAAGCGATTGACACCACCCGCGCCATCCGCAAGTTCGCCGCTCGCCCGCTCGAACCCGAGCACCTGGCGCGCATCCTGAACGCCGGGCGTCGCTCCGGCAGCTCCAAGAACCAGCAGAACTGGGATTTCGTGGTCTGCACCGATCGGCCCCACCTGGCCGAGCTGGCGGCCGTGGGGCCCTACGCGGCGCATCTCGCCGGCGCGGCGGTCGCGATCGCCCTGGTCACGCCCGACCCCGCGACCGCCGAGGCGCCGCTCTCGGTGATGTGGGATCTGGGCCGCGCCGCCCAGAACATGACGCTGGCGGCGTGGGAACTCGGCGTCGGCAGCGCGCCCGCCACGGTCTACGACCAGCCGCTCGCCAAGGAGCTGCTCGGTCTTCCGCCGGACCGCTGGTGCGAGTTTCTGCTCTCATTCGGCTATCCGGCCGATCCGGCGGCACTCACTTGGGCCAAGCGCGCCGGCGGCCGCAAGTCAATCGATGCCATCGTTCACAGGGAGCGCTGGTAAGTCACGGAGGCAATCCGGGCGCGGGGATCAGCAAGACAACCTCTAGATCGGCGGGACGGCCTTACCGGGCGTCTCCAGTTCGGCCGGAACGCGGCCGGCCCCGGGCTTACTCCCAGCGGAACGAGCGGGCCGCAATCGCCAGGCAGACCACCAGCCAACCGGTGAGGATCGCGATATCCACTCCCAGCGGCGCCACCTGCGTGCCGTTGACCATGACCTGCCGCAGGGCGTCGCCCAGGTACGTGAGCGGCATGAAGCGCGCAACCGTCTGGAGGAAGCCGGGCAGGAAGTCGAACGAAAAGAAGATGCCCGACAGGAACATCATCGGCAGCTGAACGATCTGCACCACCCCGGTCGCCTGTTCCTCGGTCTTGAGGAACGCCGCCAGCATGAAGCCGATTGCCAGGAAGGCGCCGGCTCCGAGCAGAACCAGGCCTGCCACGGCCAGCACGCTTCCGACGATCTGGACGTTGAATACGACCAGGCCGATGCCGAGGATGACCACGGCATCGACGATAGCCACGAGCAGGCGCATCAAGACGTTACTGCCGACGAGCTTCCAGCGGGCCAGCGGAGTGGCACCGATGCGCTTGAGAATCCCCTTTTCGCGCTGCTGGACCAGCGGTATCGCGGCGAAGACGCCAAGCTGCATCAGGGCCATCGCCAGGATGCTCGGGACCAGATATGCGACGTTGCTGAGGTTGGTGGATTGGAGGGTGACTTTCTGGACTCCGACCACCGCCGTGCCGCCCGCAAGCTGGAGGTTGAAGCCGCTCGCGATCTGTGCGGTTATCTGCTCGACGACCTGGCTGACCTGACTGTTGCTCGGATCGACGTACAACTGGATCGAGACGGGGCTGCCGGCCGTCGCGGAACCGGTGCCTTTGGGAATGACGACGATCGCCGAGATGTCGCCATGCTGCATCGCCGCCTTTTCGGCATCGAGCGAACCCGTATTGACCTTCAGGAGACTGACCTGAGAGAACGCCTGCTCGAGGCCGACCGAAACGGGTGTGCCGTCCTGGTCGACGACACCAATGGCAACCTTGCTGTCCCCGTTGCCGCCGAAGATCCAGCCGAACAGGAAGACGAACATCACCGGGAAGAAGAAGGTCCAGAAGAGGGCGGCCCGGTCGCGTGTGAGGCTCTTGATGTTGGCAACCGTGAGGCCGAGGAGTGTCCTCATCGTTCGGCTCCTAGTCGCGCAAGGCTCGACCGGTCAGGTCGAGGAAGACGTCTTCGAGGGTGGCCTGGCGGATCCCGAGGTTGCCCGGCTCCACGCTCAGGCTGTCGGCCAGGGCCAGAAACGCGCCGATGGTGCCCGCGATGTCGAGCGAGTAGAGCACGGTCTGGCCGTCCTCGACTGCTGCCCGCGTCACTCCGACGAGCTTGCCAAGCTGCCCGGCCGGAAGCTTGGGGTTCGCGTCGAAGAAGACGGCTCGCTCCTTGAAGCGCCGTCCGATCAACTCCGGGACGGTCCCCATCTCGAGGATGCGGCCGTGGTCCATGATGGCGACTCGGTCGCACAGCTCGGCCGCCTCTTCCATGTAGTGCGTCGTGAGCATGATGGACTTGCCCTTGGCCTGGAGCCCCTTGACCAGCTCCCAAAGGGAGCGTCGCGCCTGGGGATCGAGGCCGGTGGTCGGTTCGTCGAGGAAGATGAGCTCGGGATCGTTGACGAGTGCCAGCGCGATCGACAGGCGTTGCTGCTGGCCGCCAGACAGATTCATCGACCGAGCCTTCGCTCGCTCGCCGAGGTCCACCGCGTCGATGAGCTGACGGGTCGGAACGCTGTGGGCGTAGAAGCTGCCGAAAAGATCAAGCAACTCCGTCACGGTGAGGCGCGGGTATAGCGACACCGTCTGCAGCTGTACCCCGATGCGTTGCTTGATCGACGGCGCGTGCTTGGCGACGTCCATCCCGAAGACCGTCACCGTACCCGAGTCAGGTTCGCGCAAGCCCTCGAGGATCTCGATTGTGGTCGTCTTGCCGGCCCCATTTGGACCGAGCATGCCGAAAACCTCGCCCGGCGCTACCTCGAAGCTGATCCCGTCAACGGCTTTGATGTCGCCATAGCATTTGCACAGACTGGCGACACCGATGACTGGCTCGCCGCTTTGCGTCATCTCACTCCTCGTTTCCAGTCGCGGCGATCGCCCGCGCCGGCATCCTCGCACATGAGTCTAGTCATCGTCATTCTCTGCGGCCGTCCCCCTTGAGGATGATCCTGAGTCCATCCCAGCCGGCATCTCATTTTGATCGAATCTGGAGCATATCCGCCGACCTGCCGCCAAGGATCGCGAAGCCGAGCTTCTCGTACAGCTTGATTGCTGCCGCGTTGTCGGCGTAGACGCCCAGGTAGACAAGCCTCACTCCATCTCCGAGTGAATCTGCGGCCAGGCGCCGAGTCAGGTGCTCGGCCAGGCCGCGTCCGCGCCATTTCGGCCGCGTCCCGATGGACGACAGGTAGCTTGCCCCGTCGAACGTGTACCTCTGACCGGTCGCAACTGGCTCCCCGTCTATCGCAACGACGTATGCGTGGAAGTCCGGCCGGCCCAGGGTGAGCCCGATCTCGCGGACCAGGTTGGCGTGGCGTTCCATCGGCACCTCGAACGACTCCGCGACCACCCTGGCAAGCACGTCTGCGCGACCGGGGATCTCGGCGTCGGTCAGCCGATTCCAATGCTCCACCACGGCGCCGTCAGGGAGCGGCGGGGTCGCCGGGTCGGACTCGCGGACAAGGACCATGTCGAACCCGCCGCCGCGGTCTGAGAAACCCCGGGCGGCAAGGCGGCCGATGAGGTCGTGAGGCTCGCTCAGGCCGGGAATCGCCCAGACGTGCGGCGTCCTCTGCAGAGCAGCGAACAATTCGCAAACCTCGTCCAGGCGAGCGTCGAAAGCGGCCCGATCCGACGGCCACCGCACCCCAACGAGACGGTTGAAGAAAGGATCCTCTTCCTGGACGGAGTAGAGCATCACCGCATCGCCCAGGTCGCGCCAGCCGCGACCCGGAATGGCGAGGGCGCGGGCCTGGTGCACCTCCAGGAAGCGGAGGGTCTCGGAATCGAGTCCAAACCAGGGCGCGGTCGGGTCCGGTACGGCCATGCCACCACGTTACGGCATTCGGGCCACGGTGCGAGCGGTCCGGTTTCGTGGGCCCATCGACTGCGGAGTCGGCCCGAGCGTCGGGTCGCCAGCTAGGCGCTCCAACGCTCGAGGGCGACAGCCCATTTCTCGGCCGTCCGTGCCGCGCGGCGGCGCTGGCGGTGGACACGCTGCTGTTCCAGGGCGAAGCGGATCGGCCCCAGCATCTTCAACCAGCCCTGGGCCCGTTCGAACGACAGCTCTTGCCAGGAGACGATGTCACCGACGACGCCACTTTCAAGGCGGCGCCAGACGATACAGATACCCGAATCCTTGAGCTGGAGCGAGGCCTGTGTCGCTGGACCGCCCAGCGAGCCTGCCACGGTCACGAAGCGGTGCCACGTGGCGGCCGTCTGCGGGTCCTCGAGAGCCTCGATGAGGCGAGTTACGATCCACCACATGCCATCGGAACCCAGGCTCAGTCTCGCCTGGCCGAGAGCATAGAGGTGACCATCGCCTCGCTCGTCCATTTGGAAGGCCAGGCCGTCGGGCGTGCCGGGAAGTGAGAAGGAGAGCGGCTCTACTGGACCGACCGCGATCCGCGGATCGTCCGGAAACGCCATCGCCGCGCCCGGCGTGACGCCCAGGACCTGGAGAGGCCGGCCCTTCTTGGAAGCTGGATCGATCAGGCCCCGCACTACAACCGCGATGTCGTCGTCGGTCAGGGGTGAGGTGTCGCTCCACGTGGGGTTCGGCTCGAGCTCGAACAATCTGGCCAGCTGGTCGTCTTCGGCCGGCCTTGACATCACTCGAACGCTTCTACCGCCGACCGCGAACTCGACCATGTCCTCAGCGGCAAGCGCCATCGGTCGTGCCATACCATTCCTCGCTTCGTTCGCTGCGCTGCACCGGTCGTCGCCTGTGGACGATCGATCGGGCCCGCCCGAAGGCAGGTCAAGGTCCAGCGCAAGCGACCGTGCAGGGCACCGAACACCGCCGCGATGCGCCCGGGTTACAGGCCCGGTGCCGGCATACTAGCGCAAATCGGGCGCCGGGTGGGACTTTTGGCGCAATCGACTAGGACTTTTGCCGGCTCCATCCGCGCCGCGCTACCTCGGGCGAGGAATGCCGTGGTCCGGGAGCGTCGCCCGGCACGTCGGACGCATATACTCGGAGGACCCCGCCGGTCGGAACCGACCGGCGAATCGCGTCTAGAGGAGCCCGCGTCATGGATCGCACCGGTCAGGAACAAGTCGTCTCAGGCACCGCCGCCGACATGGCCGGCGCACCCGCCGGCGACGCGCGTCCGGCCGCCGCGGCGGACCCGCCCGGTACCTCGCTGGCACCCAAGGGCGACTTCGCGACGCTCTCCAAGCCGCACCTCTCCCCGATTCTGGGCCGATACTTCGAGCGCAGCTGGGACCACGGCGAGGGTCACATCCTGTACGACTCCGCCGGGCGCGGCTTCCTCGATTTCGCCTCCGGCATCGCCACGACGTCGCTGGGACACCACCACGCCGCAGTCACACAGGCGATCAAGGATCAGGCCGACAAGCTGCTCCACATTTGCAATGCCCTGGGCTATCTCGAGCCCGTCGGACAGCTGGCCACGCTGCTAGCCGACGCTTGTCCGGATCCGCTCGACACGGTCTTCTTCGCCAACTCCGGGGCAGAAGTGGTCGAGGGCGCGCTCAAGCTCGCCCGGCGCGTCACCGGCCGGCCCGGAATCATCGCCTTCCGAGGAGCCTTTCACGGCCGAACCTTCGGGGCCGCTTCGATTACCAGCTCGAGCATCAACTACAGACTCGGGTACGAACCGCTGTTGCCGTCGGTCTACTTGACCCCGTTCCCGAACGTCTACCGCTACTTCGGCGACGACGAAGAGGCAGCCACAACCGGCGCAATGGGCGCACTTCGAACGTTGCTTGGCCACGAGATACCGGCTTCCTCGGTCGCGGCGATCATCATCGAACCGATCCAGGGCGAGGGCGGCTTCAACCCGGCCCCGGCCTCGTTCCTGCGCGCACTCCGGGCGCTGTGCGACGAGAACGGGATCATGCTCATCGCCGACGAGATCCAGTCTGGCGTCGCCCGAACCGGCAAGATGTGGGCCTTCGAGCATGCCGGCATCGTCCCGGACGTCGTTTGCGTGGCCAAGGCTCTCGCCAACGGCATGCCGCTCGGCGCCATAGTCAGCCGGCGCGAGTTGCAGGAGCGGTGGGGCGTCGGCGCCCACGGCACGACCTTCGGCGGCAACCCCGTGTCATGTGCGGCCGGAGTGGCCGTCATGAACACAATCGCAGAACAGGGTCTGGTGGCCAACGCGGCCACACGTGGCGATGAGCTGATCGCCGCGCTCAACGGTCTGATGGAGCAAGACGAACGGATAGGCGACGTCCGCGGCCGCGGGTTGATGATCGGCGTCGAATTCGTGAAGGACCGAGCCACTCGCGAGCCGGACACCGAGACTTGCGAAGCGCTGGTCCAGGCGTGTGCAGAGCAGAGCTTGCTCGTGCTCAACTGCGGCACGCATCACAACGTGATCCGCTTCCTGCCACCGATCGACGTCACTGCCGACGAGATCGCACGGGGCGTTGAGCTATTCGCAACCGCGCTTCGAGCCCTTCCGCAGCATGCGGACGCGGCCGGCGCGTAGCCCAGGAGCGGCCGATCGGCCGCCGAAACCGCCACCAGAACGTCGATGCCCGCGGCAGACGCCGCGGGCATCGAATAGTGCGCGACGGGTCCGGGCACTGGACCCGATGACGGAAACTTCCGATCCCGAATGCCTGGAACGCGCTCCTAGCGGTTCCGGTTCAGGAAGGCCATCACGTCTTCGAGGCGGAAACGTCGATCGCCTCGCTTGCAGACGCGATAGAACGGCAATTCGCCTCGATCTCCCAGCCGCTTCACCGTGTTCACATGAAGGTGAAGCATCGCGGCCACCTCGCTCGCAGTGAGCATGGGACCGAGTTCGTTAGCGGCCACGGCAGCCATCGATTTCCTCTGCGTCAGCATCAAACCGAGCCTGTTCCGTTTCTCATAGCACGACCAAGCACTATCCGTCCCGAAGCGTCGCGAACCGTACAGACTCCACCCAACCGTCACAAGCCGTACTTCCGGCTGCCGCCGCCGGTACCGCTCCGACGTGGGCGAGTCGTACGGGTCGCGTCCGCCAAATTGTCCAGCAGCTCCGAGCATGCTCCGGTCTTGGCCGGACGCCTGCCTGCGCAAACCCCGTGTGCCAAGGCACCGGTGCGCGCTAGCATCACGGTGTATTCAATGAGGAGGAAAGGTGCATTCACTGAGGTCCCGCCGACTGTCGAGCCCAGCGATTGTCGCCGTCACGAAGGGGCTGCTCCTGGCAGAGCTGGTGGCCGTCGTGGCTACCTGCGGCGGCCCTGGCCCAACTGCCCGGCCCAGCACGGCGGACACGATGGCGCCCACTCCATGGGCCTCGGTCGGACCGAGCGCAACGCCCAACGCGACGCCCACTCCAAGTCCCACTCCAACGCCCACGCCGGCGCCCGTGTCCTTCCCGGTGGCGGTCGTGGTGCGCTATGACGATCCCCGGGAGAGCCTCTCCGCCGACGCCCTGACGGCGGCCGCGAGCGGCGGCAAGCTGGTCGCACCATGCGAGATGACGGGCCTCAGCTTGTCAGGACAGCCGCTCGCCCTCGCGGCCGGGACCGCCTGCCTGCCGGCGGCCGACATCACCGCCCGGATCCACACCGAGGCAAACACGATCGGGCTCCTGCCGCCCGGGCTCGTGTCGCCGTCGGTGAAAGTGCTGCGCGTCGGTGACGCGGACCTGTTCGGTTCGCCGACTCATCGCGCGATCGCCTACCCGCTCATGGCCGAGACGGCCACCGCAGAAACCTGGACGGCATACGACGTGAATGACGTCCGGACTCTCATCTCGACTGGGGACACGTGCCCCGACCGCGGCGTCAGCCTGATGGCGGTCACGAACAAGAAGGGTTGGGATTGGACGCTCAACGGCGGCAGCGCCCGCTACGGCGGCTTCCGCATGGATACGGAATACACCGGTCCGCAGGGCACCGGTTGGCCGGTCCCGAACCTGCGGCGAGTCGGCAATTCCGGCACCGTCGCCGCCCTCATCTCAGACAACGATGTCAGCGCCAACGACTTCGAGTGTCCGATGGTCGCCAACTGGGTCCAGCACAACGGCGGCAAGCTCTTCAGCATCGACCCGCGCGTTGCCCAGACACTGGCCACGAAAGGCGGGCTCAAAGTCGTGACCCTGGGCTCCAACCACATCACCGATGCCGGCTATGCCGGCGTTCGATCGACCATCGCCTACCTCGACGCCGCCGGAATCAAGCACACCGGAGCGGGCGCGACGCTTGCTGCCGCCCTTGCACCGGCGGTCGTGGACGTTCGGGGCGTCAAGTTCGCGTTCGTGGGCTGGGACGACATCCACGGTTCGGCGGCCGCTACTTCAGCCCACCCAGGGGCCGCACCGATGACCGACGCCAACGTGTGCGACTCGATCAAGGCGGCCAAGCAGGTTGCGGACGTCGTGATCGCCATGCCTCAATGGGGCTGGCCCGAGTACCACAGCACGATTACCAAAGAGCAGATCGCGCAGCGTTCTCTCTTCTATAGCTGCGGTGCCGACGGAGTCCTGGGGAGCGGCACGCATTGGGCGTCATGGGCTTCGATCCTGCCTGGCTCCAACGGACCCACGTTCGCCATCGGCAGCCACGGCAACTTCCTGTTCGACCAGAACTGGAGCCAGCAGACGATGGAGGGAGTCGTCGTCGAAGTGACCTTCGTGGGCACGCAGGTCGCCCAGTTCCGGCTGCACCCCTACGTCGTCGTCCAGGGAGCGCAGCCGAACCTGCTCGACCCGCGGACGGACGGCAAGTACGTTCTCGATCGCGTCTGGTCGGTCAGCGACATCCGCTGAACGGGGTCGTGCGAGGCTCGCGCCCGTCCGCGCGCGTATTCGCTACAGCCGAGCGGCTCCTATCTGCTGGCGGTCGGCGACGGTGACTTCACGGCCGGAGACGCCGTCTGGGTCGGCGAGGCTGTCTGGGTCGGCGAAGCCACCTGGGTAGGTCCGGCCGACGAGGTAGGCGCCGAGGAGACACCGGCTGACCCGCTCGGCGCCGCCGACGGAGGCAGCGTTGGGGTCGGGTTGACCGACGGGAAGGCAATCGGCGGTGCCGTCACCGCGGCGATCGCAAGCGAGAGGGTGTGCCGGAGTCCGAGGACGTCGTTCGTGAACGCCTGGTCCGCCGGACTGATCGTGGCGGCCAGCGCGGCCACGTCGTCGGCCGTCTTCGCTGCGGTGACCTGCTGCAACAGGGTGAGGTACTGGTTGCCGTCGCTAACGAAAGTCGAGACAGAGCTCGAAGCCGTGCCCCAGACCTTCACCGCGGTGACGTCGTCGACCCAGCCCTTGGTCTGGTTGTAGAAGTCCGTGTACGCCGCCTGCTGCTTGGCGAAGTCGAGGGTGGAGTCTGCGATCGCCTTGCGGGCGGCCTCGCGCGGGGGCGACCACTTATCCTCGATCCGGGCCCACTGCTGCGCGGGGGTCGGCGGCGGCGGGTTGATGAAGCTTGTGTAGACCCACAGAATGCCGAGGAGGGCAAACAGGATCGCCATGATCGGCATGTAAGCGCTCAGCCAGCGATATGCCGTGCCGTGCTGCTTCTTCTTTCGGGGAGCCGACACCTTGACTCGCTTGCCCTCAGCCGGCTTTGGCGAGTCAGCCGGCTTTGGCGAGTCGCCAGACCTCGCGGAATGGACCGGCTCATCCTTTGGAGCGGCCTCAAGGACCTCATTCGGAGCGGCTCCGGTCTCTGCGCGGACCTTCGGCTTTCGGCTGGCCGGCTGCGTTCGGCCGCGGCGCGTTTGTGGCGACAATCTCAACCTCCCGGCAGTGCCTGCGAGCCATCTGGCTACCGCCACGCCCCGTGGGCCACGAAGCGTCGTCGCTTCAGGCCAGGCTTCGGAAGTCTAGCGCCATCGTCCTTCCGGCGCGGCTCGAAGACCGTCCTGGTGGGAATCGAACACGCTAGAAGAGGCCGGGGACCGACTTCCGCGAGCCGACCTCCCCTATCGGGTATGCGAGGACGACTCACCGGTGCAGGGAGGCCGCGGCGGGGACCCTGAAGTCCGGCTAAGGAAGCCTTATCGTTCCCAATCGCAACCTTCGCAACCTTGACCCGGGAACCCCATTTGATGACACTCGGGGTTCCGCAACGGATAGAGGGCTCCTGTGCACGGAGCAGGGACCCCTGTCGGCGTCTCAGTCGGTCCGAGCCGGCACGGTCAATCGGAATCGAGGATGGAATCCAAGTTGGCGCACACCGGCGGTCCAGGAGCTCAGGGTCTGTACGACCCGGCCTTCGAGCACGACGCTTGCGGCTTCGGCTTCGTCGTGGACATCGCCGGCCGCCCGTCGCACGCGATCGTTCGCGATGCGCTCACCGTCCTCCTCAACCTGGAGCACCGCGGCGCGACCGGTTCGGAGAAGAACACCGGCGACGGCGCGGGTCTGACCATTCAGATTCCGCACCGCTTCCTGTCGGAGGTCGCGGCCAGATCCGGGATTCGGCTGCGCGGGCGCGGCGGTTACGGCGTGGGCGTCGTCTTTCTGCCTGCCGACAGGCTCGGCCGGGTTGAGTGCTTCCGTCTGTTCGAGCGCGTCGTCGAGGAAGAGGGTCTCCATTTCCTGGGCTGGCGCGAAGTTCCTACCGACAACACCGGCCTTGGCGCTAGTGCCAAAGCCAGCCAGCCTTTCATCCGCCAGGTCTTCATCGATCGTCCTGAGGGAGTGGTGGAGGACCTGGCCTTCGAGCGCAAGCTCTACGTCGTCCGGCGCCTGGTGGAGAAGGCCATCTCGAGGTCGGCCATTCCGAGCCGTGGCGACTTCTACATTCCATCGCTGAGCTGCCGGACGGTCGTCTACAAGGGCATGCTCAACGCATCCCAGCTGACGACCTTCTACCCGGACCTATCCGACGAGCGCGTCGAGAGCGCTATCGCCATGGTTCACTCTCGCTTCTCCACAAACACCTTCCCATCGTGGGCGCGCGCGCACCCGTACCGCTACATCTCCCACAACGGCGAGATCAACACCCTGCGGGGCAACGTCAACTGGATGCACGCTCGCCAGTCGCAGTTCAGCTCCAAGCTGTTCGGCAATGATTTGACGAAGGCCCTGCCGGCGATCGACACCGAAGGCTCAGACTCCGCGATCCTGGACAACACCCTCGAGCTGCTCTACCTCTCCGGGCGGTCGCTGGCACACGCTTTGATGAT
This sequence comes from Chloroflexota bacterium, assembly GCA_003158675.1. Lineage (GTDB taxonomy): Bacteria > Chloroflexota > Limnocylindria > Limnocylindrales > CSP1-4 > Fen-1039. The sequence continues at coordinate 18,173 of PMKN01000085.1, read as the reverse complement.
GATGGTCCCCGAGCCGTGGCAGCACCACGAGTCGATGGCGCCCGACAAGAAGGCCTTCTACGAGTTTCACGCCTGTCTGATGGAGCCGTGGGACGGGCCCGCGTCGATCGCGTTTACGGACGGCATTCGGATCGGGGCGACACTGGATCGCAACGGTCTGCGCCCGGCCCGCTACTACGTCACCGCCGACGGCCGCGTCGTCATGGCTTCCGAGGCCGGCGTGCTGGATATCCCCGCGGACCAGATCGTGGCCAAAGGTCGGCTGCAGCCGGGACGCATGTTCCTGGTCGACACCGCCGAGCAGCGCATCGTTTCGGACGACGAGCTCAAGCACCGCGTCGCCACCGAGCACCCCTACCAAGAGTGGCTCCGCGAGTGGCTTGTCAAGCTGACCGAACTGCCGCCCCCGCCGCGCGTCATCGAGCCCGATCACGAGACCGTCCTGCGCCGCCAGGAGGTCTTCGGCTACACCGCCGAGGACGTCCGACTCCTGATCAACCCGATGGCCGCCACGGGTACCGAGCCGGTCGGCGCCATGGGCAACGACCAGGCACTGGCAGTGCTCTCGGAACGGCCTCAGCTGCTCTACTCGTACTTCAAGCAACTCTTCGCCCAGGTCACCAACCCGCCGATCGACGCCATCCGCGAAGAGATCATCATGGCCACCGAGATGGCGATCGGGCCCGAGGGCAACCTCCTGGAGCCCGGCCCCGAGTCGTCCCACCAGCTCGAGCTGCCGTCGCCGGTTCTGTCGAACGACGAGCTGGAGAAGATCCGCCACCTGTCCGCGGGCGACACCTCAGGCGGACCCGACGCGCACGGCTTCAAGACGATCACGCTGCCGACCCTGTACCGCGTCGGCGACGGCGGAGCCGGCCTCCGCAAGGCCATCGAAGCCCTCCGCGACCGCGCGTCGGAGGCGATCGCTGAAGGCCACAACATCATCATCCTCTCGGATCGCGGCCACAACGCCGACGAAGCCCCCATGCCGGCGCTCCTCGCCGTCTCGGCCGTCCACCATCACCTCGTCCGGTCCGGCACCCGCACCCTGGCGGGCCTCGTCCTCGAATCCGGCGAGCCGCGCGAAGTCCATCACTTTGCCCTCCTGCTTGGGTACGGCGCCAGCGCCGTCAACCCGTACCTCGCCTTCGAGACCGTCCACGACCAGGTCCGCCTGGGCCTGATCGCCGGCGCCGGGGAGGTGGCCGAGAAGAAGTACCGCAAGGCCATCGCCAAGGGCATCGTCAAAGTAATCTCCAAGATGGGCATCAGCACCATTCAGAGCTACCACGGCGCTCAGGTCTTCGAGGCGCTGGGGCTGAATCAGGACTTCATCGACGAGTACTTCACCGGGACGCCGACCCGCATCGGCGGCATCGGCATCGACGTGGTCGCCCGCGAAGTCAAGATGCGCCAGGACAGGGCGTATCCGCCCAACCGGCCGATCTATCACAAGCAGCTCGGCACAGGCGGAAACGTCCAGTACCGCGTCGATGGCGAGCACCACCTCTTCAACCCGCTCTCGATCGCCCAGCTCCAGTACTCGACTCGCAGCGGCAGCTACCCGGCGTTCAAGGAGTACTCCAAGCTCATCGACGACCAGTCCGAAGGCCTGTGCACGTTGCGCGGCCTGATGGAGTTCAAGCCGAACCACCGCCATCCGCTGTCGGTGGACGACGTGGAGCCAGTCTCGGAGATCGTCAAGCGCTTCAAGACCGGCGCCATGAGCTACGGCTCGATTTCGCAGGAGACGCACGAAACGCTGGCGATCGCCATGAACCGTCTCGGCGGCAAGTCGAACACCGGCGA
>PMKN01000085.1:0-16349 GCA_003158675.1 Chloroflexota bacterium | reverse complement strand
AGATCCAGATCAAGATGGCTCAGGGCGCCAAGCCCGGCGAGGGCGGTCAGCTGCCCGGAACCAAGGTCTACCCCTGGATCGCCAAGGTCCGCCATTCGACGCCTGGCGTGGGACTCATCAGCCCGCCCCCGCACCACGACATCTACTCNNACGACCTCAAGAACGCCAACCCAGGCGCCCGCATATCCGTGAAGCTCGTGTCCGAAGTGGGCGTCGGCACGATCGCCGCGGGCGTGGCCAAGGCTCACGCGGACGTCATCTTGATCAGCGGCCACGACGGCGGCACCGGCGCCTCGCCGCTCTCTTCGATCAAGCATGCGGGCTTGCCGTGGGAACTCGGCATCGCCGAGACGAACCAGGTCCTGCTGGTCAACGACCTGCGCTCGCGAGTTGCGGTCGAGGTAGACGGCCAGATGAAGACGGGCCGGGACGTCGTAATCGGGGCGCTGCTCGGTGCCGAGGAGTTCGGCTTCTCCACCGCGCCGCTCGTGACCCTCGGCTGCGTGATGATGCGCGTCTGCCATCTGAACACGTGTCCGGTCGGGGTCGCCACCCAGGATCCGGAGTTGCGCAAGCGCTTCAGTGGCGATCCCCAGTACGTGGTCAACTTCATGACCTTCGTGGCCCAGGAAGTCCGCGAGTACATGGCCCAGCTCGGCTTCCGGACGTTCGAGGAGATGGTCGGGCACTCCGAGCGGCTCGAGATGCGCCGCGCGATCGACCACTGGAAGGCCCACAATCTCGACTTCAGCCGGATCCTGTTCCAGCCCAAGGTGCCCAAGTCGACGCTGCGGACATGCCAGATCGGCCAGGAGCACAAGCTCGAACAATCGCTCGACGCCACGACCCTCATTCCGCTCTGCGCCCCGGCGCTCGAGCGTGGCGAGAAGGTTGAGGCGGACCTGCCGGTCCACAACACCAACCGCGTCGTGGCCACGTCTCTCGGCTCGGAGGTCACGCGCCGCTACGGCGCAGCCGGCCTCCCCGAGGACACGATCCGGCTCCACTTCCGTGGGTCGGCCGGCCAGAGCTTCGGGGCCTTCGTGCCCAACGGCGTGACTCTCACTCTCGAGGGCGACGCCAACGACTACCTCGGCAAGGGTCTATCGGGCGGCAAGATCGTGCTGTTCCCTGACCGCGATGCGACATTCGTGGCGGAGGAGAACGTCATCACCGGCAACGTGGCCCTGTACGGCGGCACGTCCGGTGAGGCGTACATCCGCGGCATCGCCGGCGAGCGATTCGCCGTCCGCAACTCCGGCGTCAACGCCGTGGTGGAGGGCGTCGGCGACCACGGCTGCGAGTACATGACCGGTGGCAAGGTAGTGGTCATCGGCAAGACCGGTCGCAACTTCGCGGCGGGCATGTCCGGCGGCATCGCCTACGTCCTCGACGAGAGCGGCGAGGGCGGGGCGGCGGGCGGCGGCTTTGAGCGGGTCTGTAACAAGGAGATGGTCCAGCTGTTCCCGCTTTCCGATCCAAAGGAGATCGCCCAGATCCGCCGGCTCCTGGAGCGGCACGTCGAATACACCGACAGTCCACGAGCCCGGGCCCTCCTCGACGAGTGGGATACCACCGTCAACAGGTTCGTCCGCGTCGTCCCCAACGACTATCGCCGCGTCCTGGAGGCACAGGCGCGAATGCGGGAGAAGGGGCTTTCGCAGGAGGAAGCCGAGATGGCGGCCTTCGACGAGAACGTCCTCGACGCGCGCCGAGTGGCGGGCAACTGAAGATGGGCAAGCCGACCGGTTTCATGGAGTTCGAGCGCGAACCGGCGCACGTTCGTCCCCCGCTCGAGCGGGTCAAGGATTGGGCCGAGACGCATCCGGCGTACGCCGAGAAGACGCTGCGCGACCAAGGCGCCCGCTGCATGGACTGTGGCATCCCCTACTGCACAGCCGGGGAGCTGGTCAACGGCCTGGCACTGGGCTGCCCGATCAACAACCTGATCCCCGAGTGGAACGATCTCGTCTATCGGGGCCAGTGGCGCGAAGCCATCATCCGCCTCCACAAGACCAACNNTTCCCCGAGTTCACCGGCCGCGTGTGCCCGGCACCGTGCGAAGGCTCCTGCACGGTGGGCATCAATCAGCCCGCCGTGACCATCAAGACCATCGAGGCCGAGATCATCGATCGGGCCTTCCGCGAGGGCTGGGTCGTGGCAGAGCCGCCGCTCGCCCGAACCGGCTTCCGGGTTGCGGTCGTGGGCAGCGGACCGGCCGGCCTCGCCGCCGCGGCGCAGCTCAACCGGGCCGGCCACTTGGTCACCGTCTACGAGCGCGACGATCGGATCGGCGGCCTGCTCATGTACGGCATTCCGAACATGAAGCTGGACAAGGGAGTCGTCGATCGGAGGGTCAAGCTGCTCACCGAGGAAGGGATCGAGTTCGTCGCCGGCGTCGCCGTAGGCAGGGACATCGCGGCCGAAAAGGTCGAGTCCGACTTCGATGCCGTCGTCCTCGCGACCGGCTCCACGGTCCCGCGCGACCTCAGGGTCGAGGGCCGCGGGCTCGCCGGCGTCCACTTCGCCATGGACTTCCTCGTCGGGAACACGAGGAGCCTGCTCGGCGGAGAGCCGACGCCGATCTCCGCCGCCGGCAAGAACGTCGTGGTGATCGGAGGCGGCGACACCGGCACGGACTGCGTCGGAACGGCCGTCCGCCAGGGCGCCAAGAGCGTCACGCAACTGGAGATCCTGCCTCGCCCGCCGGAGACGCGCGCCGCCGACAACCCATGGCCGCAGTGGCCCAAGGTCTACAAGATGGACTACGGCCAGGAAGAAGCCGCCGCACTGTGGGGCGCCGATCCGCGCAGCTACCTCGTCAACACGCGGCGGCTGATCGGCGACGACTCCGGCCGCGTTATCGCCCTCGAGACGGTCGAGATCGAATGGGTCCACGGCTCGAGCGGCCGACCGGAGATGGCCGAACGGGACGGCACGGAGAAGGTGATCGACGCGGACCTGGTGCTCCTGGCGATGGGCTTCATTGGCCCCGCACCCGAGCTGCCCATGGCCTTCGGTTGCAAGCTGGACCACCGCGGCAACATCATCCACGACGACGACATGATGACCACGACGCCGGGCGTCTTCGCGGCAGGCGACTGCTCGCGTGGCCAGTCGCTAGTCGTGTGGGCCATCCATGAGGGTCGCCTGGCCGCCCGCGGTGTCGACAAGTTCCTGATGTTCGGCGAGACGGTGCTACCGGGCTGAGAGCGCCTGACCGGGCGGCCCGGCCGGACGGGCGATCAGGCGCCGAGACTGAGGCGCACCAGCGAATAATCGTAGGCGGTCGAGCCAGCCTCCAACGCCCACAGCCGTCCCTGGCCGTCGAAGGCGAGCGCGACGATGTGGGGGGCGGCGCCGGCCGGGAAGACGCCCTGGCCGGAGACCTTGCCTTCCGCGTCGCGCAGCTGGATCGCGCCGGCCCTGGCGTCATAAAGCGCGGCGACGCCGTTCGGGCCCGTTGCCACCAGATCCGCGGTAGCTGGGACGGGCTCGATCAACGCCGCGCCGCCGCCGTCGGAGCCGATGTAGCCGGGGGGCGTTCCGGCCGTCAGCAACCGGTCGCCCCATTCCGCGATCGACGGCGCAGAGAACTTGAGGTTCGAGAGCGTCTGCATGCCGGTCGCGTCTACGCCGAACCCGAAGCCCGTCGCGGGATCAGCCACCACGAACGCCCGGCCTCCGGAGAAGACAACCCCGCCGGTCATTGGGAATCCGTCCGACACGTCGACAGAGCCCGTGACCCGGAGCGACGAGTCCACTCTGGCGAGAGACCTCACCCAGTTCCGGGCGACAAGTGCGACGCCGTTCTTGGCGTCGAAGGCGATGCCCGCGACCCACGGGTCGGGCTGGCCGAGCGTTGGGTCGGGCTGGACATCCGGGCCGGTTGCCGGAATGGTCACGTGGGTCTGGCCGCCGGTGTCGGGGTCGTAGACGATCAGGTCAAGGCCCGCGCCGATCCAGAGCTTGCCGTCGGGCGCGATGGCCAGACTGTCCCGAGGCTCCTTCTCGTTGTAGACCGTGCCATCGATGGCGGCGATCGATAGCTTCGCCGTCGCGACGTCGTAGCGGCAGAGATCGATCGGCTTGCCCGTGTCGCCGCCGAGGAACCAGAAGGCGTTGCGCGTGGCGTCCGCCGTCAGCCCGCCGACCGGCCACGGTATTGCCGAACGGTCGAGTTCCGCGATGGCCTGCGGCGAGCCGATCGGCGTCGGGAGCGCGCTCGCGACCGAGCCTGGCAGATCGGTGACCGAGAAGAGCGCGAGCGACGTGCCATCCGACGAGGGGACAGCCAGGAGCCCGCCATCCGGCGACCACAGGCTCTTCTGGAGGCTCGAGACCTGATTTCCAACAGTCGAATCCAAAGCCGCCGTCAGATCGGTGGCCGAGAGGTCCAGCAGCGTGGTCTTCCCGTTCGCGGCCGCGATGCGAATCGGGTGTCCCGCGCTATCGATCTCGAGCGCTGGGCCCGCCGACGAGGGAACCTCCCAGTTGACGACGACGCCGCCGAAGTCGGGGATGGCAGCCGTTGCGCCAACCTGGGCGAGACTACCTGACGAGGTCAGGACGTAGACGCGGTCGTCGTCCGACCAGCCGAGCAGTGTGGCGTCGGGCACGGTCTTGACCTGCCCGGTGGCGATGTCCACGATCTCCAGGTTCTGGTCGGACTGGGCGGCGAGCCGGGTGGCCGAGGGATTGAAAGCCATTTGGCCGCGGACGTTCGGAACGGTCGCCAGGACCCGGCCGGTGGCGAAATCCTGTACGTCGACCGAGCCTTTCCAGCCTTGCGTTTCAGCGTCCAGGCTGCCGCAGTCGAGATGCCCGAGCAGGACCAGCTTCCCGTCCGACGACCAGCCGTACGGCGTGGCTTTCTCGCCCGCCTTCACGTACTGCCCGTTCTTGTACCAGTCGATGAGCGGGTCGCCGGTGCAGGCAGGCACGGCGACGATGATCGCGGCCGAGCCGTGGCCGTTGGCGACGACCCACGAGTTGGACGTTGGCCCGCCCGTGTAGGACTCGTCGATGCCAGCCACGTGGCCGTCGCCCGAAATCAGATGGGTCGAGTCCAGCCAGCCTTCGAACTGCCCGAACGACGAGGTGACGTTGCCGAACCTGTCGTAGACGGTGCTCCCATTCGTCGAGGCGATCAGCACGTGCATGCCATCCGGAGCCCAGGAGAACGTCCCCCACTGCCCCATCGGCAGGCGAGCCACAAGTGCCGTGAGCCGCGGCGTTCCATATGGCGTCGCCCCAGCTTCGGAATCCCCCGAGCCGCTCGCCGCAGGCCGAAGGCCGCCCATGCGCAGCGTCATGAGCCCGGCCGTCACCACGACGGCGACCAGAACAGCGGCCATGGCCACGGGAATCGCCGCGCGCGGCCCAATGCCCCGGCCGGGCCGGCCGGGCGCGTCTGTCCTGCGCAGGCGGACGCGGCCCGCCCCCACCGCGATCTCCGCTCCACGTTGGACCGCGAGGTCTGTCCATATGCCGCCGAGGACGCCGGCGGTGCGACGGAAACCCACGAGCAGGCTTCGGCAGCGCCGACAAAATCGCAGGTGCTCCAGCTCGCTCGCAGTTCCGACCCCGTCTGCCTCCGCAATCGCCCCCAGGCGAACGTCGTCGATGTGCCCGCGCCGCAGGATCGCGGCCAGACTCTGGCTCAGCCGGCTCATCGTGCTGTGCCCCCGTCCGGATCGGCGATCGGCTCGTCTTCCGCCAGCAGGTAGGCGAGTTTGCGCCGCGCCCGCCACACGCTCGAGTAGACCGTGCCGCTTGCAACCCCCATCAACTCGGCCGCTTCGTCCTGGCGGTAGCCCAGGCCGTAGACGAGCGTCACGGCGATGCGTTCGCGTTCCGGCAGCCCGGCGACGGCCGCAGCCACGTCCACGTCCGGAAGCTCCGCGGCGGGCAGTCTCTCCACGTGCTGAGCGTCGAGGGCCGCCACACGCCGGCGGCGGGCGCGACTCGCGCCGCGAACGGCGATGCACCTGACCCAGGCCCGGAGCTTCTCGGGGTCGCGCAACTGGTCGAGGTGGCCGCGGGCGTGCAAGAGCGCTTCCTGTGCCACGTCCTGGGCATCCGGCCCGGCGCCCAGGGCGCGCGCCAGCGCCGTGAGGTCGGCGAACAGCACCCCGTACTGCGAGTCGAACCCCTCCAGATCGATCATCTCCCCTGCCGCGATGGCCTCCACATCCCTCTAGTGCGCGTCACGGCCCCAGCGCCTTTACAGACCCACACACGAAACGACCAGAGATGCCTACGGCGCCGGTGCCGGGATGTTGTCGTAGGTGGCCGACCCGACGAAGCCCAGCGGGCCGCCCCAGTATCGCAGCCAGGCTCGTCCGACCACGCTCGACTTGGCGATCGGCCCGAAGACTCGCGAATCCTGCGACGCCTGGCGGTGGTCTCCCATCACGAACAGGTACCCGCTCGGCACCTTCCACACCGACTGGCCGGTGCTCGGATCCGTGGCCTGCCCGTCAAAGACGTAGGGTTCGTTGAGCCTGGCGCCGTTGATCCAGACGGAGCCGTCCTTGATCTCCACCGTGTCCCCGCCGACGCCGATCACTCGTTTGATGAATGGGACGTCCTGGCCATCCTCCTGAAAGCCCTGGGGGGGCTGGAAGACGATGACGTCGCCACGCTTGTAGTCGCTGAAATGGGGCGACAGCTTGTCGACCAGGACCATCTGCCCAGGATCCAGGGTGTGTTCCATGGAGTTCTGGTAGATCCGGAACGGCTGCGCCACGAAGGTCTGGACTACGAAGTAGATGAACAGAGTCAGAACGATCGTCTCGACGATCTCGATGAGACAACCGCGCCTGATGGATTTCATTCGGGTAGTCGCCCTCTGCTGACTGCGGGCGCAACCCGCGACAAATGGCCGATCAGTGAGAAGGTAGCATCTCCCGAGAGATCGGCGGCGACGGCTCCGGCAGGAGAGACATCGGCGCCGGGAAACCGCCACCCGTCCGGGCATCAGGTCGGGTATCGTCTGCGACGTGAGCACCATCGTCGAGTTCCGCGGCCAGTTCCGGCTGGTCGAAGAAGATTCACAGCGACTGCGGCGAATTGGCAGGGGGACGTGGTACTGCCGTTGCGGCGGTCTGGCAGACGCGACCCACGACAAGCCACGCTGCGAGATTTGCCGAGGCGGGGGCGACTGCGGCCTGGACTGCACACTCAGCAGCCTCTACTGCCCCAAGTGCGGCGCCACTCTCTGAGGCAAGCGGCCACGCCATGGTAGCCAGCGCTCGAACCCGGCCCCACCCCATCTACCTCGCCGGCCGCTGGGTCGACTCGCGGGATCTCCTGGTCGTCGAAGACCCCGCCAGGCCGGGCGAGCCGGCAGGCGCCACGTACAACGCCACTCCGGCGCAGTTGGAGGAGGCGATCACGGCCGCAGCTGCCGCGTTCGAGAGCACGCGCAAGATGGCCGCCTTCGAACGCAGCGCGGCCCTGCGCCATATCAGCGCCGGCATCGAGGCGCGGCGCGAGGAGCTCGGCCGGCTCATCGCCCGGGAATCGGGCAAGCCGATCCGGGACGCGCTGACCGAGGTCGACCGCGGTGCACTGACCTTCCGGATCGGCGCTGAGGAAGCGGAGCGGATCGGCGGCGAGGTCCTGCCACTCGACCTCAACGCCGCGTCTCGCGGCCGGACCGGGATCACGCGCCGCTTCCCTATCGGCCCCATCGCAGCCATCAGCCCGTTCAACTTCCCGCTGAACCTGGCCGCGCACAAGCTCGCCCCGGCCATCGCGTCGGGCGACCCGATCGTGCTCAAGCCACCGTCCAAGGACCCGCTGACGATGCTCGCCGTGGCGGAGATAGTGGCCGAAGCGGGCCTGCCGGAGGGAGCCGTCAGTATCCTGCCGATGACGCGCGATCTCGGCGATCGAATGGTTTCGGACGAGCGCTTCAAGCTGCTGACCTTCACCGGCAGTCCAGCCATCGGCTGGAGAATGAAGGAGCGCGCCGGAAAGAAGAAGGTCGTGCTCGAACTTGGGGGCAGCGCCGGAGTCATAGTCGATCGGTCGGCCGAGATCGACTGGGCCGTTCGGCGGACCCTCGTTGGCGCCTTCAGCTACGCCGGCCAGGTCTGCATCAGCGTCCAGCGACTGTTCGTCCACGAGGCGGTCTGGGACGACTTCATGAGCCGCTTCGTCGAGGGCGCCCGGGGCTTGCGGATGGGCGATCCACTCGACCCCCTGACCGACCTCGGCCCGATGGTCGACTCCAGGGCTGTCGCGCGAACGCAGGCGTGGGTGGACGAGGCCGTTTCGCTGGGCGGCAAGCTGCTCCTCGGCGGTAAGGCGGAGGGCTCCTACTTCGCTCCAACCGTGCTGGTGGATACGCCGTTGGAGGCGCAGGTCTGCCGCGGCGAGGCATTCGCCCCGCTGGTCGTGGCCGCTCCGTTCGCCGATTTCGGCGACGCCGTTCGCCGGGTCAACGACAGCGTCTACGGCCTCCAGGCAGGCGTCTTCACCAACGACCTGGCCAACGCCTGGGCGGCGTTCGAGGGACTCGATGTCGGCGGCGTGATCGTCAACGACGTGCCGACCTACCGCATCGACCACATGCCGTACGGCGGCTCCAAGGATTCGGGCCAGGGCCGCGAGGGAATCCGCTACGCCATCGACGAGATGACCGAGATCCGCCTCATGGTCCTCGCCTCGCCGAGCTAGCGGTCGGCGTGCGTCGGTTCGGCCGAGGCAATCGCGTTCGCTGTCGACCGTTCGGCGTCGAGAAGCTGGCGCTTCCTGGCGAGGCCGGACGCGTAGCCGTGCAGCGAGCCGTCGGCGGCGATGACGCGATGGCACGGCACCACCACCGGAATCGGGTTGGCGGCGCAGGCCGCCCCCACTGCGCGTGCCGCCTTTGGGGCGCCGATCGTCGCAGCAACCTGGCCGTATGAGCGGGTTTCGCCGGCAGGGATTCGCCGCAGCGCCTCCCAGACCCTCCGCCGGAATGCGGTCGCGTGGACGTCCAGTGGCAGTCCGCTCGCCTCCGGTCGCGGCCGGCCCGCCGCCAGATCGCAGACCAATGTCGCCAATTCGGCCATGCCGGCGTCGTCTCGGGCGATCGTCGCGCGCGGATACTCGGCCTGCAGCTCCCGCTCGAGGGCCACGGGCTCCTGGCCGAGGCGCACGGCGCACAAGCCCCGGTCAGTCGCCGCAACCAGCGCCACGCCATCGGGGATTGCCGTCACGGTCCAGCGGATCCGCGCGCCGGCGCCCCCGTTTCGATAGCGCCCCGGCGCCATCCCCAGCTCGCCGCCGGCGGCCTCGTAGGCCGCGCTCGACGAGCCGTACCCCGCGTCGAAGAGCACGCCCAGCACGTCCCGGCGGTCGGCGAGGTGGGCGCGCAGCCGCTCCGCGCGACGGGCCGCGAACCAGCCTCGCGGCGTCACGCCCAGCCGCTCGCGAAAGAGCTCGCGGAGTCGGCGCTCGGAGATGCCCACCGCCGCAGCGAGATCGCGGTCGCCGGGGATCTCGTCGCCAGAGGCGAACGCGGCAGTCAGCCGGCCGACGGTCGCCTCCACAGCGTCTCGTGCGGCCGTGGCCGTAGCCTCGCGTCCCACGGACCGCGGCTCCGGGTGGCACCGTAAACACGGCCGCGCTCCCGCCGCGAGCGCCTCCTCCAACGATCCGACGATCCGGACCCGGTCCCGACCGGGAGTGCGGGCAGGGCATCCCGGCAGGCACGCGATCCCGGTGCTGGTCACCAGCAGCAGCCACGTAGTCCCCGATTCGGGCCGCCGCTCGCGGATGACCGCCCACTGCTCGTCCGTGGGCGGCGCGCCGATCTGGCTCAGTCTCCGTGTCTCGTTCATAACGGGCATCGTAGAGCGGCCGAACGGAGCCGGCTTCCGGTTCACGGTTTCGGTTATGGGCAGGCGCAACCTGTCCACGACCGGCTACAGTCGACTAATGAAAGTCGGCATCGCGTTGGGAGGCAGTCCGCGAGACGTTGCCGTACTGGCAAGTCGGGCCGAGGCCGCCGGGCTCGAGTCCGTCTGGCTGGCTGAGCTCGATCGGTCAGCCTTCGTCCAGGCCGCCGCTGCCATCTCGGCGACGTCGCGAATCGGGGTCGGAACCGCGATCGCCCTGGCCTTCCCGCGCTCCCCCACCCTGACGGCGATGACCGCCTGGGACCTCGACGAGCTGTCCGGAGACCGCTTCACGCTTGGCCTGGGACCGCAGGTCAAGCGGGTCATGGAAGCCCGCTACTCGGTTCGGGTCGAGAAGCCCGCCCTGCAGATGCGCGAGTACGTCCAAGCGGTGCGGACAGTCTGGGCCGCAAATCGCGGCGAGGCTGTCGTTCACGAAGGCGAGGCGTACCGCATCACGATGCCGACCTTCCACGGCCCGGCGCGGCCCGAGAGACGCGACACGCCGATCCTGCTTGCAGCCGTCGGTCCAGTCCTGTCGCGCGTGTGTGGGGAGGTCGCCGACGGGCTGCTCGGCCACCCGCTCGCCTCGCCGTGCTACCTCAAAGAGGCAGTGGCGCCCGCCATCGCCGCGGGATTGGAGCGGGCCCACCGGCCGACCGGCGCCTGCCCGATCAGCGCGATGCCGATGCTCTCGATCGGTGACGACGAAGATGCGGCCCGCCGAGCGGCCAGGCTCCAGATAGCCTTCTATGCCACGACGCCGTCGTACAAACCGATCCTGGCGCTGCACGACCGCGCAGCCTTGCCGCGGGATCTGCGCCGCGCTTTCGTGAACCGCGACTCGGATCGGATGGCGACCCTCATCGACGACGACCTGCTGGACGCCATAGCCATCGCCGGTCGCCCCGACGAAGCTGCCGATCGCCTGCGGGCCTGGGACGGCATCGCCGAACGGGTGATCCTTGGCGTGCCGTGGTACGGGATGACGCCCGCCCAACAGCGCGAGGCCATCGAGGCCGCGCTCGAGTTCGCGGCGCGGGCAGCGCAAGCCGCGGCGAGCCAACCCGGCTGACCGGAGCTACCGGTTGGGCGCGTCGTCCGGCAACTCGGTTGCCGGTCCATCTCCGGGCGCTGGTTGGGTTGGAGCCGCCGGCGGCACCGGCGGCGGTGGGTAGTCGGGCAAGGTCGGTTTGGCGTAGGGCGAGGGCGAGGGCGGGTAGGCCGGACTCGGTGGCGGGTACTGGGGCAGCTGTCGCGGGTAGCCAGGCCATTGCTGTTGCGGGTACGGAGGGCCCTGGGGCGGGTAGCCCGGCCACTGCGGTAGCGGAGATGCGTAGCCGGGCCAGACCGGGGCGAACTGCACAGGGCTGACGACGATGGACCCGACGATTCGGTCGTGAAGCCCCCGGCGGGCAGGATTGGTGCCGGCGGAGACGATCAGGATGACGATCCAGATCAGGCTGGCCCACGACACGAGGGCGGACGCAAGGCCGGTGCCGGCGTTCGCGCCGGCCCCGTAAATGGACGCGTGGTATGGGCTGAACAACTGGTTGGCGGGCGTGGTCGCGAGATTGCCCAGCAGCACTACGAAGAAGACCGACCCGATGACCAGAGACAGCCCCTGAAGCAGCAGCCACCGAAGAAGCGACATCCCAAACGACAGGTAGTGTCCGCTCGCGACATCCACCACCCGCAGCTTCAGGCCCCGCTGGCACGGCGTGCCGCCCGACGCGGTCCAGGATCCCGCGTAGTAGGCGGCCTGGATCGCGACATACACGGCCACAGCTATTACGAGGAGGCCGGTGTTGACGCGGAGCAGTGGCGCTGTGACGTTGGCGAACGGGTCGTAGGCCTCAGCATCGAACTGGTCGAGCGCTTGCTGGTTGAGAGATACGGCACCGCTGACGACTGCGAGAATCGTCGGGATGAGCATCAGCAACCCGACGAGCAGTCCATCCAGAATCCAGGCCCCCGCTCGCCGGCCCATGCGGGCCACCTGGATTCCAGGCGGCAACGGAATGCCACGCCCCTGATCCATCGGCACCGCCCAACCGCTCACGCATCCACCTGGGGATCGCTCCCGCCTCTTGCCGCCACCTCCGACGGCTCGGACTTGAGGATACGTCCACCGTCGGCTCGGCGCAGCCTGCCTCGACACTCTCTGGCGGCGGCGACACTCGAGATGGCGCGGCAGCCCGTAGGCGCTACGGACCGCCCTTCATCCAATTGCCGGGCCTCAACGAGTCGAGCGATGGACCTCCCCCACCGAACCAGCTGCCGACGAGGATGAACAACACCCAGGCGCCGCCCACGATAATTGCACCGGTCTGGCCGCCCACCACAAATCCGACGGCGATGGACCCCACGATCATGACGAGCGCGGCCGCGACGATGAGTAGGACGGGGGCAGCGATGATCGCCACCATCGCGGCTACGAACAGCACGACCGCGGCCACGAACAGCAGCACGACCGCCACGCAGAACCCCACCAGCCAGACCAGCAAGTCCATCGAGCACCGCCCTCGAACCATAGAGTTGGCGTCCCCGGCGGGATTCGAACCCACGACCGACCGCTTAGAAGACCAGGGCGGCTGTGCGCCGTGGCCTTCCTCGTGGCGACCCGAGCATAGCGTGTCCAGTTATCGTGTCGTGACGATGGCCTTCAACGGCCCGTGACCTGGGGCGCTCGGTTGAGTTTGCTTCGGCCTGCCCGGCTGGCGGGAGCGCCAACCACGCACTGGTTTGTGGGCTGTTCGCGCTCCTCGGCGGTCTCCAGTCTGGCATTAGCCTCGCGGCCTTGCCGATCTGAGGACTTGGCTCTAGCAGATCGGCGCGAACCTCATAGACTCATCGCACGTCGAACGCGACTCGCTGGTTACAACACAACTTCGAGTGACGGCACGTGACTGTGCGGCCCTCGAGTGGAGACTTCCGGCGCGATGACGGCCATCTCGGTGCGGGCAATGGGCCCATCTCCGTGCTGGTCCACGCTCTGCGCCACGATCTGGGTATCGAGGTCGAGGTCCTCGACCATGCCGAGCATGCCCTGGGTGCGGGCGACGTAGGCGACGGCCGTCGCCTACGTCGAAGTCCGCCCCCACGACGAGGTTCGCTGGGGCGTCGGGATGGACCCGAACATCACAGCCTTGTCGCTCAAGGCGGTCCTGAGCGCGCTCGAACGGTTGGGCGTGAACCTCCAGCCCTCCCGCGAGGTCGGGGCCGCGACCGACAGATTGGCCGACATCACGCGTTGGCCATTCCGCCCGTGCAGTTCGCCCTGAAGCATCTCGGACTTGTATGCTTTGGTGAGGCGAGGAGGTCAACGCCAGACAGCGAGGATGGGGATCTGTCATGCCGTTTGGGCCCGGCAAGAGCAGGGAGAGTGGCGGCGGAGCGGACAAGGAGGGTCTGAAGAGGGCCGCGTTGGCCCTGGCGTCCGCTCTGGACCTGAACGCCGCTGAGCAGGTAGTCACCGGGAATCCGGAGTTGCTGGACATCAAGGGCCAGGTTCAGCTCATCAAGCTCGTGATGGAAGCTGTCAGGCAGCACGACAGGGACAGGGAGGCGCTCCTGCACATGTACCAGAAGCTACTGGTGCGGTGCAAGAAGGTGGGTATTCCCGCCGCGTTTCAGGAGGCACGTGAGGCCAGACCAGCGAAAGGCCCGTCCCTGAGCGATCTCGTGCGTTCGGTCGTCGGAACAGAGGCAACTCCGGCGGCCACGGCTCCGGCAGCAACTTCCCGGACTTCCGCCCCGCCCCCGGTCCTGTCCACGGCGGAGCCCGCCCGTGGTGGCTTGAAGCCGGCCAAGCCTGCGGCCGACCCGCGCGTCGTGCGCGTCTTCGTCTCCTCGACGTTCCGTGACATGAAGGCCGAGCGCGACGAGCTGGTCAAGCAGGTGTTCCCGGCGCTGCGCAAGCTGTGCGAGTCACGCGGAGTCACCTGGGGCGAGGTGGACCTGCGCTGGGGAGTGACCGACGAGCAAAAGGCTGAGGGCCAGGTCCTGCCCATCTGTCTCGCGGAGATCCGTGGCTGCCGGCCGTACTTCATCGGCCTGTTGGGCGAGCGATACGGCTGGGTGCCCGACGCAATCGACCCCGCTCTGGTCGAACGGGAGCCCTGGCTGGCCGAGGTCGTCGGCCGCTCAGTCACCGAGCTAGAGATTCTCCACGGCGTCCTCAACGATCCGGCCATGGCCGAGCACACCTTCTTCTATCTGCGCGATCCGGCGTACGTCGATGGAAAGCCGGCCGACCAGTTCCGCGAGATCCCGACGCTCGAGGAGATCGAGGCGCTCGGACGGCAGGAAGCCGAGCGACTGGCTGCAGAGCGACGGGTCAAGCTCGCCGACCTCAAGAAGCGGATCGAGAAGGGCGGTCTGCCCGTCCGCACGAACTACCCGGACCCGCGCGCCCTGGGCGAGCTGGTCCTCGCCGATCTGACCGCGGTAATCGATCGACTCTATCCGGCAGGCTCCGAGCCCGACGCGCTCACCCGCGAGGCAACCGAGCACGAAGCTTTCGCGCGAAGTCGCGCGGGTGTGTACATCGGCCGACCAGACTACTTCGAGCGTCTCGACGCCCATGCCGCCGGCAACGGCCCACCTCTGGTTGTCCTTGGCGACTCGGGCTCGGGCAAGTCGGCATTGCTGGCCAACTGGATCCTTCGCTATCGCGAGGCCCATCCCGACGAACTGGTTCTGGCGCATTTCATCGGCGCCTCGCCTGCCAGCACCGACTGGCGCGCGATGGTTCGCCGCGTCATCGGCGAGCTCTCGCGCCGTTTCGGCTTCAAAGCGGAGATCCCCAACGAGCCCGACGCGCTCCGTCGGACTTTCGGCGACGCCGTCCGCAAGTCCGCCGCGAAAGGTCGGGCCATCCTGATCCTCGATGCCCTCGACCAGCTCGAAGATCGCGAGGTGGCACTCGAACTGTCCTGGCTCCCATCGGCCATCCCGGCGAACGTTCGCCTCGTCCTCTCCACCCTGCCCGGACGACCGCTGACGGAACTCCAGAAGCGCGCGTATCCGACTCTGGTCGTTGCCCCGCTCGGACCAGCCGAGCGCGAGCATCTGGTTGTCGACTACCTGGCGAGCTACACCAAAGCGCTCGATGAGCCTCGCCGTCAGCGCATCGCCGCGGCCCCGCAATGCGCCAGCCCGTTGTACCTGCGAGCGCTTCTGGACGAACTGCGCTTGTGGGGAGAACATGAGACCCTCGATGCCCAGATCGAGCGCTATCTCGCCGCACCTTCGGTTGCTGCGCTGTACGAGCTGATCCTGGAGCGCTATCAAGCCGACTACGAGCGCGACCGGCCCGGCCTCGTGCGTGACGCCTTCAGCATGTTGTGGGCAGCCCGGCGTGGCCTATCCGAGACGGAGCTTCTCGACTTGCTCGGCGCCGAGGGCCAGCCCCTACCACGCGCCTCCTGGTCACCATTATTCCTTGCCGCCGAGTCCTCGCTAGCGAGCCGCTCCGGGTTGCTCGGATTCTTCCACGACTACCTGCGTACAGCCGTCCGGCACAGATATCTCCCAGGCGAGGATGACGAGCGTGTCGCGCATCTGCGTCTGGCCGACTACTTCGCGGCTCGCGAGCTTGGCCCGCGCAAGGTTGCCGAGCTGCCCTGGCAGCTATCGCAAGCTTCGAACTGGCAGCGCCTCTCGGACCTCCTGGCGGATCTCGAGTTCCTCGAGGCCGCCTGGAACACCGATCGATTCGAAGTCAGGAAACTCTGGGCTCAAGTCGCCGCCAGCGCGGGGCTGCGCATCGTCGATGTCTATCGGCCGATTCTCGACGCCCCGGACGCGCAGGAGACAGATCGCCTGTTCGTCCTGGCCACCCTTCTTCAGGACAACGGCCACCCCCAGCAGGCGCTCTCCCTGTATCAGAACCTCGCCGGGCGCAAGCGCGAGAGAAGGGACTCTGCAGTCCCGCAGGCAGCGCTCGCTAATCAAGCGTCCGTTCTGCGCGATCGCGGCGACTTCGATGGCGCCATGACCCTGCTCAGGCGGGCCGAGCGCATGTGCCGCGATGTCGGGGATCTGGCAGGCCAGGCGACTTCGGCGGAGATGCAGGCGGCGATACTCGCGACGCGCGGCGACCTCAAGGGCGCCATGACGCTGTACAAGACCGCGGCAGGAGTCTTCCGGCAGCTGAAGGACCTCAAAGGCCTTACTCAGTCGCTCGCCAGCCAGGCCTCGATCATGGCCATGTGCGGCGATCGAGATCGGGCAATGACCCTGTTCGAAGAGGTCGAGCGTAACTGCCGCGAGCTGGGGGAATCTGCCACTTTGGCCACCGTGCTCGGAAACCGGGCCACGATCCTGCAGGAGCGTGGCGACAGCGAGAGGGCAATGACCCTCCGCAAGGAACAGGAGCAGATCTGCCGCGAGATCGGCGATGCGGCCGGCCTGGAAGATTCGCTCAAAGGCCAGGCGGCCATCCTCGGCAAC
>PMKN01000036.1 GCA_003158675.1 Chloroflexota bacterium | reverse complement strand
CATCGACGACACGCCCGAAACGGTAGTCATCAGTGCCTTCGATCCGGTCCGCCGAGAAGTGGCCCGTGTCGCCCTTACGAAGCTGATGGCCGATGGCCGGATCCATCCCGGGCGCATCGAGGAGGTCGTGGCCAAGGCCAGGGCGGAAGTCGACACGATCATGCGCCAGGCAGGCGAGCAGGCCATATACGAGGCGGGCATCCCGGCGCTGCCTGCAGAGATAGTCAAGCTCCTGGGCCGGCTCAAATACCGAACGAGCTACGGACAGAACGTGCTGGCGCACTCGGTCGAGACCAGTCGCCTGGCGGCGATGATCGCCGCGGAGCTGGGCCTCGACGTGCAGGCCGCCAAAGTCGGCGGCCTCCTCCACGACATGGGCAAGGCCGTCGATCATGAAGTCGAAGGGCCGCACGCCCAGATCGGGGCGTCGATCGCGCAGCGACTCAACCTGTCGCCGAAGGTCGTGAACGCAATCGCCTCTCACCACCAGGAAGTCGAGTATGCCTCGATGGAGGCTCCTGTCGTGCAGGTGGCGGACGCGATCAGTGCCTCGCGTCCGGGGGCCCGCGGCGAGTCGCTTCAGACATACGTCCGCCGGCTCGAGGATCTCCAGGCCATTGCCGAGAGCTTCGAAGGCGTGGACAAGAGTTTCGCCGTCCAGGCCGGTCGCGAGGTTCGAATCCTCGTCAAGCCGGAGCAGATCGACGACGTGACCGCCACCCGCCTTGCCCGCGACGTGGTCAAGAAGATCGAGGCGAGCCTCACGTATCCGGGTCAGATCAAGGTGACGGTAATCCGCGAGACGCGGGCCGTCGAGTACGCCAAGTAGCCGCCCGTGCCCGCCTCGCCAGATCGGCCCGGTTTGCCCCCAACGTCCTCAGGCCGGCGTGCCTGCCGCGTCCTGATGATCGGCGACCTGATCGGCAAGCCGGGCAGGTTGGCTGTGGAGGCGATCCTGCCCCAGCTCCGCGACGAGCGGCAGATCGCGTTCGTCACCGCCAACGGGGAGAATGTGGCAGGCGGAATGGGCTTGACCGTCGCCACTGCCGAGGCCATGTTCCGGAGCGGGATCGACGTCATCACTTCGGGCAATCACATCTGGGACAAGCGCGAGATGTACGCCCAGCTCGAACTCGAGGAACGCATCCTGCGACCCCACAACTACGGCACGGATGGAGTCCCGGGGCGTGGCTGGGGCGTCTTTCGGGCGGCCGACGACACGGATGTGGCGGTCTTGAATTTCCAGGGCAGGACATACATGACGCCGATCGAGAACCCATTCACAGACTTCGATCGACTGGTGGACGAGGCGTCTGAGCCGCTGCCGCCGGTGCGCGTGGTGGACTTCCATTGCGAACTGACGAGCGAGAAGAACGCCTTCGGAATCTACCTCGACGGCCGCGCGAGTGCGGTAGTCGGCACGCACACCCACGTGCCCACGGCGGACGAGCGAATCATGCCCAAGGGCACGGCCTACCAGTCGGACCTGGGCATGTGCGGGCCGGTCCACAGCGTCATCGGTTTCGAGCCCGCGACGGTGATCCCTCGGTTCCTCAACGGGTTGCCAACCCGCTTCGAGGTAGCTTCCGGTCCCGTCGTCTTCAACGCCTGCCAGATCGACATCGATCCGGACACCGGAAAGGCCCTGGCTATCGAGCGCATCCAGCGCATCGTCGAGGTCTAGAATGGCATTCGACCGCCGGCTTCCAACCGGGGCCGATCGTCGCGTGCCCGCAACTCCCGATCGCCGTACGCCCGTGAGGCGCGATGACGTCCCGGCGGGCGACACCGGCTCATTCCGCTTCCGCAGCAATGCCTACCGCTCGACGCAAGGTGAGCCGGTCGTTCCGCCGTATCCCTCGCGGGTGGACTTGCATACTCACAGCTGCCGCTCCGACGGCATCCTCGAGCCGATGGAGCTCGTTGCGGCCGCCGCGGCGGCGGGAGTCCAGGTGCTCGCCCTGGCGGACCACGACACCCTGGCAGGCGTCAGGGAGTTGTGTGCCCCCGGCCACGCCCCACTGCCGCTGGAACTGCTGCCCGCCGTGGAGATCAACAGCGTCGCCCGTGGCATTCCGCAGCTCTGGGAAGGAGAGCTGCACATCCTGGGTCTCGGGGTCGACCTCCACGACCACGTCTTCGAGGCGACCCTGGAGAGGCAACGACTATTCCGCGTATCGCGCTTCGATCGCATCGTGGATCGACTGCGCCAGCTCGGATATCCCATCGATGCCCAGGTCGATGAGATGCTTCTCGCCCATGGCCCCGCGAGCGGAGCTTCGCTGGGCCGGCCGCAGATTGCCCGGTGCCTGGTGGCCGCTCGATACGCTTCTTCAGTGGACGATGCGATGCAGCGCCTGCTGGTTCGGGGCAAACCCGCGTACATGCCCCGCGAAGGACTTGGTCCGGTGGAGGCCGTTTCCGCCATCAGGGCTGCGGGCGGCCTGCCGTCGCTGGCCCATTTCGCGGACGCATATGACCGCCGAGAGCTCGTCGCGGAACTCGCGAACTCGGGCGTGGGCGGCCTGGAGGTCCACTACCGCCACTTCGATCGGGACACGGTGGCGGATCTGGCTGGCGTGGCCCGCGAGCTGCGCCTCGTTCCGACCGGCGGAAGCGACTACCACGGCGATGGAGAGACGTATGCTGAGGCTCACGCCGCGCTATTCGTACCCGACGAGGACGCCACGGATCTCTTCGCCTTGCTCGGCCGCCGCCATTTGACAATCCGCTCGGAGGCCTCGTCCATATGAGCGAGCGGCAGACGTGGGTCGCCCAGGCAATGCGACTCCGTTCCATGGCCGAACCCGCAGCGGCGCTGCCTCGCGTACATCCGGCCGTGGCCGAGTTCCGGCCCGGTTCCTACGAAACGCCCAGCTTCTTCGTTTGGACGCTCGGCTGCCAGATGAACCAGAGCGACTCCGAAGAGATGGCCGGCCAGCTGCTCGCCGTAGGATGCGAGCGAGCGGCCGCGATGGAGTCAGCCGACCTGATCGTCATCAACACCTGCGCCGTCAGGGAGCACGCCGAGGCCAAGGTCATCGGCCGTCAGGGCCGTCTGGCCGAATTGAAGCGGGCGAACCCGGGCCTGCGGGTCGTCTTGACCGGCTGCGGCGTCCGCGAGTCCGAGCGATCCGGGCTGGTGAAGCGCTTCCCTGCGGTCGACATGTTCCTGCGCCCGGATGAAGAACCCGAGCTGGCTCTGCGCCTGGGTCTGGTCTCCGCCCAGGCGCCAGTCGGCCTGCGGTCGACCGCAACCGCGGCGACGACTGTGCTTTCGGGTCGGCCGGTGAGTGCGGCAGACAACCTGGCCCACAACCGCGCCACGGCGCTCGCCGAGGGCCGCATCGCCCGCTCTTCGAACGTGTCGGCCTGGCTGCCGGTCGTCTACGGCTGCGACAAGACGTGCACGTACTGCATCGTCCCGTTCGCCCGCGGTCCCGAGCGAAGCCGCCCATTCGACGAGATCGTTGCGGAGGCTCGATCGATCGCGGCAGCCGGCGCGCGGGAGTTGACGCTGCTCGGCCAGAACGTGAACAGCTACGGCCACGACCTGCCGGCGGAGGAGCGCTTCGGCCACATCTGCACCGAGCGGTCGAGCGGGCGCAAGCTGGACCTGCAGGGACGTCCGGATCTGGCCGAACTCATGCGTACGATCGACGCCATTCCCGGTCCCGCCGGCAAGCCTGCAATCCCGCGTTTGCGATTCATAACCTCGCATCCGTGGGACCTATCCGATCGACTTATCGACGTGATGGCTCAGCTGCCGAGTGTCTGTGAGCATCTTCACCTGCCGATCCAGTCGGGCAACGACGAAATGCTCAGGCGGATGGGGCGCCAGTACACGGTGCGTCACTATCGCGAGCGCCTGGCGAAGATACGCGCCGCCGTGCCCGGAATTGCGATCTCGACGGACATCATCGTGGGGTTCTGCGGTGAGTCGGAGTTCCAGTTCCAGGCCACGTTGGGCTTGTTGGAAGAGCTGCGTTTCGACACGGTCTTCGCGGCTGCCTACTCACCGCGCCCCGGAACTCCGGCGCTGGCCATGGCCGACGATGTGCCCGCCGCGGTGAAGCGGCGGCGCCTCAACGAACTGTTGGCCCGCCAGGAGGGAGTCGGCCTGGCGCTGAACGAGGCCTGGCTGGGCCGCGACGTGGAGGTGCTGGTAGACCAGATCACCCCGCCTCGCCGGCGTATCGAAATCGACGACTCGGACGCGGAGGAGCTCGACATGCCGCTTTCGGCCATTCCGACCCTGGAGGGATCGGCAGGGGAGAGGAGTGTCGCCCTGGCTGGCCGCACCCGCCACAACAAGCTCGTCCATTTGGCCGGCGACCCGGACCTGGTCGGGCACCCGGTGCGGGTCCATATCGAACATGCCGGTCCATTTGCCTTGCGAGGCCGCCTGGTCGACGCTCCGGACGAGCCGGATGCCCTCGCCTGACGGCGGTGCGCTCGAAGGAGTGCCGCCGCTCGTCGTCCTAGCGGGCACGACCGCCAGCGGCAAGACCGCACTCTCGCTGGCCCTCGCGGATGAACTGCGGGCGAGGGGAGTGGCATCGGAGATTGTTTCGGCCGATTCGCGCCAGGTATACCGCGGCATGGACATCGGCACGGCCAAAGTCACGGCGGCGGAGCGCGCTCGCGTACCGCACCACGGTCTGGATCTCGTGGATCCAGACCAACCGTTCAGCGTGGCTGACTACTCCGCCCACGCCACAGGGGCGCTGGCCGGGATTGCAGGGCGCGGCGCCGTCGCCCGCGACTGTGTCGCGCTCCTGGTCGGCGGTACGGGCTTCTATCTGCGTGCCGTGGCTCGCGGCCTCGCCGTCGGGGACCTGCCGTGGGACGCTCAGGTGCGCGCCCAGGTGGAGGCGCAGCTCGACGCCGAAGGATTGCCCGCGCTCGTTGGGGAGCTGCGCCGGCTCGCCCCGACCAGGGCTGCCGTCGTCGATCTCCGCAATCCTCGCCGCGTGGTGAGAGCCGTGGAGATTGCGCGTCTCCGCGGAGACGAGCCGCTCCCGGAGCCGCGGGGCTATGGGCGGCCGGTCCTGTGGCTCGGTCTGACAATCGAGCCGCCGACGCTCCGTGAGCGCATCGACGCCCGCGCCCGGTCCCAGTTCGACGCCGGCCTGATCGAGGAGACGCGGGCCCTGATGGCCCGTTACGACGGCGCTCTGCCCAGCTTCTCGGGGATTGGCTACGCGGAGGCCATCGCGGTAATCGAGGGCCGCCTGACCCCCGACGCCGCCATCGCGGAAGATGCGCGCCGCAACGTTCTCTTCGCTCGACGCCAGGCCACGTGGTTCCGCCGCGAGCCGGAACTCCTCTGGCTGGACGCCACTCGCGACTTACCTGTTGCCGACGCGCTCGGGGCGGTGTTGGACTACCTGGCGAGCATCGAGTCGGCTTCGGCCTAGTTCCCCGACCTGTCCTCGGACGATCCCGCGTCCGCCCTAATCTCCGGCCGGGATCGCGGCATCGAGGATTCTCCTGACCGCACGCAGGAGGTCGTCGGACGCGAATGGCTTGGACAGGAAGGCCGTGCCGGCAGGCACGGCGCCGTCGAAGGCAAGCCGATCGGCGTCGTAGCCCGAGATGTAGATGACTCCGATGCCCGGGAGTCTCGATCTGAGAAGGTCGGCGAGCTCATGTCCGCTCGCCTTCGGCAGCAGGATGTCGGTGACCAGCAGAGCCGGCTGGGCACCTTCGCCGATCAGCGCCAGGGCCTGTTCCGCCGAAACCGCCTCGGCGACGCGGTAGCCGCCTCGCGACAGGACGCGTGCCACGAAACTGCGCACCGTCTCGTCGTCCTCTACCAGGAGAACTTCCTCGGCGCCGCTGGCGCCGCTTTCCACAGGCGGCGCTGGAGCCGCTGCGGCGACGTGTGGCCGTTCGCTCGTGGGTAACAGCAATTCGAAGCTGGCGCCCGCGCCCGGCTTCGAATTCACGGACACGCTGCCTCCGGCCGCGGTCACGACCGCGTACACGATCGACAGGCCAAGACCCGTGCCCTTGTTCACGGGCTTGGTCGTGAAGAAGGGATCGAAGAGGTGCGGCAGGTCCTCGGGCAGGATCCCCGATCCGGTGTCGGTCACCGAGACGACCGCGTGACTCCCGGCCAGGAGGCTGTCTCCGGGAACGTGCCGATCGGGCCGAGTGGCCTCGACGCGAGTTGTGAGTCGGATGACGCCTTGATCCGGTATCGCGTCGTGGGCGTTTATCACGAGATTCAGGATCGCCTGTTCGAGCATCGCCACGTCGATCGTCACCACGACGGGCTCGGGCGCCAGCTCTACGACGAGCAACGTCCGTTCGTCGACGATCTGGTGCAGCATCGGGGTCAGGCCGTCGATGACCGAGTTGATATCGACAATGTCGGGCGATGTCGGTTGCTGACGCGCGAAAGTCAGCAACCGCTGGGTCAGGAGTTTGGCGCGATCGGCCGCTTTGAGGATCTCGGCGGTGTACTCGTGGATCTCGTCGTCCGGTTCCGTTGCGAGATGCGTCAGCTCCGCGTAGCCCCTGATCGCGGCCAGAAGGTTGTTGAAGTCGTGGGCTATGCCGCCGGCGAGTCGTCCAATCGCCTCCATCTTCTGCGCATGCCGGAGCTGCGCTTCGAGCGCCCGCTCGTGCGAGACGTCGCGACCGACGGCGACCCATCCAACGATCCCACCCGATGCATCGCGCAGGGGCGAGACAACTTCCTCGAGATCCACGGGCTGACCATCGGCTCGAACTGCGAAGAACGAGCCCGACCAGGTCCGTCCCGACGCCAGGGCCGCGCCGATCTCGGCACCGGTCATGTCGTTCGGCTGCGTCTTAAGGGTTTCGACCAAGGGGCGCCCGATGACCTGCCCGGCATCGAAACCCGATATCCGGCTGAAGGAGTGATTGACATAGGTGGTCATGCCATTGACGTCGGCCATGATCACGAAGTCGCCCGTCTGCTCGACCACAGCCGCAAGGCGGTCACGTTCGGCCTCAGTGGTCTTGCGGGCGCTGACGTCGCGTACGATGGCGTGCATCTGTCCGTCTGGCAGCCGCCGTGCGCTGAGCTCAACCGGGAGCAAGACACCGTCCTTCCGGCGAGCGATCCGTTCGGACAGGACGGTCTGCCCCTCCCGCATCAGCTGCAGTCGCATAGGCTGACCGGGATTTACGGCGGGTGGAATGACCTCCGGAATCGTGAGTTGCAAGAGCTCCTCACGCGTGTAGCCCAGGAGCGTGCAGGCGGCCACATTGACGTCGACATAGTGGCCGTCAATGTCGGTCAGGAAGATCGCGTCCGATGCCAGCTCGATGAGCATCTTGTAGTAGGGCGCGTTGTCCGCCAGAGCGTGCCGCCCGGCGGAGATTTCGTGGCGGGACATTCGGCGGCGGACCTTCTTGTCCTCGTTCTTCCTTGCCCCCAGGCTAAGTATCGGGGCCGCAAGGGGTGTCGGCAATATGCAATGACAACCCAAGGTTGCCGGCCGGCGCCCGCTGGTCGACGCCTGCAGACGGCAACTCGGAAGCCACCGGCCGCTCCGTTCAGCCTTTCGGCTATCCTGCCTCGGTGACCAAAGACATGATCGACCTGACCGCTCCGGTTGAGCGCGCCTTCCTTGTGGCCGTCGACTGCGGCGAAGATCCCGGCTGGACTGCCGAGGAGTCGATCGCCGAGCTCGCGAGCCTGGCCGACACCGCCGGCGCCGAGGTTGTAGGCGCCGAGTGGCAGAACCGCCGCCATGTCGACCCCAATTGGTACGTCGGCAAGGGCAAGGTGGACGAGCTGGTCGCCGCCAAGTCGGAGACCGCCTACACGATCCTCATCGCCGACGACGAGCTCTCGCCGGCTCAGCAGCGCGCGCTCGAAGAGGCGGTCCACGCCAAGGTGATCGACCGGTCGCGCCTCATCCTCGACATCTTCGCCCTGCACGCCCAGACACACGAGGGCCGCCTCCAGGTCGAGCTCGCTCAGCTCGAATACCAGCTCCCGAGACTGACTCGAATGTGGACGCACCTTTCGCGCACGGGCGGCGGCATCGGTACTCGGGGTCCCGGCGAATCCCAGCTTGAGACTGACCGACGCCTGGTCCGGGAGCGCATCAAGAAGCTCAAGGAACGTGTGGAGCAGGTCGCAGAGCAGCGCCGTACAGCCACGCGCGCCCGTGACCGGCGACTTGTGCCCACCGTCGCCATAGTCGGCTACACCAACGCCGGGAAATCGACTCTGCTCAACGCCCTGGTCGGGTCGGTGGTCGTCAAAGCCGAGGACAGGCTGTTCGCCACCGTGGATCCCACGTCGCGCCAGGTCAAGCTTGGTGAGGGCCAGACGGCGATCGTCACCGACACGGTGGGTTTCATCCACAAATTGCCCCACCAGCTGGTCGACGCGTTCCGCGCCACGTTGGAGGAGGTTACGCGTGCCGACGTGCTGCTCGAGATCGTCGACGCATCGGACCGCCACTTCGCCGAGCATCGGGCCACGGTCCAGACGGTGCTCGAGGAACTGAACGCAGGCGACAAGCCGCGTCTTGTGGCGTTCAACAAGGCGGACCTCATCGAGGCCGCCGCCCGAGACGGTGAAACGCCGGCCCCCGCCCTGGCCGGCACGGTCCTGATCTCGGCAGCTACCGGCTATGGACTCGAGACTCTCAAGGCTGAACTCTCGGCTCTGCTCGCCTCGCTCTGGGTGGACGTCGATGTTGCCATTCCGTACCGTGCCGGGGAGCTGATAGCCCGCGTCCGTGAACGCGGCACCGTGGAGCTTGATTACCGTCCTTCGGACGTGCGGGTGAGGGGCCGGGTGAGCCCACCGCTGGCGGGCGAACTGGAGGCAGTCGCCGCCCGCCATCGCGAGTCGCTGCGCAACGCGGATGAGCTAGCCCGAGATCTGTGACGCTCGCGGGTGTCTTGGGCCCCCCTCAGGCGCTGCCGCGTGCCATGGACGCAGAACATCCGTTCGGGTCGTCCGCCTTGTCGGGGCGCGACCCACTACCCGTGTTGGCGGGACGTGGACAACTCCCAAAACTGACGTTGGCACCGCCGAAACTGGTGGATAAGCCACTTCACGCGGAGCTGGGCCGGACCTATTGTCTGTCTTGCCCGAAGGGGCCAGCGAGATCGACACCGACTCAGCGGTCTCGACCGAAGCAGTGACGGTTCGCGTGAAGGATCTTGGACTCGCAAGGGTTCTTGGCCCGGATCGCAGATCGTGACCGTGGACGTCAAGATGTAGAGGAGCCGGTGGCGGTTCCGGCAGTGGCTGAAGCGCAGGCCACCGCTGAGCGAGAAGTTTTCGGATTTCTTGCTCGCGGAGGTCAAAGCGGACGGTACACGCGGATCCGCAGTCCGATCGAGTCGGTTCCTTCGGGCGTTTCTATGTGCCCGGCACCTGGTCTCGACACCGGCGCACGCAGCCACGCGAGGGCGCCGTGGCCAGCGGGGTAGGGGAGAGAGAGGGTATCCTCGGCCGCGACCAGTTTCACAGACAGGAACTCCATGCCGTCCGCCGCCTCGACTCCCTCCGTTCGGCCAACCGACCAGCGCATCTGGATCATCGTGCCCACATACAACGAGCGCGACAACGTAGACCCGATCTGCGACGCGATCCTCGACACCGTCCCACAGGCGAATATCCTCATCGTCGACGACTGTTCTCCCGATGGAACCGGCGAACTGGCCGACGAGCTGGCCCGGCAGCGACCCAACATCTCGGTCATGCACCGCCAGGCCAAGCAGGGGTTGGGGCGGGCGTACGTAGCCGCCTTCCGAGACCTCCTGGGGCGCGAGGCGGACGTGATAATCCAGATGGACGCCGACTTCAGCCACCCTGTGCGGTTTCTGCCATCGCTCATCGAGCCGCTAACTGCAGACCGCGCGGACCTGGTCCTGGGATCGAGATACGTCAGAGGCGGTCACATCCCTCGCTGGAACATCCTGAGGCGCCTTGTAAGCCGGGGCGGCAGCGTCTTTGCCGGCATCGTGCTGTTCATGCCCTACCGGGACCTCACGGGCGGTTTCAAGGCATGGAGAGCTGCAGCGCTACGCGAAATCGACCTGGATCGACTCCACGCAGGCGGCTACGCCTTCCAGATCGAGACGACCTTCCGGGCCCGTCTAGCCGGCGCGCGGATCGAGGAAGTGCCGATCACCTTCGAAGAGAGGCGGGCCGGTGAGTCGAAGATGAGCATGGCCATCTTCTCGGAAGCCTTGGGGCTCGTCCTGGGTTTGCGCGTCAGGACTCTCCACCGCCGCAAACGCACGCTCACGGCGGGCGAACGGCCGTTCTGATTGTCTTCAGCCGATGAGACACTCCATCCCGCCGAGGGTGCACGACCCGTGGACAGATGTGCCCAATAGAGGTTCCGGGTCCGCGACGCAGTGGATAAGCCGGTAGGCGCATTGCCCTCAAGGGCGTACAGTAATCGCGCCCGGAGGGGCCACGAAAGACCGAACGACTCGACCGATTCTCGGATCGGCCGAACGATGC
The DNA here is from genome assembly GCA_003158675.1 of Chloroflexota bacterium. Taxonomy (GTDB): domain Bacteria; phylum Chloroflexota; class Limnocylindria; order Limnocylindrales; family CSP1-4; genus Fen-1039. The sequence continues at coordinate 39,327 of PMKN01000036.1, read as the reverse complement.
GGGGTCGAGGTTCCTTCGGGCGTTCGTATGCCCCGTCACACGCCGTCACGCTGCGGCCCGCCGATGCATTTTGCCCGGCGGGCCGTTGCTTGTCCGGCGAGCCTACAGACGGCCCCGGACGAGAACCACCGGAACCGGCGAGTGGTCCAGGACGAACCGGGCCACATGGCCGACGCTGCGGGGACCTGGCTCGGCGGGACCGGTTCCCGCCCTCGAGCACACCACGATCGCCGCGGGGTGCAGCTCCTCCGCGGCGGCGATGATCGCCCGCTCGGCCCGGCCTCGGCGAACGACGGTGGTTACGGCTGCGCCGGGAAGAGCGGCCCGGAGCCGATCGCTCCACGAGGCCAGGAGCGCCGAGGCTCGCCCTTCGTCGGCCTGGTCCATGTCCTGCTCCGTGACGCGGTGCACCTGGCGTGGCCAGAGAGCGTGCCGCAAGGCCGGGTCAGTTGCAGCCAGCCCGCGCGCCTCCGTCTCGATGACGTGGAGAACCGCGAGTTCGAGGTCGGCTGCGTCGGGCCGGAGCATGCGCGCCACGAACCCGACGAGTCCCGGATCCTCTGCTCCGGAGATGGCTACGAGGTAGTGGATCCGTTCGTTCATCTCTCGTTCACCTCGGAACACCCAGGAGTAGGGCGACGCCTAGCGCCGCGAGGATGGTGACCGGCGTAACCAGCAGGCCCATCCGGATATAGCTCCAGGAGGAGACTGCGAAGCCACGCTGGCGCAGCAGGACGAACCACAGGAGCGTGGCCACCGAACCAACCGGTGTCAAATTGGGACCGAGATCGGCTCCGATGATCGTGCCGATGGCGGCGGCATGGACACCGGCTCCGCTCAGCCCGGCGCTCTTGACCGCATCCGCCAGGACGAACGACGCGGGCAGGTTGTTGAAGAGGTTCGAACCGAGCGCCGCGGCAACCGCGGACACGACCATCACCGCCGGAGGGCTGTCTCGGACGGGGCCGAGAACTAGCCCCGCCAGCCACGCGGTGACGCCGGTCGAGGACAGGGCGTCAACCAGGACCCCCATGGCAGCGACGAAGACCAGCAGCGACCAGCCGATGCCTTGAAGTGGCATCACCCGGCTGCCGACCCCGCGCTCGACCGCGAGCAGCACCAGCCACGCAACCGTGATCGCCGGCCCGAGGGGCAGGTTCGCAATCGAGGCCACCGTGAAGAGCCCCAGGGCGACGCCGAAGGCCGCGAGCATCGGTCCGGGGATGTCCGCGAACGACGTCCACGAACTGGCCGGGGGCACGAGAGGGGAGTGGGCCGGCAGTTGCCGGCGGTAGACGAACAGGAGACACGCCAGCAGCGCGACAACCGAGGCCACCGCAGCCGGGAGCAGAACCGGCACGAGCCCGACCGAACTCTCGCCCAGGTGGTCGGTCACTATGACGTTGACTGGATTGCCTGTCGGCAGCGCCATCGACGCCGCATCGGCCACGAAAGTGCACGCGAGCACGTACGGCAAGGGCTCCAGACCAAACTTCGTGACGATCACGTACACCACGGGCGTCAGGACGAGCGCCGCGGCGTCATTCGACAGAAGCGCCGCCACAATGGCTCCGACCATCACCACGGCGAACATGAGTCGTCTCGGCCGCCCGTGGGACCAGCGCGCCGTCAGACCCGCCAGGGCCTCGAACAGGCCGCTTCGTTCGGCGACTGCGGCCGTTCCGGTGAGGCCGACGAAGAACAGCAGAACGTTCCAATGACCCAAGACGTTGCCCACGGCCGCCCCGTAGGCCTCGAGGCCCAGCAGGACCATCGCGCACGCGCCCAGGAGCGCAGCGCCGGCCTCAGTCAGCCGTTTCGGGCGCGCGATCACCATCCCGACGGTGATCAGAAAGATCGTCACCGCAATCGACGCGTCCGCTGCCGGTTGCGCCGAAACCATCACGGAACGCTCAGCAGTCGCTTACGCACGCACGCATCATGCGGCCGGGGACGCGAGTGCGTATGGAACTGCCCGGCGGGGTCTAACGCGAAACGGCCATGAGCGGCCCCTAGAGCCCCCAAGACCCCATTTCGGCACTACCGATAAGAGAGGTTATGTCCGTTGTGACCAATTCATTCTGCCATGCGTCGATGGCTACTTCGAGTTCATTCGCGAACAGAATGAATGTCGAGCCAATATCGACGAGGTCCTGCGCCGAGATAACGATGGAGCTTCCGAGTGGGAACGTTCGCGAAACCGAATGGATCGTCATGCTGAGCTCCGCGCCGGCTGCAACTACACCGGGCGCAGTTAGGGTCCGGATGCCTGAAGGCTCCTTGACGTCGAGCCGAAACCCCTTCCACGTAGCGGTCAGACCGGTCGCGGTCGGGCTCTGTAAGTCTTTCGCCCCTACCACGCCTCCTCGATGAGTCAAACAGTTGCGTGCCGCATTCAACGCAAGAATGTCGCCCGACTCAGTCAGCGCAGCGACCCCCTAACCACCGGCGAAGTGGCGGCGTTCGCTATGGAGCAGCTTGGTGCCTGGCCGGCGGTGCTCCCCTACTCTAGAGAGTCGCCGGGAGACGGACTTAGCCCTCAGGCGACCCTTCGCGTCACCGGGAGCTCGCACCGCGCTCGGTCAGCCGTATCTCCAACTCGACGCCGACAGGGTCCGCGTAGCGCTCGAGTGTCGAGGTCCCCGAAGTACCGGCGCAGCGATTCCGGCGGTCCCATCCTCGGCTAGAGGCAGGCGCGCAGGTAGGCCGTCCAGCGTCTTCCGTCCGTTCATTCGAGATCCGACAGGCGCATCGATGCGGATTTGAGGCGCTCCGTGCGGGCATACTTCTGGGGCCGATCGGGAGACAGGAAGCTGTAAGAGCTTCCCAGCGGGCGCGGCGTCCCCATCACGGTCGCCTCGATCGTCGCGCAGGCCCCAATGGCGAGACCGACCCCTTCGGCCCGGGCGTCCCCGCCCAGAAAGGTGTACCGGAGCATGGCAAACCTAGAGCAGAACAAGGCCGTCGTTCGGCGCTTCATGACCGAGGTCCTGCAGGGAGGCAACCTCGATCTGGTCGACGAGATCCTCGCTCGCGACTACGTCAACACCAGCATGGGCAACGTGGATCGGACGGGCTTCAAGGCGATGCTGGGGGCTCTCAAGTCAGCCGGCCTGACCTTCGATGTCAAAGAGCTCGTGGCCGAAGGCGATTCGGTCGTCGCTCGTTTCACGGTTAGTGTCACCCAGTCCGGTCAGAAGACGACCGCCATGGGCTTGACTTACTACCGGGTCGTGAATGGCAAGATCACGATCGACGAGCCTCTTTCCTCGCCGGACCTCGGGCAATTGCTCGCACCGTTCCTGGCCCAGGTGGCACACGCATAGACAATCGTCGCTCTGATGGCGAACCTCCCCTCGCTCGCCAGGGTCGACGAGGGGAGGTGCTTTTGCGAGAAGGTTGCCCGGGTCCGACGAGGGCAGTCCCCTACTTCGCCGCCAGGATGTCGACCAGCTCCGCGTCGAGGGGTGTGTTCAGGTCGGACTCGCCGCGCCAGGTGAAGACGCCGAAGTCGCCCTTCCACTCCCAGGCCGCCCAGGCCATGCCGGCGTCGCGCATCACGGCGGTGATGTTGCGGTAGTAGGCCAATCGCTGGTCCCGAGAGACGGTGGGCAGGCAGCCGAACTCGCCGCAATAGAGCTGCAGTCCGGTTTCGCGAGCCCGATCGATCGCCGGCTGGAAGGTCGCGCGAAGGCGCTCCGGGCCCCAGTCGTCGGCCGCGTCGGCGGTCTCCAGGAGGAGATTGGCGCGAGCGCCGCGCCGAAGCTCGGCGAACTCGGCGGGCGTCGTGACGGGACCCGGATACCGAGCCGTGCCGGCGAAGTGCGGGAACGAGGTCCAGTAGGCGCGGTAGTGCGTAAACAGAAGCGGCGCGTATGTGTGGACGCTCAGGATGACGTTCGGGTCGCCCGAAGGCACGGCCAGGAACGGCATGTTCTCCGGCTGCTGCCAGCGGTTGGGCCCCATCACGAGAACGCGGTCCGGCTCCAGTCCGCGCACAAGGCCGTAGGCCCTGGTCACGAGCCGATTCCAGTCTTCGTGGTCGTCGGCGACGGGCTCGTTGAGGAATTCGTATGCGACCTCGCTCACAGGCAGATCGCCCAGCCGCGAAGAAAGCTCGCGCCACAGGTCGAGGAAGTGGCGCTGGGCCGGGTCGTCGGTCCAGAGCGTGTTCGTGGCGCCGTCGTTGGCGGCGTTGAAGTGATGGCTCGTGACGGTGTGCAGGTCCACGATCACGCGCAGGCCCGCGTCGCGACTCCAGCCGATGCCGGCCAGCAGGCGGTCGAATTCGGCCTCGTTGGGCTCGCCGGCGGGCAGCCACAGCTCCTTCTCGTCGATCGGCAGGCGGACGTGGTCGAAACCGAGGCCGGCGAGCCGAACGAGGTCGTCCGGCTTCAGATACTCGTCGCGGGGCGCCCAGCCGAAATCCTGGGACAGCCAGTGGCTGAGGTTGATGCCGCGGTTGATGACGAACCCAGACGGATTGGACATGCGTCGTCCCAGGCTCCTGTTTAGCCCATGCTCGATGGCGGGCGCTGTGACCAAGCCTATCAGCCGAGGGGGATGGCCAATCGCGAGATCCCGCCGGCATCGTCGAATACCCAGACTGAGCCGCCGATGATGGCGAACGGATCGCCCTGGTATCCGGAAGCGCCGCTTCGCCAGGGCGTCCCCGTTGGCTGCCAGGTGGAAGGATCGAGCCGCTGCAGTGTCGCCCTCGTTAGGCGGTCGTCGTTGACCAGCCAGAAGGACCCGGCCTGGATGTCGACGTACGTCTCCGTCAACGGCCCCAATCGGCTGTTCGGGTAGAACAGAGGGCTGGTGTACTCGACCCCCGAATCGCCAATCCGTATGAAGTGGTCGGCGAAGTACGCGGTGTACGGGTCGGATGCTCCTGGCGCGACTCTCCCCCAGCATTCTGATCCGACCGACTGCAGCGACGACAGAAGGCCCGGCACGCTGAACGAGGCCAGGACCCTGCCGTCGGACGGTTCGATGCGGGCCAAGGTTGTGCTTGGGTTGTCAGTCCCCACGTTGTTCGCAGTTATGCCCCAGAGCGAGCCGCAAGCGACCTGTGCCGCATCCACATTCAACGGGATTCGACCCTTCTCCTTGCCCGTCTTCGGGTCAAGCTTCCGGAGCGGGCCATTCTCCGCCAATGAGTCCCGGACCCAAATGTAGCCGTCGGAGCTGCCCACCAGCTCGACGTCGGGAATTTCGACAGTGTTCTTGCGGGTGGCAACGTCGAACCCTTCGACACGGCGCCACCCGTGGCAGTCGCCCGCGCAACCAGAGCCGCCGACGATGGCTTCGAACCAGAGGATGCCGCTGTCCACGGTCATCTTCTCGATGTAGGTCATGGTGGCCTTGTATCTGTACGTGGCGGTGACCTTGTTCGTGGTCAGGTCCACCCGGGCTACATAGGGGCCTCCGGACCCGGCGCTCGGGTTCTGCGAGTCCGATGCGGCGCACACCACGAAGAGGTCGTTGCCCGAGACCGCGTAGTCCCAGCCAAGCGGGTTCTGACAGTCAGCTACACGGGCGACGAGGGTCGCCTCGACGACGGTCGCAGTGGGGCGGGCGTTGGCGACGCGATCGGGCGGGGCGACGCGGCGGGCGAGACCGTGGGAGCGGTGCTTGGCCTGCTGCTCGCGACACTTGACGGTGCGTTCCGCGCGGCGATCACGAGAAGCAGCCCTCCGGCCAGGGCCACGCAAGCCGCAAGTCCAACCACACCGGCAACCATCCCGCGGCCCAGGGGGAACCAACCCGGCCTGCCCCTCATATCCCCTCCTGCGGCTGGTGGCACGCGCCCCGGCCACGTTGTCGCGCGTAGGCGCTCCCCTACTCTATCAGGGCGCTTTGTGGGCCGGCAGGATCCAACGACGGCGTCGAGTCCGGCCGCTGCGGTCAGGTGCGGCGTGCGGGACCATGCACGTCGCCGTGCTCGAGCGCTAGCCGCAACGCCGTCCGCGGAGCGATGAGCCGTCCGCCGGATTCGTCAAGCTAAGGGGAACGGAACGCATTGCATCGGAGGCGAGCATGGGCAAGCTGGTCTATCTGATGAACGTCTCGCTCGACGGGTTCGTCGAGACTCTCGACCACTCCCTCGATTGGACTGTGGTCGACGAAGAGCTCCACCGCTGGTTCAACGACCGCTCCCGCGAGACGGATGCGTTCCTTTACGGGCGGCGANNGGCGACGTGCTGGCGCGGCTGCGGACTGAATTCCCCGGCGAGTTGAGCGTGGCCGGACCCACGCTGGCCGCCCAATTCATCCAGCGTGGCCTGGTCGACGAATACCGCGTCGTCGTCCACCCGGTCATCCTCGGGGCGGGCTTGCCGTTCTTCCCCGGGCTCGAGACACCGGTCGGCCTGCGGCTCACCGAGACGCGGCAGTTCGCGTCGGGCGCCATGTATCTGAGCTACGCGCCGGCGTAGCTTCGGCGCTGACGCGCCGGCGTCGACGTCTCGCCGTTCGTCGGCCAGATGGCCCCGATGGACGGGTTGTCCCCGACCGAGGCCGGGTAGGCAGGTGAGTCCGCGTAGATCGATGCGCTGTAGTCTCGGCCCCTGTTTGACTCGACTGAGGTGGCGGACTAATGTGGACTAACCATCAGTGGAGACCGCCATCCATGGCCGAGCCCATCAACATCCATCAGGCCAAGACGCACTTCTCGCGGTTGGTCGAGCGCGCGGAAGCCGGCGAGGAGATCGTGATCGCGCGAGACGGGCAGCCGGTGGCTCGGCTGGTTCCTCTGCGGCCCCGCAGGCACTCCCGAGAACCGGGGATCTGGCGCGGGCTGGTCAGTCTGGCGCCCGATTTCGACGAGCCGGACGAAGCGCTGCTGGACTCGTTCGAACAATGAGGCTCCTGCTGGACGCCCACGCCCTTCTTTGGTGGCTGGCGGACGATCCTTCACTGGATGGTGCCGCCCGGGAGGCCATCGCGGACCCCGCGAACGAGGTCATCGTCAGCGCAGCGACGGTCTGGGAGATCGCCATCAAGAGGGCCCTGGGCAAGGTCAGCGCACCCGACGGCCTGGCGGAAGTGGTCGATCGGGTCGGGTTCATAGAGGCGCCCATTGCGGCCGTGGATGCCGAACAGGCGGCGGGGCTCGAGCCGCACCATCGCGATCCGTTCGACCGCATGCTGGTCGCCCAGGCCTCGCGCTTGCGGGCAGTCGTGGTCACGCGAGACGCGGTATTCGCCCGCTACGGCATCGACACCCTGCCCGCCTGAAGGCGAAACGCGCCTTGTCGGGCTCGTCCACGCCGTGGGCCGGCTCTCGGCGTGTGCTATTCGTCGCTCGACCGCCGAGCGTCGCCTGATGTACGGGGCGACGCGGACGCCAAATCGGAGTACCGTGGGTACTCCCCCACCTCATCTTCCACGGCTTGACGGTCGTGCGTGACCCGAGAGCGATTCAGTCGCGCCACCTTGCGGACCTCTTGGCCCCGACGCGAAGGGCCGGGGTTTGAGAGTCCCAGGAGAGCGCAATGCGCAGGTTCGGCAGACGTATACGGGTGATGGTCGGGCGTCATTTCGCGATTGCCGTCGGCCTCACGATCGCCACGGTAGTGGTCGGGGGCGGATTCTCGCTCGCCGCCCTGAGTGGCGCTTTCAACGCCCCCGCGCCGGTTGCCGGCACATACACCTTCAGCGCGGATTGGATGCTTCTGGACCTCGAGCGTCACATCGACGCGGGCGAGGTCGCGACGATCTCACTGGTGTCCGGAACGACGGGTGTCCCGGTGGCCGGCACGGACACGGCCTCGAATGCGGCGACCGACGTGCTCGCTGCCCGAACCACCAGCGGTCAGTGGGTTCGCGTAACCCTGGCCGTCTCCCCCACCGACGCCCTGGTCGCACTGCGGAGTCTGGGGTTCGGGCGCCTCATAGCCACGGACTCGGTGGCCCAGCTGCCCCCGACTAACGGCGTGTCTGGGTCCGGCTCCCAATCTTCGGATCCGCTGGGCAGCATCGTTCAACTCGCCATGCTCGGCATCGTGCTGGTCATCGCGGTGGTCTTCATTCGCAGGAGCGGTTTGGGCAGTGGCAAGAACTCGGGCAACTACCAGGTCGTTCTTCCGTCCGATCTCCATGGCCTGGACGGCGACACCGGTTCGGTTGCCCGGCCCGTGCGATTCGCGGACGTCGCCGGTTGCGATGAAGCCAAACTCGAGCTGACCGAGGTCGTCGAGTTCCTGAAATTCCCCGACCGCTTCCGCGCGCTCGGCGCCAGCATCCCGCGCGGCTTGCTGCTCTACGGACCTCCCGGGACCGGCAAGACGATGCTGGCCCGAGCGACCGCAACCGAGGCCGGGGTCCCCTTCGTGTCGATGTCCGGCTCGGGCTTCGTCGAGATGTTCGTCGGCGTCGGTGCCAAGCGGGTGCGCAACCTCTTCGCCGTCGCCCGCAAGTTCGGCAAGGCCATTATCTTCGTCGACGAGATCGACGCCCTCGCGAAGACCAGGGGCGGCAACAACCCGAACGACGAGCGCGAACAGGCGCTCAACCAGCTGCTCGCGGAGATGGACGGCTTTTCGTCGTCCGACTCGATCGTCGTGATAGCGGCTACCAACCGAATGGACACTCTCGACCACGCGGTCCTTCGCCCCGGACGGTTCACCCGCAAGGTGAACGTGCCCCTGCCCGACATCGACGGTCGTCGCGCGATCCTGGGCATTCACGCCGTCGGCAAGCCGCTTGATGAAGCGGTCGACATGGAAGCGATCGCTCGTCGCACCGCGGGGATGAGCGGCGCGCAGCTCGCCGATCTTCTGAACGAGTCCGCCATCTACGCCGCCCGTCGAAGCCACGAGGAGATAACGCCGGTCGACGTCCACGACGGCTGGCTCAAGTCGATCCTGGGCACGTCTCGCAGGCGCTCCATGGACGAGCGCGAGCGCAGCATCATCGCCGCGCACGAGGCAGGTCACGCGGTCTGCGGCCGGCTCTTCGGCGATCGCCGAAGGGTCGAGGAGATCAGCCTCTTCGCGCACGGCGACGCTCTGGGGGTCACCGTCTCGTCTTCGGAAGACGACTACCTGCCATCCGAGTCGGACCTGCGCGCACGGCTGGTCGCCCTCATGGGCGGTCGTGCGGCCGAAGCCATCCTCTTCGAAGACGTGACCGGCGGAGCCTCCAACGACCTCGAAAAGGCGAGCGACATAGCCACGAGGATGGTCACCCAATGGGGCATGGGCCACGATCCGGAGTCCGCCACTCTCGGCGCTTCCGGCCGGGGCACCCTCAGTTTCCGGGTTGTCGGCGAGGACAGCTCCCTTTCGGTCGGTCTCCGCGCCGCCGTGGACCGGACGATCAACGCGATTCTGGATCAGGCCTACACGGAAGCCCGAGAGGCACTCCTGGCCGAGATGAGGCGACTGACGCGTGTTGCCGCCTACCTCTATGAGCACGAACGTATCGATGGAGCGCAGTTCGAGGCCCTGTTTGACGGAAGTCTCGCGCCGTCCGCCGATGTGGAGACGCAGTGGCGCAGTGCCAAGAGCAAGCCGCGTAGCTGGGATGAGATCGACGACTTGATCGCGATGGCGGTCGCCACTGCGGAGACCTCCACTGTCGCCCGCGCCACCCCGGCGCAGCCGAGCCGCCCAAAGCGCGCGCGCGAGCATCCTCAACGTCATGCCAGGTTGTCTGCGGCCCGAGTGCTGCTGGTGAATTGGTGGCAGCGCGGCTCGCGGGCTGTCGATCGGCCCGCCGATTAGGTCTCAGGCTTCCCGCTGCGAAGTCGGCCGCGCCTGAGCGCCGCTGGGTCTGTTCGTCTCGGCCGCTCGCCGAGCCAACGGTGCTGCCACAATTGTGGCCGTGAGCGCCACCACCGTCCCAGCCAACCACGAACTACCAGCTGCTTTGCCCATAGCCGCGCCGCCCGCCGCCTGGCGCATGGCGCGGACCAACATCGCGCTGGGCGCAATCGTCTTCGTCGCCTGGCTCGTCTTGGGTGGCGACCGAGCCCTGCAGGCCGTGGCCGACCACTGGCAGGTCTCGCTGACGATGGTCTTTGGTTCGCTGGTTGGCGGCGGGACGTCCGAGGGCGGTGGCGCTATCGCCTTCCCGGTGATGACCAAGGTGCTCGCCGTCCCGGCCCCGGACGCGCGCCTCTTCACCTTCGCTATCCAGAGCGTCGGCATGGGCGCCGCGACGATCACCATCGTCCGCAACCGGGTGCCATTGGAATGGAAAGCCATCCGCAACGGAGGGCCGTGGGCCGTCCTGGGCGTCGTGGTGAGCTCTCTCGCTCTCGCGCCGCGGCTCGACGGGCCCACGGTGCGATTGCTCTTCACGGCCATCCTGGTCAGCATGGGGCTGGCGCTCTTGATCAGCCGACGCTTCGCCCCCGGAAGACGCGACCGGCTCGGGCTGCTCGGCCCCGCTGAGCACGCTGCCCTGTTCGGTGCTGGACTGGTCGGTGGGCTGCTCTCCGGAGTCGCCGGCGTGGGCGAGAACACGATCATGTTCGCGATGCTGGTGCTGGGCTTCCGCGTCTCCGAACGCCTCGTGACGCCGACGACCGTGGTCCTGCTGACCCTCGTGAGCTGGGCCGGCTTCGCCACGCACCTCGTTTTGATGCGCGATTTCGCCGGCCCAGTGGTGGATATGTGGCTGGCCGCCGTGCCGATCGTGGCCATCGGAGCACCGACCGGCGCGCTCATCTGCACCCGCATGTCGCGCGACACGATCGTGCGTGTCCTGTACGTGCTGATCTCGGCTGAGTTCGTCTCGACACTTCTGCTGGTGCCGATGACGGGTACGCGCGCGACCCTCTTCGGGCTCGCGATCACGCTGTTCTCCGTGCTCTGCGTCTGGTTGGCAACGCACCCGCGCTACCGCGTGCCCAAAGCGGAGGGCGCCGGCACTACCCCGTAGGCGCCTGCGGCTGCCACTGGCTCACGGAGGTCGCGCCCTTCGTGGCCACCACGAATGTGTCGGCGGTGGCCGCGCCCACGATGATCGCCGCCTTTCGACGGGTCACCTAGCTCGGGGCTCGGGGCGGCATTGGACGACCTCGTTCAGCCGCGGCTTGCGGCGGCCGCGGTCGGTCGAGGGCTGTAGCCCCCGTCCGCGATCTGCACAGCGCGCGGTCGGTACATCTCCAGATCCGACGGAGTCCGCGCTCGGAAGCCTTCGACCATCCGGTTGTACATGGAGAACGCGGCCGCGATCAGCACCGCGAGCTGCACGTCCGCGTCGGTCGCGCCGGCCGACTTCGCCATTGCAACGTCGGCGGCGGTGAGTTCGAGCGGCGCCCGACCCACGGTTCGGGCGATCTTGATCAGAGCTCGCATCTTGGCCGACAGCGCATCGAACGACCCGATCTTGATCGCGTCGATCACGGGTAGAAGCTGGATGTCGCCGGCCTTCTCAAGAATGGCGGCGGCGTGCGCTCCGTGAGAGTCCATGCAGAAGAAGCAGCCGTTCGCCGCCGACACGGCCTCCGCGAGCATCTCACGTTCGGCGCGTCCGATTGTGGCGCCCGGATAGTCGTCCATGAGCAGCACGTCGGCAAGCCCCAGAAGGTGGCTACCCAGGGCCGGCGTCAGCCCGATCGCCGTTCTGATGCCTGGAACATCGGGTAATCCGCCCACGATCGGTGCTTCCTGGGAGCGCGCGAAGCGCTCGTCGTCTCGTGCCACGTCTCGATGCCTCCTGAACCTCCGCGCCGCCGGGGCCGGCTCAGGTACCGGATCCCGATGGCAGCACGGCCACGTTGAGCCAGCGTGCACCCGTCGCGCGACGAATCGCGAATGTGTTGGCGAATTGGGCCGACTGGCGCGACACGAGGTTTCCGGCCGAGTCGTAAGTCTCGTGCGTGACCGTCCCGCGCGAATCGAAACCGAGGCTTAGGCCGGTCTGGACGCCGAACGGCACGATCAGGGTTACGTTCACGGTATCGAACTTGTAGACGTCGACAACACACGTTCCGGTCGCGCCATCCTGCCTCAGGCGAGCCTGCATCTCTGCCAGCCGGTCGCCATGATCCACGGCGGTGAGCATGTTCGCGTCCGACCGTCTCAGCGCCTGGTTCTCGACGTCGATGTTCTGGGACAGGACCATCAGGAGCTGGGGCGCGCTGGCCGCGATCTCATGATCCCAGTCCTTGACGGACTGAGAGACCGTGATCGGCGGGAGCGTCTCCGGATTGACCTGTTGCTGCAGCTCGGCCAGAGCCTCCGGCGAATCGGACATGACAGAGCCTCGAGCCGGCGCGCCGGCGAAGACGACGCCGGCTCCGACGACCCCTACCAGCAGGACGATGAGCCCAACGCCGGCCACAGGACGGAGGAGTCCCGGTCGGCCGCCGCTCACGAGCCTGGTCGCAAACCCCTTGATTGTGTCCTCGGCCGAACGCGGCGCGGGTACGAGGCGATCGAACAACGGACGGGCAATGAGCATCAACGTGAGGCCGCCGAGTAGCGCCACCTTGGTCCCGAATTCGTCCGTCTGGGGCGCCATGAGGAGCGTGGTGACCACGGCGACGGCCAGGGCGAACACGATTCGCCCGACGCGCCCAGACGGCACGGTAGGCGGATCGGTGACCATGAAGTAGGCGTAGATCCACACCTCCGGCGACGTGACGATCACCCGCCAGTAGTCTGCGCCGCACACTGGAGCGAACGCCCAGTTGGCGGTCATGCAGTGGCCGGAACCGGCGAGGAGCCCCTGCAGGAGGCTGAACGCGACGAAGAAGGTCGCCGACAGCATCAGCACCCTGGCCCGCCACAAGACGTAGGTCCCGCCCACGAGGATCACAACGTAGGCCGCGATCATCCAGCCGTTCAGCGGCGCCCACCAGAGGTTGAGCGGTTCCACGCGAGCGTTGCCGAGCACGAGGAAGATCAGCACCAGGCCGATGTTGGATGGGTTCAGCAGGTTCTTGCCCCGGTACCTTACGACGTACTTCTGGAGCAGAGAGAACGCGGCAACGCCGGCAAAGATGTACAAATCGTTGGTCGCCCATGGGTCGTCGGCCCGTGTCCCGACGACTCGAAGCAGCAGCGCCACGCCGCTACCGGTGAGCAGCGCGCTGGCCGGCCAGGCAATGATCCGCTGCCGTGCGAACGTGATCGTGACCTCGAGGACGGCACAGGTCAGGATCGCCGCCAGGATCTGGGGCACGCTCAGCGTGAAGTGGAGCCCAAGCTGCCCGAAGGCATGAACGCTGAGAACGACGGCCGCGATACCGAGCCGCGGGTCACGGATCGTCGGCAGGATCAGCGGATACCGCTTGCCACCCAGCGAGATCGTCCTCTCCGCCACATTGCCCTCCGTCACGACCTCAGATAGGGACCCAAGCGTCCGTCTCCGACCGCACCTCGCCGACGGGAGGTTGGTCACGGAGGCGGGGCGCCAGTCTCGCGAGAAATATACATGCACGAAGGAGCCTGAGGCGGAGCCCGTCCGGTTCGACTGCCGGTTGCGCCAGGCAGACGGAACACCACCCGCAAGGAGGCGGAAAGGTTTGTCTTTGGCATGGAACGAGGCGACCGCCCCTGGTCGCTAGTTGTGTGGGATGACTCGCTTGACCGGCAGTGGGACTCGAACGGAGGTGCTGCCCAGGACCTGCCCGTCGCCGATCACCGTGAACGTTATTGATCCCGCGGTCGCCGCACTCGGAGCCTTCTGCCACGGGGTGAAGGGGCTCTCCTGTGCCACTTCCGCCCTGGCCACCGGAGCGTATCTGGACTTCAGCGTGCTGCCAGCGCTGCGAACCTTCTGCAGGGCGTCCGTGTTCACGGCGAACGAGATGCGCTGGGCCCGGTTCTTTGCCCCGGGCGTGGCCTTCGAGGGCTCCACCGTGGCGACCACGGGGGCACCGAGATCGCGCGCGTGCGCCATGACGTCGACCCCGTCGTAGATGGCCGAGATCCTCCACTGCCGCACATCCTGGAATGGCTGTGTCAAGACGAGGCCCACGTGCAGCTGGCCCCCGACACCGACGAAACCGCTCGCATTCGTGTCCACGAAGGCGCCCGCGCTGTTGTTGTCCGGGCTGCCGTCGATCTGCGTGGCCCCCGGGGTGTTCTCGGCGGTCGCGTTGAACGCCATGTACTGGATCTGGAAGTGGGCCCCCGTGGGTTGCTGCTTCAATCCCAGCTGATGCGGGTCGAAGCTTGCTGTCACCTCGATCGTGGCGTCGGGTTTGCCAGCCAGCGGCGCGGGGACTGTCACGGCGATGAAGTCCGGACTGGCTCCGCTGAACTTGATCTGCTGCGACGCGGACGAATCGGGGTGGGTCAGCGCCGCGGACAACCTCACGCGCATATTTGCGGGTGCGTTGCCTCTGTTGCGCAATGTCACATGTGCCGTTTCGGCCGCGAAGTTCACGACGTCGATGACGTTCGTGCTCTGGCCGGCTATGTCCTTGACGGACGGGTCGGCGCAGGTCAGCCAGACGCCCGAAACGTCGACATCCGCCGCCGACATCTCGGCGCTGGCGGTTAGCGTGTAAGCGCCGCTCGAAGTCGTCACGCCGCCGTTGACGAGCGCGAAGATCATCTTGCGGATCGTCCCGCCGCGCAGGCCAACGACCCGATCGTACGGGCTGATGTTGGTCTCGATGACATCGAGCAGGTTGTCCTGAGCATCGAGAAGCATCATCCGCAGACAGGCCGCCTGCCCTGATGTCAGATGGACGCGCACGTTCGGCACGGCCGGATCGATCGTGAGCACGTGATAAGCCAGGCTCCGGAGATTCCCGGAGAACGCCGCGGCCGCGGTTGCACTGACCTTCCCGCTCGTCGCGGCCAGGTTAGAGATGGCCGACTGGTACGCGCCGAAGTTGTATCGAACGTCGCTCGGTACCTTGGTCAGCAGGCAACTGCCCAGGGCGAGGACGAAGTTGCGGTACTCGTCGGAGGGGCCATTCGCGAAGTATCGGCGCGTCCACACGTCACCGATCGCGGCCAGACCGCGGGCATCGGAGGGTGTTGAGTGCTGATTCGCGACGTATGCCCAGTACGCGACCGCGCCGGCGGGTGTCGTGACGCCACTGCCGACCTGCGGACCGAAGGAACGAAGCACCGCCATGAAGCCGTCGAGTCCGAGCGCCGCGTCCTGCAGGAGCAGCCGGGCCGGAGCGTCCAGGAGCGCGTCGCCGTGCTTCACGCCGGCTACGTCTTCGGCCTGGTCGATGACCGCGTTCGCCGCCGCGAGGGCGATGACGTCGTCACTGGCGAGATTCGGATCCAGCCTGATCGGCGCGGGACCGGCATCGGCGTCCGAGGGTATCGCCTTGCAGACGAAGACCCGGCTGAGCTGGCTGCTGCTCCATATGTCGGCCGGAGGCATGGTGGCGGCGTTGGCCGGAAGCAGCCGCAAAGGCGCCTGCTCCAGACGGCGGTGGCAGTAGTGGAGGGCGACAGCAATGCGGGCGACGTAGTCCGGAGCGCGTGGGGAGGACATGTAGGCAGGCACCGTTGAGCCCGCGCCATCGAACACCCTTCCCCAGATCACCTGTTGCGATCCATTCACCTCGGTCTGCACGGTCATCTCGCCCAAGGTTTCGCCCGAGGCGAGCTTCACGGTCACGGCGTTGAAGGCCTGCGGGTCTGGGATCTGATCCGCGACAGGGGTCCTTGCATATCCGTAGAAGGAGATGCGGTACAGGCTGGTCTCGGACCGATCCAGTGGCTGCATGGCCGCGCTCTCGACGCAGTTGGGCGTGACCACGTCCGTACCTACCAGGAAATTGCGGGCGCACACGCGGTATGGGCGCGCGAAGCGGTCGGGCCAGTCCGGAACGAAGGGATGGATCTGGTCTCCGGGGCTGCCGGCGACGAGCACGTCCTGCAGCTGGTACCGATCGTACCAGCCGATATTGTCAGACACATACCCCTGCGATCGGTCCCCCACCCCGCCCCAGCAATCTAGGACCGCAGTGCCGGAAGAGTCCAGAACCGTGCACCAGCGGTCGGTGCCCGCGGCCGCCTGCCATGAAGCCTGCAGCTGACTTCCGTTGGCGTCATACCAGACGTCCCATCGCTCCGGCGCCACAGGCACGATGGTCTGGGTACTGTGGACGCTCGCGTCCAGGCGCTGCGGTCCCAGCGCGTGCCCTCGGATTGCGCCGAAGTAGTTCGCGTTGAAGACGGCGCCGGAGACGTAGATTTCCCATCGCTGGCCCCAGCACCACAGCTTGATGGAGTACTTGTCCGGGCCGAGAACCTTGATCTTGTCCTCGAGCACCACCCAATGGTTGGCGTACAAGGTCTCGATGCCGGACACCGCGTTGGGAACGGGCGTCGAGGGCGAGTCAGGCAGCAGGCCCAGGAACATGTTCGCGTTGATGGCCAGGAAGATGTCCGTCTGCTGGTACGCCGGCCACGGCCCAGGCGTCGGGTCGAGCTTGAGTGCGTCGGTGATGGTCTGCGAGTCGCTGAAGTCAGGCAGAGGGAGGCCGGTCAGCACATCGACCAGGCCGGTCAAGACGTCACCGGTGGTGTCGTTGAAAGCGCACAGGTTGTGGTCGACGCTGTAGTACAAGCCACTCTCAGCCAGCCATCGGGCCACCTCCTGGGCGGTCGTCCCGAGCGAGGATCCCTGATCCGGCGTACCGGTGAATTTGGATACGAAGTCGTCTTCCCGATCGGCCAGCGATCCGGCAAGCATCCATCCGACCGATGTCAGCGCCAGCCCCGGGTTCAACTCCACATAGTCACTCGCCAGCAGGCTGGCTGAGGGCTGGACCCAGTAGCCGTTCGTCCCGATCTGAGCCTTCCCCTTGAGGAGCAGGTCACAGGCGAACGCAGCGACCGCGTCCGGGTCGCGCAACAGCCAGGCCCGCAGAAACGCGACCTCTCCGCAGCAGCCGAATTCGCCTTGATGGAGTAGATCGGGACGCTCGATGATGCGATCGAGCGAAGTCGCAACCTGCGAGGGGTCCAGGTGCGGCCACTGCCACGACCAGCCCGAACCTCGATACGGAGCTAGACAGCTCAGGGTCGTTGGCCACATAGACATCGCCGGTCCTCCCTTCGATCCCAGACGCACGCCCAGTGCTTCATGCGGACCAGCCATCCACGAAACCGTTTCGGTGGCCTTCGGGACACCGTCACGGGTCCGCGACTCGGCATTGCCTCCTCCGCGGCCCGGGCGCCAGCCGCTGTCGCTGACGATAGACCTGGCATTCCTCGAAGTTGCATCCGCAACTTGACCTACTGCCGTCGGCGCCTCGCTGGCCGCCGCGCCGGCCTGGCCATCGACACGCGCCCACCGGCCGGTAGCAAGTCCTCACCCGCATCCGCGGTCGAACCGGGCGGCATTGGGTCGCCTGCCCCGTCGCCTGCCCGCTGACTTCGGTGATCCGGCTGCGACCGTCTCAGGAGATGGTCCGGAGGTCAGGCCAGAGCGTGGTCCAGGGCGCTCGGAGGCCGGTGCACACCGAGACAGCCGCTCCTTGCTCGCCATTTGGGATTCCCAGGCCGTTGTCGATGGTCGCAACGACATGGCAGCCGACGAAGAACTGGCTCCAGTCGGCCGGCCTCCANNCACCAGCGGGCTCGCCTCGCTGTAGTCGTTGGTGAGGATCACCGCGTGCGCACGCTCGTCCGCCGGCAGGGCGGCGACGACACCCTCCACCGTCGCGACGAACTGCGGCCAGCCGACCTCGTTCGCCGTGTCGGGGACCGTGGCGGGAAGCGAGCTCGCGGCGTACGCAGCGAGCGGCAGGATCGGCAGTGTCAGGTAGGCGATGAGGGCGCCGGACAGAACCGCGGCCGTGACGAAGCTCCCGGCCTTGACGCGAGTGTGGCCGCGGGCCAGCCAGCGGTCGAGTCGCATCGCCCCGGCTGCCATGAAGACGGGCACGGTGCCGATCGCGTAGTAGGCCTTGCCGCCACTGACTACGACGAGGGCGAGTCCAACCAGGGCGGCGATCCCGATCGTGCGCCACGGCGCCCCCTCCTTCGACCTCAGGACCCACAGCAGTCCCGCCAGGCTCACCGGGAAGAGGAGCGGGCCGGTGAATATCCAGAGCAGCGGCACGATCTGGCCTCGGTTGTCGCCGGCATATTGGGAGATCGCTTGTGCCATCGTGAGCTGCGGCCAGCCGTTCGTCGCTTGCCAGGCAACATTGGGCGCCCAGAGCAGAACCGCGATCCCGATCGCGGCCCAGGCCCACGGCGAACGGACAAGGTCCCAGCGCCTCGTCAGAACGAGCCCCACCGCCAATCCGGCGCCAAGGAACAGGAGCGTGTCCTTGTTCTCGAGGCCGAATCCGGCCGCCACACCGACGGCCAGCCAGAGGCGCCTGTCGCCGCCTGCGAGCAGCTTCACGAGCAGCCAGAGAACGATCGCCCAGGCGAGCAGGTCCGGGTCGGTCGTGGTGTCGAGATGGCCGGCTCCGAGGTAGCCCGACAGGGCGGCCGTGGTCGCCGCGAGGACCTGCGCCCGTCCCGACCCGCCGAGGTCACGCGTGATGAGCGCAATCAGGACCACGATCAGCGCCATCTCCAAGGCGGGCAGAAGCCGTACGGCCATTGGCGAGACTCCGAAGAGGGCCACCGATGCAGCAGAGAGGAGTGGCGTCAGCGGCGGCTGGTCGACATAGCCGAAGGCCGGGTGTTGGCCCGCCACGACGTAGTACATCTCATCGCCGTGAAAGCCGTAGGCGCCCGACACCGCCACGAGCCCGGCGAACATGAGGCATGCAACCACAAACACCGGCCAAGGAAGTGCCGGCCATGAGAGACGGCGAGTGGATGGATCGGCGGTCGAGGCCGTCATTCGTTACGTGTCCCCGCGCGTGGTCGATGGACCGGACTATAGCCGCCGAAGCGCGCCGAGCGCGGCTTGAGCGCCAGGTGTCGCGCGCTACCGCGTCGAGCCGGCGGGGCCCGACTCGAGCCCCGACCTGTAGGCCAGAAGAGCGGCCTCGACCCGGCTCGCGACCTGCAGAGCGTCGCTGCGCCGCCCGCCATCGATGGTAGCTGGCAAATCAACGACAGCACCGGCGCGTTCAGCGACTTCAGTTCGAGCTGGCTCGGCTACCGGGTTCAGGGGCAGTTCGTCGGCGTGGGCGGACACACCGCCGTCGGGCGCACGCCAAAGCTGAGGGGCTCGCTCACCATCACTGGCTCGACGGTTAGCGCCGGCTCGATCACGGCGGACCTGACGGCGCTGGTCAGCGACGCCCCGCAGAGAGACGGCGAACTCGGGGGGCCGGCATACAGAGCGACACGTTCCCGACGGCCACCTTCGCCCTCAATCAGCCCATCGCACTCGGGACCATTCCAGCCGATGGCGCTACGATCAGCGCGACCGCGGTCGGCAAGCTGACTCTCCACGGCGTTACCAGGGACGTCCAGGTCTCACTCAAAGCCCGGCGGCAAGGTGGACTCATCGCCGTGTCCGGCTCGCTACCGATCGTCTTCGCCGACTACGGCTTCACGGGCCCGAACGCCCTCGGATTCGTGACGGTGAACGACCGCGGGACCTTGGAACTTCACCTGCTGTTCACGCACGCCTGACCGCGAGGTACGCGCATGCCCTACGAGCTCGAGCGTTTCGTCGCCGAACAGGAACCCGTCTACAGCGACGTTCTCGGTGAGCTGCGACGCGGGCGCAAGTCTGGCCATTGGATCTGGTTCATCTTCCCCCAGGTCGCCGGACTGGGCCATAGCGTCATGTCCCAGCGGTTCGCAATTTCCTCTCTGGATGAGGCGCGGGAGTACCTTGCCCACCCGGTTCTCGGCGTTCGACTGCGCAAGTGCGCCGAGATCGTCCTGACGATCAGAGGCCGCAGCGCGACTGAGATCTTCGGATCGGTGGACGCGATGAAGCTCCGCTCGTGCATGACGCTCTTCCTGCGGGCGGCGCCGGACGAGGCGGTCTTCCAGCAGGTTCTCGACCGCTACTACGGCGGACTGGCGGACGAAACGACCGACGCGAGGTTGGGCAGCCGCTGAAGCCTAGTACTTCGACCGGCGCGTTTCTTCCTTTTTGGGCGGCCGGGGTTCATAGCCCGGTCGAGGCGGTCGCGGAGGTGTCCCGGGGGCCATGTCTGGCTGAGGTGGCAGCGGTCCACGAGCTCGGGCTGCTTCCACCTGCTGCGCAAAGGCGGCCGCACGGTCAGGCGGAACGGCGCGCTCCCACTCGGCAGTGATCTGCTTGACCCGCGCGTTGCCGGCAGCTCGCTGCTCGCGCTCGTATCTCGATCTCTTCGTCATCTGGTCCTCGTTTGGTAACGTGCGTGTTTCCGCCAACTGCGGCAGTCATTCTGCACCCATCGAGGCCGCCTGTCCCGCGGACCTGCGCAGACGGGCGCAGCCTCGTCGCGTGGCTTCGATCTAGCATTGAGCCATGCTCACCCTTCGCCCTGCCGTTCCGGCTGACGCTTCCCTGATCCTGGACTTCATCCGCGAGCTTGCGGCCTTCGAGCGGGAGCCGGAGGCGGCCATCGCCTCTGAGGACGACATCCGCCGCTACGCATTCTCGAAGGACCCGCTGGTGAGGGTGACACTTGCCGAATGGGACGGGCAGGCTGCCGGATTCGCGCTCTGGTTCCTGAACTTCAGCACGTGGGAAGGCAAACCGGGCATCTACCTCGAGGATCTGTTCGTGCGTCCGGCGTTTCGCCGCAACGGCATCGGAAAGGCCCTCCTCAAGCATCTCGCGACCCTCGCCACAGAACAGGGGTGGACCCGTTTCGTTTGGCAGGTGCTCGACTGGAACACGCCTGCCATCGAGTTCTACGAAGCCCACGGCGCCCGCGTCATGCGGTCATGGCTCACTTGCCGGGTCGAGGGCGACGCCATCAAGCGGCTCGCCGAAATGGTGGACTGAGCCGGCCTTCAGATGCCTAGTCGCCGAAGCAGGTTCCCACGTGCTGCGCGGCCAGGACCCACGAATGGTCGCGTGGCACGGGCTTGCGCTTGCCGGCGACCTGATCCAGGGGCACTGGCTCTGTCCCCTCCCCTCTCGCCGCCACCATGACCCCGAAGACGCCCTGAGCGATCAGGTCCGCGCCCGAACTGCCCAGGCGCGTGGCCAGCAGCCGGTCGGCTGGAGACGGCGTGCCACCGCGCTGAACGTAACCAAGGATCGTGACCCTCGACTCCAGTCCCGTGAGCGCCTCGAGGTGCGCCGCGAGGCGCAGCGTGTTGCCCTCATGCGCCGCCTCCACGGCCGCCAGTCCGGCGACCGCCGCCTGTATCTCCTCGGGCGTTGAGGCGGCTCGCTTACGAGCCTCCGCCTGCCGAAAAGCCTCGGCGTGGGAGGGTTCTCCGGCGCCCTCGGCCACGGCGACGATGCTGAAGTTGGAGCCGCTGCGGACACGCCGGCGAATCGCTTCGGCTATCGACTCGACGGAGTACGGAATCTCCGGGATCAGGATGACGTCGGCGCCTCCTGCCAGCCCGGCTCCAAGAGTCAGCCAGCCGGCTCGGTGGCCCATGATCTCGCAGACGATGATCCGATGGTGGCTGTGCGCGGTGCTGTGCAGACGGTCTATGGCGTCCGTCGCGACGTCCAGGGCAGTCGCGAAGCCAAAGGTCGCGTCGGTCATCACGACGTCGTTGTCGATGGTCTTGGGCAAGGTGATGACGTTGAGCCCGGCGCGGACGAGTCGCAGTGCGTTCTTCGCGGTTCCGCCGCCACCGAGGCAGACCAGAGCGTCCAGGCGATGCCTCTCGTACGTGCTCACCACCGCACCGGTCATGTCCATGACCTCGCCGTCGACGAGCATCCGGTGTGGCTTGTCGCGGCTCGTGCCCAGGATCGTGCCACCCACGGTGAGAATGCCGGAGAGGCGCCTGTCGAGCCGCACGGACCGATCTTCGGCCAGTCCACGGAAGCCGTCTCGGAAACCGACCACCTGCATGCCGTAATTGCCCATGGCCGCCTTGCCGATCCCTCGGATCGCGGCGTTCAGTCCCGGGCTGTCTCCCCCTGCAGTCAGGATACCGATGCGCCTGGCGCGCTTCATGTTTCCGCTCCACTCCGCCATGTCACTTGATGTCGGAACGAGCATACGTCGTGGGAGACCAACTGACCTTCATCTGGGCCCCACGGGGCGTGACGCCGGGTCGGAAAGCTCGACGACTTCGGCTCGATCGAGCGGACGGGGCCATCTCCCCGGCGCGAGGGGCGCCGTCTCAGCCCTGCGGCTCGCGATCTCGCGGCCGCAAGTTGAACGCGACGCCGTAGACCTCGCCGGTTCCGGCATCAGTCCGAGGCGCTACGGTCATCCGCCAGGTCTCGCCCGACAGCCGAACCCAGCGAGCCAGCGGCCGTGCCTGCCGAAAGACCGCGTCCATCAGCGTGAAGGCGGTTCGCGACAGCCCCATCATGCCTTCTCTAGCCGGCAATCCGACCGAGGTGTCGCCGAAGACTCGTTTGAAGGCCGGATTGCCGTAGACCACGATCAAGCCGGGGCCGTGGCAGAAGCCGGCTGGGTTCGTCTCCGCTCCATCCGGCGTCAGCCCCTGTGGATGCGGCTTGTCGGTGGGATCGAACGGCCTCACGAAGCGCCGTCCAGCACTTCCCGTACCTTGTGGGCCACCCGCTCCGGTGTGAACGGCTTGGCTAGAAACGGGATCGGCCGACCTGCGGCGTCACGGAAGCCCCCTGGCGCGTCGGTGAGGCCCGACATCAGCACCACCTTCGCGTTCGGCCTGACGGTCTCCAGACGCACCGCCAGCTCCGGACCACCCATTCCGGGCATGATCACGTCGCTTACAACCAGGGCGATGCCGTGTTCGGTGGCGGCGATCCGGAGCGCCTCGGATGCGTTCGCAGCTTCAAGCACGAGGTAGCCATTCGATCGCAATCCCAGGACGGCGAGACGCCGGACGCTCGGTTCGTCCTCCACCACCAGGATCGTCTCATGGCCTCGAGGCGAGTGCCGCCGCGGCTGGGCCTCGCCCGTCCCACTCGGCCGTGGCCCGCATTCCGGAAGGAGAATCTTCACCGTCGTTCCCTGGCCGAGTTCGCTGTGGATCCAGATATGACCGCCGCTCTGCTTCACGATGCCGTGGCTGGTCGCAAGACCGAGCCCGGTACCACCGCCCCGGGGCTTGGTCGTGAAGAACGGCTCGAACACGTGGGCCAGGACATCGGGGCTCATCCCCACGCCGGTGTCCGTCACCGATAGGGCAACATATCGCCCGGGCGCAACCCCATGTCGCTTCCCGCCCGGATCGTCGCTGACGTACTCGTTTGAGGTCTCTATAACCAGGTGGCCCCCGTCCGGCATGGCGTCGCGGGCATTCAGGCTGAGGTTCACGAGCACCTGCTGGATCTGGCTCGGATCAGTCTCCACGAGTCCCAGGTGGTCGTCGAACACGGCGGCGATCTCGATGTCCTCGCCCAGCAGCCGCCGCAGCATTTCGAGCGAATGCGAGACCACGTCGCTCAGATCCAGTGGCACCGCCTGGATCATCTGGCGGCGGGCGAACGAGAGCAGCTGGCGAGTCAATCTGGCCGCCCTTTCGGCAGCGGTGATGATCTCCTCGATGCTCGCTCGCGCTGGATGGTCCTTCTCAAGATCCAACATCGCCAGCTCGGCATTGCCCAGGATCGCCGTCAGGAGATTGTTGAAATCGTGCGCAACCCCACCGGCCAGCTGGCCGATGCTCTGGAGCTTCTGGGCCTCCAGCAGTTGCTCCTGCAGGGCGCGCCGCTCAGTCACATCCTGGATAAGGCTGTCGTAACCCATCAGCGATCCGTCCGGTCGGAGCTGGGGCACAGGCGTGGACCGGACCCAGCGAACCGCGCCGTCCTTCCGGACGATTCGATACTCGACCGCACGCATCTGCCGATTCGATTCAACGTCGCGCATCTGCGCCAGCATCGCCTCACGGTCCTCGAGAAGCACCATGTCGAGCCAGAGGCCTGAGTCTGCCTCGAAATCAGCGGGACTGAAGCCGGTGACCTTCACGCATCCGGGGCCGTGCCGGGTGCTGACCGCCTCGCCGTCGGACAGGTCCACACGGAATACGTAGTCCGTAATCGTCTCGGTGATGCGCCGGTACCGCTCCGCGCTCTCGGCCAGCGCGACGTTGCGTCGGGCAACCTGGGCCTCCAGGTCCGATCGCGCGGCTTCCAGCATCTCGCGCAGAATCGCGGTTTCGATCGAAATGGCCGACTGATTCGCCATGGCCGATAGCAGATCGACATCGGGCTGTTCGAACTCCCGACCGCCTGGCTTGTTCGTGACGACAATCACTCCCAGCGCGTGATCGCGATAGGTGATCGGCGCCACCATCCTCGGCCCGTTGCCGGGCCGCCCATGCCGACCGTGGACGCGCTGCCCCTCCCGCGGA
Source organism: Chloroflexota bacterium (assembly GCA_003158675.1). Classification (GTDB taxonomy): domain Bacteria; phylum Chloroflexota; class Limnocylindria; order Limnocylindrales; family CSP1-4; genus Fen-1039. The sequence goes on along the minus strand of PMKN01000036.1, from coordinate 15,040 downwards.
TCGCTGACTCCGCCGGGCGAAAGCGCCACTACTCGCTCGCGGAGGACCCACCCGGCGAGTCCCTCCATCAGCTCGGCGAACCCAGCCTCGTCTCGGATCGCTCCGGCGGGCCCCGCACGGTAGGTGCCCGTGACCGCCTTGCGGTCCATGTCCATCGCGTGCAGGCTCACGCTGTCGGGGCCGAGGGCGTCGGCTACCGCATCGACGATGCTCTGCAGCAGCGAGTCGACCGTTTCCGCCGCAACCAGCGAACCGGCCACCCGGTACAGGGCTTCGGATTTCGCGAGCTCGGCTTGGGTGGCCAGCAACGCCTGGCGATACCTCGACTCAGAAGCCCGCAGCGCGTACTCGGCCCGCTCGCGCGCAGCTAGGGCAGCGACGTATTCGTCGCCGCGATGGTCATCGGCGGGCGGCTGCCCCTTCGAGCCAGCGGCCTTTGCGTCCTGGTTGCTGTCCATCCCAACCCCTGGGCTGCCTTGCGTGGGCCCAAGATCCAGTCGCCAGGCGAGGCACACGCTGGCGTTGCCAGAGCACTTGGGATTGTACGCGCGGGGGCCCGTGTGGCGCCGGTAGACGGCCACCGGCATGGCTTCCCAGGCTAGCACGGTTATGCTGCATCCAGACAGCCGCAACTGCCAGGAGCGCGACCAGCCATGGACCAGGGTTCGGAGAAACGGGACATAGCAGCCCGAATCGGCCAGCTACGCGGCCTGGACACTCTGGACGGTTACAAGATCAGACTCGTTGGCCTGCGGACCCGGATCGAGACCAACTGGCCGGAATCGGGCGGCGGCGTGCTGCGGCGGCGCAAGGGCATGGGCAAGGAGGCCGCGGCGGCCATAGCCGAGTTGCTGGTGGCCCTGCCAACTCCCCTGCCGCTTTCGCCCGGCGCGAAACCCGAACCTCTCGTTCCTGGTCCTGTCCCCGACCTCAGGCTCGTCGCAGGACGGGCGGTTGATGCGGCGATGGCGCTGCTTGACGGTGGCTCTCTCGATGCCACATACCCCGGCGAGGTCCGGATGCTTGAGAGCAACCGCCCCGGCTCCCCTGAGCCGATAGCCGTTTCGGAGCCGTCGGTCGGGCTGCTGGTGGCTACGATCATAGGCACGCTGGAGGCCATCTCGGAAGACCTCTCGCCCACGCCGCCGGTGCTCGGGTTGGCCCAGGCCGAGCAGGCTGCGCGGGCCGCCCAGGCGGAGTGGAGTGCCCGATCGGAGCCGAGTGCCCGATCGATTCCCACTCGACATGCTGCGCCGGCCTCAGGCGAACCCTCGATCCAAACCAAAATCGACCGGAAGAACCGGATCACTCGCCCCTGACGGTTGCGCAGAACATGACGGCGCACCGTAGTGGGTATTTGCCGAACCGGGTACCTTTGAGGCAGACGTCGAAGCTGGGAGAGAGCGCCAGATGTCCGCGATCCGTGAGCTCTATCGGTCCAGCTTTGCCACGCTGACCGACCTGTACGAACTGACAATGGGGTCGGGCTACCTGACCACCGGACTGGCCGATCGTCGAGCGGTCTTCGTTCTGAGCTTTCGCAGTCTGCCATTCGGAGGCGGGTATGCCGTGGCTGCGGGGCTCGACGACGCGCTGGAGATTCTCGAGAACCTGAGGTTCGAGCACCAAGAGATAGACCACTTGCGCGGCCTGCGCGGAGTCACGGGCAAGCCACTCTTCCCGCAGGAATTCCTGGAGTGTCTCGCTGAATTGCACTTCACCTGCGACGTCGACGCCATTCCCGAAGGCACCGTCGTCTTCGCCAATGAGCCGCTGGTCCGGGTCAGCGGGCCACTTCTCCAGGCCCAACTCGTCGAGAGCGTGCTGCTCACGGTGATAGGGTTTCAGACGCTGATTGCCACGAAGGCCGCACGCGTCGTCGAAGCAGCCACAGGCGGCTCGATCCTGGAGTTCGGGCTCCGGCGAGCCCAGGGACCCGACGGCGCCCTATCGGCGGCACGGGCGGCCTATATCGGCGGCGTGTCCGCGACCTCGAATGTGCTGGCCGGCAGGCTGTACGGCATCCCCGTCCGCGGCACCCACGCCCATTCGTGGGTCCAGGTCTTCGACTCAGAGCAGTCGGCCTTCAATGCCTATGCCGACGCACAACCGGACAACGTCACTTTGCTCGTGGACACCTACGATTCGCTGACGGGCGTAGCCAGGGCGATCGAGACGGGCAAGCGGCTTCGGGCGCGAGGGCGGACACTCGACGCAATCCGACTCGATTCCGGCGACCTGGCCTACCTTTCGATCGAGGCCAGGCGAATGCTCGACGAGGCGGGTTTCCCCGAGACGAAGATCGTCGCCTCCAACGACCTGGACGAACACCTCATCGAGTCCCTTCGCGAGCAGGGCGCCAGGATCGACATTTGGGGCGTCGGAACCAAGCTTGACACTGCCTTCGACCAGCCGGCTCTCGGCGCCGTATACAAGCTCACCGCGGTCCTCGAGACCGACGGTTCGTGGCGCTTCCCCGTCAAGCTCTCCGAACAGACGGCAAAGATTTCCACGCCCGGAATCCTGGGCGTGCGGCGCTTCCGCGATGGAGACGGTCGCGCCCGCGCCGACATGATCTACGACGAGACGATCCCGCCCGTCGGCCCGCGTGACGAGATAGTCGATCCGGCCGACGTCCTGCATATGCGGACGATCGATCGGGCATGGATTCCCGAGGAGCTCGTTCTGCCGGCACTTCGGCGTGGCCGCCGCGTCGCCCCAGCGCCGACCCTGGACGATGTGCGCGATCGAGCGCGAGACCAGGTGGCGTCGCTGCATCCGGCAATCAGGCGACTTCTGAACCCGCACGTATACCCGGTGGGCCTGGAAATGGGGCTCCACGAGCGGCGGACAGCCCAGGTCCTCGAGGGCCGCAGGACACACGCGTAATCCTGAACTGCGCTGCCACCGGCGGCGCAATCACGCGCCGGCGAGGCTAGTCATTCGGACCATTGATTCCCGGGCAACGCGCGGCCAGATTGTCCGACCTGGGACCGCGCTCGGCCAGCCGGATCCGGGCTCATGCTGCGCGGGTCCTAGTCCTCCCTCGCCAGCCCATCTGCTGGCGAAGCTTCGACCTCGACTTCGGCCGACTCGGCTTGGGTGCCACTCTCGCCGCCGGTTCCAACCTCGACGAGGACGACGCTCGCGACTTCCTCATCCGGCGCCGCGGCATCGGTCGCTTCGACCTCGCCAATGTGTTCCTCGTTCGAGTCGGACGTAGTGGTCTCGGTGACGGCGATCGGGTCCACTGTGGCGGCGGAATCGATCTCGACCGATACCTCGATCTCGGCGTCCCTTGCCACTTCGACCCGGACCGCGCCCGGCGTGGTCCAGCGTGGGTCGAGGGCCAGGTGGAGTACGGCGGGCCGGCCGGCCTCGAGAGCCTGGCGCAATGCGGGCTCGAACTCCGCGTCTGTGGCGACACTCAGGCCGAGCGCGCCGCACGCCTCGGCGATGGCGGCGAAATCCACTGACCCAAGGCGGGTCGCCAGACCGCCGGGGCCTCCGCGCTCAGCTTGCTGCCGCCAGATCGTCCCGTAGCGGCGATTGTCGAACACGATCGCGATCACGTGAGCGCGCTCCCGCACGGCAGTCTCGAGCTCGGCCATAGTCATCGCGAAACCGCCGTCGCCGGCGATGGCGACGCCCAGCCGCCCGGGCCTGGCAAGGACCGCTGCAATCGCGGCGGGCAGCCCGTAGCCCATCGCGCCGGAAGTGGGACCCAGGAATGTGCCGGGCCGCCGGAAGCGGAACCCGCGCGCCAGCCATGTGCCAAAGTCCCCAGCATCGGTGGCCAGGATCGCCTCCTGAGGAAGAATCCGCCCGAGCGTCGCCACAACCCGACCGGGATGCACGCCAGGTCCGTCCCAAGGCTCCTCGTCGACCTTAGAGGCCACTTCATACGCTGCCCGGTCGGCCTCGTTCAGGGCACGGCGTGCATCGAAACCGGCGGCGTCCAGTGCGACATGGGCCAGCGAACGCTGCGCGACACGCAGGAATGCTGCCGCGTCTGCCGCTATGACGATCTCCGCCGTATGACCGCCGGCTGCGGCGTGAGGTTCCACATCGACGTACGCAACCCGGGTCGCGGGGCCAGGCACGGAGTAGCCGTACGTGGTGACCTCGCTCATGCGACAGCCGAGCACTAGCAGCGCGTCCGCATCCTCGATCCTGGCCCTCACAGAGGTCGGTGCGCCGAAGCCGGTCATCCCAAGGTACAGCGGGTCTTCGTTGGGGAATACGTCGCCCCGCCGCCACGACGACACGACCGGGATCTGGACCGTGCCGGCGAATCGAACCAGGGCATCCGTGCTGCGGGCCCGGAGCACCCCGGCCCCGGCCAGGATGAGAGGCCGCTGCGCGTCCAGTAGAAGGTGCATGACCTTCCGAACGAGCGTCGGATCGGGTTCGGCCGGATGCTCGCCCGGAATCGGCAGGCGCGGCTGATGCCCCGCCGACAGTGCCATGTCGAGCAGGTCTTCAGGCACTGAGAGCAGCACAGGTCCGGGCCTTCCCTTCGTCGCGATCGCGATCGCCCGCTCCGCAAGCTGGGGTACGTCCGCCGGTTCGTGCGCCTCCCCAGCCCATTTCACGATGGGCTCGAAGGTTCGAACCAGATCCATCTCCTGAAAGGCCTCACGGCCCCGGACCTCGCGCCTGACCTGGCCTACGATGGCGATCACCGCCGCAGAGTCGGAGTGGGCAGCGTTGAGGCCGATCGTCAGATTCGATGCGCCGGGTGCTCTGCCAGCGAGCACGAGCGTCGGCCGGCCGGTCAATTGCGCGACCGCGCCGGCCATGAACGATGCGGCGCCTTCGTGGCGGGCAGTGACGATCCTGACCTTGTTGGCCGCAAGAGCGTCGAGCAGGCCGAGGAAGCTCTCGCCCGGGACAGTGAAGGCGATCTTCACGCCCGCTCGCACGAGAACTTCGGCCAGGACCTCGCCGACCGTGACGGTGGCGTCGGGGCCTTCACTCATCGACATTGCCGTTCTCCTCCAGATCGCCGCGCCGGCTACCGGGCAGGTCTCATCGGTAGTTCGTGAATTGAAGTGGTACCGGTTCATCTAGTTCCCGCAGCCGAGCGATAACCCGCTGCAGATCGTCCTTGTTCTTGCCGAAGACCCGCAGGGCGTCGCCCTGAACCTGGGCCTTCACCTTCGGAAACTCGTCGCGGACGAGCTTGCTCAGCTTCCTGGCAAGATCCTCGTCGAGACCGCGCCGGAGCCCGATGTGCTGGCGCACCTTGTCGCCGCCGGCAGGCTCGAGTTTGCCCCAATCGAAGATCTTCAACGACAGACTCCGACGTACGGCTTTGCTTTCGATCAGCTCCCGAATTGCCTTGGCTCTGAACTCGTCATCGGTGACAAGCACGAGCTCCGTCTTTGCCTGCGTGAGTTCGACGGTTACACCCTTGAAGTCATAGCGCTGCTGAACCTCGCGTCTTACCTGGTCCAGCGCATTGCGCATCTCCATGTCGTCGAAGTCGCTGACTACATCGAACGATGACTCGCCTGCCATCCGGTCTCCCTGGAATGCTCGATGCCCCCATCCGGCGCCTCGCCGACCTGGATACCCGAGTCGGCTCCCTGTCTGCGTCAGCCGGCGCCATGCCGGCTGCGATCCGGACACGCAGCATTGTGGCGCACCGCGGGTGAGTTCGGCGAGCCGCCGCGCAATCGTCGCGCAGCGGACGGCAGTCCTCCGACCCTGCCGCCAGCCGGCCTGGCGGGGTGGCGGATTCTATCGGGGCACGCTATCTCGAAAGTGCCCGGACGAGCAACTCGGCAATGCGGTAGCTCTTTCCGCCGCCCATCACGAGCACGGCGTCGCCCGATGAAACGTTCTCTGCGACCCAGGCGGCGGTTTCTTCCACCGAGCCTGGCGCCACCGAGACGATGCCCGGATTGCGCCTGGAAACGGCCTGGGCCAGCGCCTCGGCAGAGGTGATCGTGGTGTCCGGATCACGGCTGGACCAGATCTGGGCGATGGCCACTGCGTCCGCTTGCGCCAGAACCTCGGCGAATTCCTCGAGCATGGCCGCAGTGCGGTGATACGTGAGTGGTTCATAGACGGCAACGACGCGCCGGCCGGGTTCCTTCTGACGAATCGCCGCCAGGGTCTCGCGGATTGCCGTCGGGTGATGGCCGTAGTCGTCGTACACGGGTATCCCTAGCGGCGCCCCTTTGCGCTCGAGACGGCGGCCTACGCCGCCGAAGCTCGAGAGACCCGTGGCAACGTCGTCGGCCGACACACCGAGCGCCAGCGCCGCTCCCGCCACTCCGAGCGCGTTGGCCGCGTTGTGCCGGCCTGCGAGCTGCAGCCTCGTTCTCAGCGGCGCGGCGATCGACGACCCCTCCATCTCGAGGACCGTGCCGTCCGCATCGGCCGTCACGATTCGTGCGGCGAGCCACTCCCCGGAAGAACCGCCCAGCGTCAGGATTCGCTTCGACGCGCCAACGGGACCGTCCTGGGCGAGTCCAGTAGCCACGATTCGCCCGCCCCAGCCGCGCAGGCGATGGACAACTGCCTCGACGCCGGCGTCGGCGACGTTAGCGACGAGAATGGGTTGGCTCGCAGAAACGGCGGCGCGACGCAGCCAGGCGGTGAAGGCTGAGATCACAGCGGCTGCGTCTGCGAAGACGTCCGGGTGATCCCACTCAGCCGAAGTCAGAACCGCGATCTCGGGCACATATGGGTCGAAATTGCCGGCATACTCGTCCGCCTCGACGACGAACGGACGGCCCGCGCCCAGCCGCGCAGTCGAGGGCAGGCCGCCTGTCAGGGCGCCAGGCAACAGCGCCCCGACGAACGCCGCCGGGTCGAAGCCGGCCTGGACTAGCACGTGGACCAGCCAGCCCGCGGTCGTGCTCTTGCCGTGGGTTCCTGCCACGCCGACCAGCACCCGCCCGAACGCAGCGTCGGCGATGACCTGCTGCCACGGCTCGATGGGAATCCCGGCTGCGCGGGCCGCCTCCAGCTCCGCATTGTTCGGGTCGATCGCCGTCAGGGCCTTCGTGACTGCCAGACGCTCTGGGGCGGGCCGCTGGGTCACGTGGCGCGGATCGTGGCCGCCTGCAAGCGCGATGCCAATTGCCTCGATCGGGGGCGTGTATGGAGAGGGTCCGCCCGGATCGCAGCCGCTCACGTCGGCGCCGGCGTGGTGAGCAAGCAGAACAGCCGCACTCGCGCCGGCGCCCGCCGCACCGACCACGTGGATCCGTTCTGCGGCGCGGATCGGCCGCGCTGGGCGCGCCGCCTCCAGGCCGCGCCCAATCGACACCGCTCCCCTCGGCTTCGTCACGATGGGGCGCCTTCGGCCTGGGCCTCAGGTTCCGCCCCAATGACTTGAGTCTCCGCGTTTCCTTCGGCCAGGGTTTCGACGTGCGCGATCAGCAGCTGAATTGCCGCCCGGGCGCTCGAGTCCTTGTTAGCAGCCCGATTGCCGTTCCAGCTGAAACGTCGGACTTCGACGCCCGAGCTGTCTGCCACCGCGACATAGGTCAGCCCGACCGGTTTCGCGGCGGTGCCGCCACCGGGACCTGCGACTCCTGTTATCGACACCGCGAGATCCGAGTTGAGCCGCGATCGCGCTCCCAGCGCCATAGCCCGTGCAACTTGCGCACTCACGGCTCCGTGGGCCTCCAGAAGCTCGCTCGGCACCTCCAGCAGACGCATCTTGGCCTCGTTGGAGTAGGCCACCAGAGCGCCCCTGAAGTAGCCGCTGGATCCATCGACGTCGGTGAGGACGCTCGCCACCAGGCCACCGGTGCATGATTCGGCAGTAGCTACCGTCACTTGCCGACGGAGACACAGATCCTGCAGGCGTTCCGCGATGGCCTGGAGGGAGTTCTCCGTCATACAACGTCAGCGGTCGTCAGACGGCGTCGGCGGGCCACTGCCCGTAATGCGCCAACTCCCGGATCCGTTGGTCGACCCTAGTGGCCCGTAAGAAGCACCGTTGACGGTGATGTAGGTCCTGTTCGCCACTCCGGTTCGGATCCACACCGACTGATCCGCGACGACCTTGATACGCGTGCCGGCCGGAAAGCGCTGGAAGGGTTGCTGATAGGTCGTGATGACCTTCCCGTCTTTCCACAGCTTCAGATCGGCCGACCCATTCTTGACGTCGATCAGGACCACCAGGGAGCCGCCCTGGACGACCACCGTCAGCTCGACCGGGTCCGTGCTTACGCCGTCGCTGTTGGTACCCACGAACGAGAGCTTCCAGCGGCCGGAAGCCAGCTGTATTGGCGTGCTGAACTTGCCGTCGATCGTCGGTATCACGGTGATCGGTTCTGGTCCCGGCGAACCGCTCGGCGCGGCCGCGGGCTGCGAGGTGGACGTGGGGCTGGGCGTCGGCAGCGGCGTTGCCGTAGGCAGTGGCATGAGCGTTGGTACGGGCGTGTCGGCGGGGGTCTGCGTCGGGACTGGAGTTGGCTTGCCGCTCGGGGCGGGAGGAGGCGCGGCACCCAGATACGTGGCCGTGATCACGACCGATCTGATCGCAACCGTGGTCCCGTCGATGTTGATGTTGCCGTCAGGGAACACCTGGCCGTTCGTCGGCGAATCGACCGTCAGAAGCGCAGGCACCGGCGAAGCGGTTGGGCTGCTGACGGTGACGAGCAGCGTCGATTTGGCCGACAGATGGCTCGTCTGGAGATCCTTCGAGACGATGTCGAACTGGTTGATGCCGTCATGCACCGTCGCGTCGTAGGTCCACTTGCCCGCTGCATCGGCCGCGGTGAGGATCGGATCGCGCCCATCCCAGCTGATACTGATCTGCGAATTGGCCGTCGCCGTTCCGGCGATCGTGAGACTCGTCGTGCCGGTTGGCAGGTCGGTGACGGCCTTGCTCGGCGAGGTCACGGTGAGCGTCGGGTCCTGCAAGACCCGCGTCGCCTGAAGTCCGAAGAAGACCCCCACGGCCACGATCACCGCGACCAGAAACAGCAGAACCACGTGGCTGGGCCCGAGCAAGAGGGAGCGCCTTGGCATCGCGATGGGCTGCGGGCCACCGATGGGCGAGTCCGTCGGCGGGTCGGCGTGTCCCCATGGCAACCATTCCGGGACCGGCACCTGCCTCGGCCCAATGGGCAGCCATGCTGGCCGGCTCAAGTGCCGTGGCGCAAGAGGCGGCGATTCCAGGATCGATCGCTCCGTCTTTGGCGGGCGACTCTGAGCACGCTCGGCCGGAGGCACATCGGGTGCATGGGGCTTCAATGAAAGACGCTGGAACAGCTCGCCGCTGAGTTGTCGCGGCAGCCGGAAGGACGGCAGTCGCAGTACGACCGTCTTGGGCGCCGGGGCCACCGAAGCGGACTCATCCGCTTCCATAGTGGCGGCGGCAGTGGCGTCGCCTACCGTGGAATCGGCCGTCCACGTGGGTGGCTGCGCCGCATCCGATCGGGCCGGTGGCAACTGCACGAGAACAGGAGCCTTGGCGCGCGCCGCCGCAGCGGTGTCGCGTCGCCACTCGTCCCAGGCCTCGTCTGGATCCAGGCCCAGGTAGCTTGCGTAGTTGCGCAGGAACCCGCGGGTGTATACCTCCGCCGGCATCTCGGAGGTTTGACCTTCCTCGAGCGCGCTCAGGAACTTGACACGGATCTTGGTGTCGCGCTCGACCCGGAACAGGTCGATGCCGCGAGCCTCGCGGGCGGCCTTGAGGCGCGCCGAAATCGCCACCTGTTCCGCCTCTCCGCTCTTCGACTCATCCCCCTCCCTCGAGTGGCGCCGCATGCGGCGCGGTTCTTCTCTCGGCGTCATACCTCGTCCTCGCCGTGCCCTGCGAACGGACGTGTGGGCGCGGCTCCGTCTCGGCGCAGCACCTGCCGCGCATTGGATCCGTCGAATGGACCGATGTACCCGCGGGCTTCGAGTTGATCGATGATCCTGGCAGCTCGCGCGTACCCGACCTTCAATCGTCGCTGTAGGAGCGACGCGGAGGCTCGATCGTACTCCTGGATGACGCCGACGGCATCGAGTAGCAGCCGGTCGGCGTCGTCATCCGGCTGTTCCGCGGCACCCTCTGTCTCCTCGCCAGTCTCAACGATCCCCATGTCGTAGTGAGGCTGCGCCTCCGCCCGCCAGTGATCGGTGATGCTGCCGATCTCCTTGTCAGAGACGAAGACGCCCTGGAGGCGGATGGGACGCGGCAGGTCGGCGGGCTGGAACAACATGTCGCCGCGACCGATGAGGTCCTCGGCGCCAGGCATGTCGAGGATCGTCCGCGAGTCGATCTGGGATGCCATGGCGAAGGCGATGCGGCTTGGGAAGTTGGCTTTGATCAGCCCAGTCACGACGTTGACAGACGGCCGCTGGGTCGCCAGTACGAGATGAATCCCGGTGGCGCGCGCCTTCTGGGCCAATCGGACGATCGGATCCTCGACGTTCCGACCCTCCCGCATCATCAGATCCGCGAGCTCGTCGATGATGATGACCAGATAGGGCAGTCGGTCGGCCGGATCGGCGCGGGTCTCGTTGAACCCAGTGATGTTCCGAGCCGTGGCGCCAGCGAACCGCCGGTAGCGGTTCTCCATCTCGGAGACCGCCCACTTCAGAGCTGCCTTGGCCCGTTCCGGCTCGATGATCACGGGCACCATAAGGTGCGGCAGGCCGTTGTAGGCGGACAACTCGACTCTCTTGAGATCCATGAGTACGAGCCGGACGTCATCCGGCGTCGAGTTGCACAGCAGACTTGTTATCAGGGCGTTGACCATGACGCTCTTGCCCGATCCGGTAGCGCCGGCGATTAGCAGATGCGGCATCTTGGCCAGATCGGCGGCCCGGGCATGGCCGGCCACATCGCGGCCCAGTGCGAAGGTCAGCTTGGACGCCGCCCTGAAGTCCACCTCCTCGAGGATCCTGCGCAAGGCGACGATGTTGAAGTCCTTGTTGGGGATTTCGAGTCCCACGACGCTCTTGCCCGGGATGGGCGCCTCGATCCGGATCGTGCGCGCCGCGAGAGCCATGGCGAGGTCATCCGAAAGAGCTTCGATGCGCGACACTTTGATCTCGGGCGCCGGCTCTACCTCGTACTGGGTCACCACTGGTCCTGCATTCCAGACCGCGACCCGGGCGGGGATGTTGAAGCTGGCCAGCTTGGCCTCGATGATGGCGGCGTTGCGCTGGTGATCCATGGGCGTGTCGCTGTGGCGTGGCGCCACGTCCTCGAGGAGCGCGAGTGGCGGGAGGTGATATTCCGGGCGAGGGATGGCTCCATCCATCAGCCCGCCGGTCTCGGATCCGTCACCGTCAGCTCCGGGCCCGGGCCGCCCGCGAAGCGGCAATCCATCGCGAATCGAGCCTCCGGTGCGCTGCTCTGAGGCGCCCGATGACGTCTCCCGGAGTGGCCCGCCGTTGCGCGTCGTGGCGTCAGGAGTGGCCTGCGGCGCGAAGGTCAGCGACGTGGGCCCAGGATTAGGAATTGCCGCAGGGATCGAGGAAGCGCGTTCGTCGGCCGCCTTGCCGCGCTGCTCGAACGAGATGGCCTCGCGACCGAGCTTCTCCGCCTTCTCGACCTTGGCTGGCGTCGCGCGATCGTCCGCCGCCGGTGACGGGCGGAACAGCTTGGTGGCCGCATCCGACAGAAACCCCGCGACCGGCTCGATCACCGCGGGCAGCGACATGTCGAGCGCCAGCAGGAGACCCGCCAGCGTGATCAAAGCCAGAAGAAGGGCCGTGCCGGGCGTGGTGATGAGGCCCGGGAGGTGCGCCATCAATGCCTTGCCAATGATCCCGCCGCTCTTCGGAACGATCAGCTCGACGAGGCCCAGGCTGGCACAGAAGCTGACGGTGATTCCGAACGTCGCGAGCTGCCAATCGCCGCGAACGCCTTTGGCCCGCTCGACCATCCACCAGCCCACGGCCAGCATCAGAAACGGCAGCACGCGACGACCGGAGCCGAACCACGGGGCGATGGCATTGCGCCACCAGTCGGTCAGCTTGCCCTCGCCGGGCAGAAGCAAAGCGATGAGCGTAGCCACGCCGACGATCATGAGCGCCAGCCCGATCACCGACCGCACCACATCGGGCGCGATCCGCGGTCGCCTGCGACTGCTGCGTCGGCGGACGGCCGCGGGGCGGTTGCTGCGACTCGGAGTGGAGCCGCTCCGGGTGGCCATTCAGACCTCCACCACGACCGGGAAGACGAGCGGCCGCCGCCGCGTCTGCTCGTACAAGTACTTTGACACCTCGTCCTTGATCTGGCTCTTGAGCAGCCCGACTTCGCTTGTGCGGTCCCCCTCGCCCTCGACCGCAGCCAGGATGTGGTCTACCGCCCCTTGCATGAGCGGGTCGCTTTCGTTGCCGTGCACGAAGCCTCGTGTCACGATCTCCGGCCGGGCGACCACTTTGCCGGTCTGCTTGTCCACCGTCACGACGACGATGAACATGCCGTCGCTTGCCAGAGCGCGGCGGTCCCGCAGGACGACCTCTCCCACGCCTCCTACGGACAGCCCGTCCACGAGGACATACCCGGATGTAACCGGTGCCGCACGTCTTGCGCTGCCGTCCGCGAAGAATTCGATGGCCTGACCGTTCTCGATGATGAAGACGTTTTCGGGCGCGACGCCCGTCTCGACAGCCAGGCGGCCGTGCTGGACGAGCATCCGGAACTCGCCGTGGATCGGGATGAAGTACTTGGGCCGGGTCAGGCCCAGCATCAACTTCAGTTCTTCCTGACTTGCGTGCCCTGATACGTGAGCGTGTTTGACGGTGTGGTAGTAGACGTTCGCGCCGGCCTTGAACAGGTTGTCGATGGTCCGCGCCACGTATTCCTCGTTGCCTGGGATCGGGCTGGCGCTGACGATGACCGTGTCCCCAGGCTGGATCTCCACGTACCGGTGGTCGCGGTTGGCCATGCGCGCCAGGCCGGCCATGGGCTCGCCCTGGGAGCCGGTGGTGGCGATGACGATCCCGCTCGAAGCGATGGATCCGATCTGGTCTTTGCTAACGATCTGGCCCGGAGCGTGAGTCAGGTATCCAAGGTCGGTCGCGATCCGGAAGTTCTGCTCCATCGAGCGCCCGACTATGGCCACGCGTCGGTCGAAGGTCGCCGCGGCGTCGATCACCTGCTGGATGCGGGCAATGTTGCTGGCGAACGTGGCGACGATGACCCGACCGTCGAGCGGCTCCATGATCTCGCGGAATGTCTCGCCGACCGTGCGCTCCGACAATGTGTAGCCGGGACTCTCGGAGCGGGTGGAGTCCGAAAGCAGGCAGACGACCCCGTCCTCGCCAAGTCGCGAGAGCATGGCGAAGTCAGATCGACGCCCATCGACCGGGGTGTGGTCGAACTTGAAGTCGCCGGTCGTAACCACAGTCCCGATGGGGGTATGGAGGGCGATCCCCATCGAATCCGGGATCGAGTGGCTGATCCTGAACGGTTCTACGCGGAACGGCCCGATCTGGAGCTGGTCGCCCGGATCGAGCGGCAGGAGCGGATTGTTGTGAAGCTTGTGCTCTTTGATCTTGATTCCGAGCAAACCGCGCGCCAGTGTCGAGGCGTAGACGGGCACGCCGGGGAAGTACGGCAGCACATACGGCAACCCGCCGACATGATCCTCGTGGGCATGGGTGATCAGGAAGGCCCTGACCTTCTCACGGTTCTCACGCAGGTAAGAGACGTCGGGGATGACCAGGTCGATCCCAAACATCTCCTCGTCGGGGAACATGAGCCCGCAGTCGACGACAACGATGTCGTCGCCGTACTCGAACACGTACATGTTCTTGCCGATCTCCCCAACGCCACCGAGGGGGATGATGCGGAGCGGAGTATCTTGATCAGGCATCTGGACTCATATGACGTGAGCTGGCGGTCGCGTTCATCCTAGAAGAGCCCGAGCTGAGCCGTAGGGTCGAATTCGGCGTCAGCAAGCGCAGGCGTTTCATGCGAGACAGACGCTGAAGGCGGGTCCATCTCGGGCGCTTGGAGTGCCACGGCGTCTGGTCCGGCCACCGCATATGACGAGCCAGGCGCCGACGTTGGTTCGGCGTTTCGCGCATCACGGGCTTCGCCGGCGCCTGCGCCGGCACTCGCGACTCGCAGGGCACGCGCTTCGGTCAGGGCCTGGGGCACCCCTTGCATGTCGCCGAGCAGCGTCTGCTTGAGCGATCCCTGGTGTAAAGCCGCGGCGGGGTGGTACATCGCGAAAGTGAGCGCTCGTGGAACCCCAGACTCGGCATCGGCGAGTCGGAATGTCCCGTGAACCTGCCCGATCCGGGCCCCCGGATTGAAGCGAGCCATGGAGAACCGGCCCAGGGTGACCACGAGCGCCGGGTCGAGTACTTCGAGCTGGCGGGTCAGGTACGGCGCGCAGGCCGCGATTTCGTCTGGCTCCGGGTCGCGATTACCGGGCGGTCGGCATTTGACGACGTTGGTGATGAAGACTTCGTCACGCGCCCACAGCACCGACTTGAGCAGGTCGTCGAGCAGCGCCCCGGCCTGGCCCACGAACGGCCGGCCCTGCTTATCCTCGTTGAATCCGGGGCCTTCACCTACGAAGACAACCTCCGTGCCGGCACTCCCCTCCCCCGGCACCGCCCTGGTCCGGCCTTCGTGTAGGCGGCAGCGTTTGCATACCGCAACCTCAACCGCTATGGCAGCGAGCGCCGCTTCGCGCTCGGCATCGGTCACGACGCTTGCCTGGCCCCGCGTGGGGCCGTCCGACGCGAGCGGGCCTTGACCCAACCTCGGTCCAGCAACGACTCGGCAATCTCAATGGCGTTCGTGGCCGCACCCTTGCGCAGGTTGTCGCTAACGACCCAGAATGCGATTCCGCGCTCCACCGACGGATCGGTGCGAACGCGGCCCACGTACACCTGGTCTGTGCCGGCGGCCTGAGTGGCGATTGGATAGGCGTGATCTTGCGGATCGTCGATGACCACGACGCCTGGCACGGCTGCGAAGGCGCGGCGGGCCTCCGCTGGCGTGATGGCGCGGCTCGTCTCGACGTGAACCGCTTCGGAGTGGCTAACGAACACAGGAACGCGCACGGCGGTGCACGAGACTCGCAGCTCCGGCAGATGCAGGATCTTG
>PMKN01000082.1 GCA_003158675.1 Chloroflexota bacterium | reverse complement strand
GCCGGTGCGGCGCCGAATTCGGACGCGTGGATCCAGCGCAGCCTGCAGCGCACCACCGGCAAGTCGGGCTACCACCCGATCAACGTCGCCAGCGACGGTACGATCACCGTCGGCGACCATGTCGGCGGCTCGGCGGGCAGCGAGGCGCTGCCCATGGACCAGCGATTCGACGCGCCTGTCCAGCTGACGGCAGCGGAGCAGGCCCAGTCGGTCGCGCACCAGCTCGAAGGGCTGAACCAGGCCGTCGCGCAGAACAACGTCAGCGGCGGCGTCAAGTTCGCCGCGCGGGCGATCAAGGACGGCGCCGGCTTCGACGGACCGGCGGACGCGATCATGAGAGCCGCCATGACCAAAGACCCCGCCAAGCAGATGGCGATCTTGAAGGAGGCCGGCATCGGATCGGTCGCCGACCTGCAGGCCCGATTACGGCCGTGACAAACGCGACGCCAGAGGTGAACCAAATGAGCGACATGACGCCGGCCGCCGCCGGGGCGCAGGAGATCGCCTTCTCCAAGCAAGCGCTCAAGGCACTCGGGGAAGTGCCCGGCCTGCGCTGCGGCGCCCTCTCGCCGCTCGTGCGCATCGCGCCGCCGGACGCACCATCGGATCGCGTCGGTCTTATCGGCGCGCTCTCTGCGCTGACCGGACAGTGGACCTGGGCCGCGCCGGCGTTGCTCGACCCCCGTCTCACCGTCGCGATGCTGTTCGGCGACGGCGATACCTCGGCCATCGGCCAGTATCTCTGGCCCGATGCCGACGCTCTGGGGCCGGGCTTCCGCGCGACCGTGGCCGCGGATGCGGTGCGTCTCGCCGGCCCACTCTCGGGCGACGAGGTGCTGCTGAGCTGCCTCGACCTGGCGGCGCTTGACGGAGTCGCCGAGGCTGAGCCACTCAGGATGTCGTTCAGCCTGGAGCAATTCTGGGCGACGCTCGCGCTTCTTGACGCCTATCGAATCCTGTTGCTCCGCCGCCGTCTCTCGCGCCAGGGCGGCTACCCGGCGGGCGTGTCGGCGGCCGGGCTCGCCGAGTCCTGGAAGGCGGGGCTCGCTCTTCCCGACCCGGGCTGGTCGGTGTCGCTGTTCGCCCTGCTGCGGCCGGACCTCGTGCCCGCGGGCTTCGAGGCGCGGGTGGCCGGCGTCGTGGATGCCATGGACGGCGCCGGGCTACTGACGAAGCTCGCAGGCGAGCCGGGCGATCCGCTGGGCGACGTCTACATTCTGAGTGAGGGACTCGACCAGCTGTGCAAGGCAGTGCTGACGGGCATCGTGCACGTCGGCCTGGCGGTCGAGCGATTGCGGGCGGAGAACGAGATCGAGCTGACCACGATCGGCGGATGGCGGACCTCAGGCGGGTTCTGGCTGGCCGACCTGAGCGCGATTCCGCTCGGCGGCAGCGGCGAGGTGGTTGTGAGCTTGCTCGGGCCCAGCTACTTCACGAGGCTGATCGAAGGCGCACTCCGCGGTGCCACCCGTGCGACCGCGGCCTCTGTGACGCCCGGCGTGCCGTTCGAGATGGCGACGCCGTACTCCCGCGACGAGCTGGTTGCGGCCCTGCACTTGAACGCTCCGGCCGCTGACACGGCCGCGCCTGCCGAGCCGGCCTCAGCGCCGAGCGACGCGCCGGTTCCCACGCAGACTGCGGAGCCGGTCGCGCCTGCCCCTCCAGCTCCAATGTGGACGCCCTCGCACGCGGTTCCGTCGGGAGGCCTGACCGCCTGGGCCAGCCCGGATCCGGAGTCCAAGAGCGTCCAGCTCGCCGCCGGGCTTCCGCTTGCGCTCGTCGAACGCCTGGGAGACTGGGCGCACGTCAGCGCTTCGAACGGCTGGTCCGGCTGGGTGGACGGCCGCCGCCTCGGCTGAGGGACTACCAGTACCGGTGTGGACGGCCCGGGCTCGATGCCGTTAGCTCGGGGCTTGTCCGCGTCGGTCATGGTCGCCTCCTGGGTCGGCGGGCGTGGCCGTGCAGGGGTGCGCCACAGCTTGTGCCGCGCCATCGCGTCAGTAGTAGAACTCCAGCGTCGCCCACATCTCCTGCAAGCTCACTCGCGGATGACGGCAGATGAAGACGGGTACGTTCTGTTCCCACGGGGAGCTATTTGGGCCGCGGATCGTGTCCACAGGCACCACTTCGTCCCAGAGCTTCTGCAGAGGCACGGTCCCGGCGGCAGCCGCGTCGCTATCGGTGAACCTGACCCCGAACGCGATCACGACATCGCCTCGAAGTGGACCGGGTCCCCAGACCTGGAAACCGAGGTCGTTGCTGATCGCCGCCGGCAACCCGTACTGTCCACCGAAGAAGTCGATAGCGCCCGCCTCGGCGTAGGTGCCGGCGAGGATGACCGCTTGCTTGCGATCCGCTTCGGGCAGTGAGCCATAGACCGCTGCCACCTCTTGGACCATCTCCGGCCAGCCCTCCCTCATCGCAAAGTAGTCGGGCAACGGTGTCTTCGCCTGCGGCTGACTCGCTGCCACTATGGCCGGTTCGCCCGCCATGGGCAGGACCAGCGGCGCGAACCACATTCCGCTGGCTGCGAGGAGCATCACGTAGGCGGGCTTGATCCAGCGCCGCCGGCCGCCCTGCAACATCCGCTCGACGACAACCGCGCCCGCGGCGAGGAGGGGCAGGCAAGCCGAGGCGAGCATCCGCGCTTCGGTGTGAAGAATGGCCGTGAATCCCGCCAGCAGGATCACGAATGCCAGGCCGATCGTTCGGAAATTCTCCAGATCGCGCCGGACCAAGAGTCCGGCCAGGCCAATCAGGAGCACGGGCGCAGCCAGCGGATTTACGAACGTAAGCAGGTCGGTGACGAAAGCCGTGGGGTCCTGATGCGTCCGGTACTGAGCGTAGTTGGGCAAGTACGTCAGGATCGGCCACCCGTGGATCGCCTGCCAGGCCACAAACGGCGAGGCCACTAGGGCCGCTATGGCTACCGCAATCCAGGGCCATCTGGTTGCAAGACTGCGGCGGCGCCACGTGAGGAGGAGTGCCAGACCCAGGGCGGGGCAGGTGAAGGCCGTGGACAGCTTCGTCAGGAATCCCAGACCGGCCACCAGACCCAGGGCGACCCAGCGCCGTGGCGTCTCTTCCTTCATCAGCAGAACCCAGACGTAGAACAACATTGCGGTCGCGAGCTGGTCGAAAGCGTCGTAGGCGAACCATGAGTCGAGAACGAGCCATACCGGCGCGACGAGAACGAACAGCGCGGCAAGTACCTGGGCGAAGCGACCGCCCCCCATTTCTCGTGCGATCAGGCCAGCGATCGCCACGGTCGCTGCGCCGGCGAGCGCCGGGAACAGGTGCAGTGAGGAGAGCGACGTGCCCAGGATTGAGTTAGAGATCGCCATCAGGGCCGGGACGGCGGGAGGCACATCCACGTACCCGAAGTCCAGGTGCTTCACCATCGCAAGGTAGTACAGCTCGTCCACGAAGTAGCCGTACCCGGTGCTCGTCAGCACGTGAACGAGCAGCTTGGCCACGGCGAGGTATCCGAGGATCGCGCCCGCGCTGAGCCACAGGTCCCGACTGAGGATTCGCGTCCCTCGCGGGTGCAGCATCCAGCCGACTCCCAGATACGGCGACCGCGGAGTTCGTTTGGCCGCGGCGCGATTATCTCGCGCTGTCGCGCAGCCCGCGTCCACATGGCGGGCGAGGCGTCGTCCCACTTTCAGGCGGACGCCCCAGCGCCGCAGCGGGCTTCAACGGGGTTCGACTGACCCCACGAGAACGGCTCGCCCGCCCTGACCTCCTTGACAATCGAACGGACGTTCTGTACCCTCCCCGTGGGAAGGAGGCGCCGGTGACCAAGCACGACGCGGAACGGAAACGCAGGATCCTGGACTTCATCGCCGCGACGCTACGAACCCGCGGCTACCCGCCTTCAGTACGCGAGATCGCCGTTGCGGTGGACCTCGCCTCCACCTCGGCGGTCCATCATCATCTGCAGATGCTCGAGCGTGAGGGCTACCTCGAGAGAGGCGCCGCTCAATCTCGCGCCCTGCGCCTGACGCCTATCGCTGCCATGCGCCTGGGTCTCTCCGGCGAGCTGGTGCCTCAGGCCACTGCCACGGAGGCCCATGTCCTGCCGATCGTGGGCGAGATTGCCGCCGGTGGCCCCATCGAGGCCTACCAGGACGCGTCGGAGACCATGGCCGTGCCGGATCTTCTCGCTCCCTCGGGGGATGCCTACGTCCTGCGCGTCCGAGGCGATTCGATGATCGACGCCCACATCCAAGACGGCGACTTCGTCCTTATCCGCCCGCAGCAAACCGCCCGTGACGGCGACATCGTCGTGGCCCAGGTTGAAGAGAACTCCGTGACCCTCAAACAGTTCTTCAAGGAACAGGGTCGCATCCGCCTGCAGCCCGCCAACGCAGCCTATGCCCCCATGTTCTACGCGGACATCCGGATCCAGGGCAAGCTGATCGGCGTCATCCGCCGCCTGGACTGAACGTCCCGCCGTCAGCCGGTGCATGCCTGCGCCGCCGGATCGGCGGGATTGGATGGGGCGCTGGCGCTGGCCGTCCACAACGGATTTCCACAGTCAGCCCACAGCGGCGGCGAGTTCGGGGATAGAACCCGAGGCGTCCCCCTCGGTTGGTTGAGCGTCTCGGGCCCGGCAGAGCCACCATTGGGTCGTCACCGGCACCGTCGCCTCTATCGTCCCAAGCCACGCCTCAGGGGGGCCCGCAACCCGTGATTGACCGACTGCCGCCCCAGAACCTGGACTCCGAGCAAGCGGTGCTCGGGTCCATCCTCATCGACCGCGACGCGATCATCGAGGTCGCGGATTTCCTCCGTCCGGAGGACTTCTACCGCCAGGCCCACGGCCGCATCTACGCCGCGATGCTGGATCTGTTCGAGCACCGCGAGCCGATCGACGTGGTCACGGTTGCGGAAGGCCTCGAGCGCGCGGGCGAGCTGGACGCGGTGGGCGGCGCGAGCTACCTCTCCACCCTGGGCAACGACACTCCCACGGCGGTCCACGTCGGCCAGTACGGCCGGATCGTTGAGCGCAAGGCGCTGCTGCGGCGACTGATCGGGGCCGCCGGAAAGATCGCCGCCATCGGCTACGAGGACGGCGCGGACATCCAGGAGTCGATCGATCGGTCGGAGGCCGAGCTGTTCGCAGTCAGCCAGCGCCGCTCCGGCGAGAGCTTCAGCCCCCTGCGCACGCTCCTCCACGACGCCTACGATCGACTGGATTACCTGCACGTCCACCGCGGCGAGATCGTCGGCATCCCCTCCGGCTTCTCGGATCTTGACCAGCTGACCACCGGCTTCCAGGCCAGCGACCTGATCGTGGTGGCGGCCCGTCCCAGCGTCGGCAAGACGAGCCTGGCGCTCAACATCGCCGAGCATGCGTCGGTCCGCGAGGGCAAGACGGTGGGCGTCTTCAGCCTGGAAATGAGCAAGGACCAGCTCGTCCAGCGCCTGCTCTCCAGCGTCGCCTCCATCGATTCGCAGCGGATGCGCTCGGGCTTCCTGGAGGAGTTGGACTTCGCCCGGATCGCCCCGGCGATGCAGGCTCTTTCGGACGCGCCCATGTTCATCGACGACACGCCCTCGATCAGCACGATGGAGCTTCGGACCAAGGCCCGCAGACTCCAGGCCGAGCACGGCCTTGACCTCCTGATCGTGGACTACCTGCAGCTCATGCAGGGCAGCTCGAGCAATCGCGACGCCAACCGCGTCCAGGAAGTGTCGGAGATCAGCCGCGGCCTCAAGTCCCTGGCCCGCGAACTGAAGGTGCCGGTCATCGCCCTGTCCCAGCTTTCGCGCCAGCCGGAGATGCGCGAGTCGCGCGAGCCGCGCCTCTCCGATCTGCGCGAGTCCGGCGCCATCGAACAGGACGCGGACCTCGTCCTCTTCCTGTGGCGCGAGAAGGACAAGCCCGGCGAAGACGGCGACACGGACGGCGAGGTCGTCAATCTGCGCCTTGCCAAGCACCGCAACGGCCCCACCGGCGAGGTGAAGCTGTGGTTCCGCAAGAGCCAGACCCGCTTCATGAGCTACGCCGCAGAGCGCTACGCCGAGGCCGTCTGAAGGGCGGCCGCTGTCCGACGCCGGCTCTACACTTGAGCTGTCAGGGCGGCCCCGCCCGCCAACGGAGGAGACCCGATGGGCGCGATCATCGTGCGAGAGATGGTGGGCACCAGCCCGCATTCATGGAGCGACGCCGCTCGCCAGGCCGTAGCCCTGGCATCCAAGACGGTACGCAACATCCGGACGGTCGAGGTGATCCAGTCGACCGCCCGCGTCGAGAACGGGGAAATCGTCGAGTACCGGGTCCAGATGAAGCTCGGCTTCGAATACGAGGAATAGGCCGCCTAGGGGTTAGGTGCGCGGCGATCAAGGAAACATCCGTGCGGATCGCAGGCGTTACTGGCGTCGGCCTTTGGCACCGGTGACGAGAGGGGCCTGGCCGCCGGGTCGCTCGTTGAAGCCCAACTGAAGCCGGAGCATGCGCAGCTAAGCGCCAGATGATCGAGCGCGGACATCATGCGCCAATGCAGGTCTCCGCCCTCGATCCGATTGACACACACGAGTTCGGCTACCTATCCTACCCGCCGCCGGTCGGGGGCCGGCTGGGGATGGAGGAGCCCTGGGTGTCCGTCGAACCCGAGGTCGGCGACCGATCGGTCGAGCAGATGCCGCGCATAGCGCGTGGCTTCCCCTTGCGCCCGGGCAAGGTCCAGCGCCCCTTCTTGCCAAACGAGACCCTTCGACGCGACCGTCTCCTCGACTGGCTGCACGCGCGAGCCGATTGCCGCGTGATCTTCGTCGCCGCGGGGGCCGGCTTCGGCAAGACGACCCTGGTAGCCGACTATCTCCGTCGATCGCGGATTCGGACCTTCTGGTACCAGCTGGACGACGACGATACAGACGGCCTGGTGTTCATGCGGTATCTCGTGGCCGCTTGCCAGGCGGTGGATCCGCAACTGCTCGCGCGATCTGCGGCCCTCCTCGAGGAATCGTCGTTGGAACCGCCTTCGGAGGAGGCGGTCTTGCGGGCGCTCCTGGCGGAAGTCGATTGCTTGGGGGAGGTGCCCTCCGCTCTTGTCCTGGATGACTTCCATGTGGTCGAGGGGCGACCGGCAATCGGGGCTGTGGTCGAGCGCTTGATTGCCCGTGCACCCGCCGGCTTGCGTCTGATCCTGGCGAGCCGGCGACCTCTCGGTTTGTCGGCAGCGGCCCTGAGAGTCCGCGGCCAGCTGGCCGAGCTTGGGCGAGAGGAGCTTCGGTTCGAGGAAGCTGAGACTGACCGGCTGTTCCGAGAAACCTACCGCCGCCCCCTCGAGCCGGACGTACTGCGCGAACTGCAAGCCAGGACCGAGGGTTGGATCGCCTCTCTTCGGCTTGTCAAGACGGCTCTCGATCGTCGATCGCCGGTGCAGGCCCGCGCCTTCATCCAGTCCCTTTCGGGCGCCGAGGGCGACGTTTACGACTACCTCGCGGAGGAGGTATTGGGCGAGCTCGATTCCAAGATCCGAGCTTTCCTGATGCGCGTGGCGGTGCTCGAAGAGATCGGTGTGGACATGGCCGCGGTGGCAGCCGAAACGTCGCCCGCCCGGGCCAGCCAACTGCTCCGCGATGCCGAACGACTTGGTCTGCTCTCCAAGGGCGTTGGAATCGTGACTTCGTGGCGGCTTCATCCCCTCGTATGTGATTTCCTCCTCGCCCATCTCGAGGCAGAAATGGGCCGCCCCGGGGTCGTCGATCTACACCGCCGCCTGGCGTCTGCCTTTGAAGCGCAGTCGTGGCGCCTCGCCGCCCGCCATTGGGCTGCCGCCGTCGATGCCGACCAAGTCCGTCGCGTGATCTGCGGAGCCGTCCCAACGATCATCGGTGCGGGCGACTTTGCCGCCGCTGACGCCTTCATGAGGCGTTTCCCGGACCCGAACCCGAACGCCTGGTATGACATCCTCCTGACACGTCAACTCACCGCTCAAGGGCGCTATGACGAAGCGGCGGCCCTTGCCGACCGTTCGAGCCACGTGGACTCCCAATTCCTTGAGGCCAACCCTGCCTTCGCACCTGCACGGGCGCTAACCAGACTCCACGTCGGGATCCAACGGGACAATCGCGAGATGAGGGTGTCGGCCGCCGAACAACTCTCCCGATCAGGTGACGAAGAGCTGGAATCTATTGCGCGGTCGGCTGAACTTCTTTGTGATGCGTCCGATTCGGGAAGTCTTGACGCTCTGTGCGGGAACCTGCAAGAAACCGCGCGCCTCAACAGGCAGCGAGGCCACACCCGTCATGAGGGAATCAGCCTTCTCAACCTGTCGATTGCGGAGTTCGCGCGCGGCAACCACGAAGCTGCAGTGCAATCGGGCGTGGCAGCCACTGCCCTGCTCCGCGTCGGAAGCAACAGCGGCGACCTCGCCGCGTCCCTCCTGAATACGGCGAAAGGGCTTGCTCATTTGGGGCGGTGGGCGGAGGCTCTTGCGTGCGTAGATGAAGCTTTGGGCGACGCTACGAAATGGGTCGAGCCCGAAACCATCGCCGAGGCTGCGGAACTGCAAGCTATGTATGGGGATCCGGCTCAAGGCTTTCTGATCATGCACGAGCTGGCGGCCCGACCTCTCGCACAACCAGAGCGGCCGTACTGCACTCAAGTCAATTCGCGTCTTGACAACTCGGCCGGCTTCCCTGGTAGAGCAATCGATCACCTGAACCCCATTGGACTTTGCCCGGTCTCACCCGGATTCTCGAGCGCGGTCCAATCGCTCCGAATCCATGTCCGCGCATCCATGCAACCGCAGAACTCCTCCCTAGTGGATGAGCTCGCAAACGCGCTCCGATTCGCCGAGGGGCAGCAGGCATGGTTCTGGTGCAAGACCATCCGCCTTACTCAAGCACTCATATCGCCGAGCCATGAATTGTCTGGGTACGTGCGCGCCCTCAAACCGGCCGATGCGGGCTACCTGGCAATTCAGGCGGAGCTGGTCGTTCGCCGTCTCGCGGATCTCAATCAAGCAGCCCTCGAGATAGTGAAGGAGGAGACGACGAGGCGGCCCGTCCGATGGCGATGGGCCCTGAGACAACTGCTGGCCAGTGAGACCGCTCGGCCGTTGGATATCAAGCGTGCGATAGATCTTCTCGAGATGGTCGGCGACCAGGATGACGTTGTCCCACTGCGCAAGCTCGCCCACAACAAGGGACTCAAGATCCAAGACGCCGGCCGGACTCTCATGAAGCGTCTCGCTCCACCAGCCTTCGTAGATGACCTCGGGCGGGTGACCATACGGATTGGAGATCGAGTTGTTTCCGGGACGGACGTACGCAAGAAGGTGCTCTCGCTTCTCATCTACCTCCTGACGCGGCCGCAATTCACGGCATCAAGAGAGCAGGTAATCGAGGCCCTGTGGCCGCACATGGAACCGGAGGCGGGCGCCAACTCGCTCAACCAGACCTCCTATTTCCTGCGACAGGTCTTCGAGCCGAAAGCTGAGGAAGACGCAACCTCGGGCTATCTCAACAGCCGCGCGGACCTCATCTGGCTCGATCCCGAGTTGGTCCAGAGCCGCAGCGCCAAATGCCTGGCGCTGATCGCGACAATCCGCCGGAATCCGTCGCCTGAACTCGTCACCCGGCTTGCCGAACTCTACACGGGCCGCTTCGCGGTCGACTTCATGTACGACGATTGGGCGTCTTCATTCCGCGAGAATCTGCACGCGGGAGTGCTCGACCGGGTCGAACGCTCCATCGTCGACGATACAAAGATAGGGGCCTTCGATAGGGCCCTTGCTATCGCCCAGATGGCGCTGCAGGCCGACCCCGACGCGGAACAGATCGAACTTTGCCTGCTCCGACTGTATCGGCGCATGGGCGCTCACGCTGCGGCCGAAGAACAATACGCCCACTATGCTGCCGTCATGCGAGAGCAGTTGGGTGTAGAGCCGCCCGCTTTGGAGACGATCTGAGGGCTGCGGTGGCATGGTGCCTAGGCCACGTAACGTATTGACCCAGGTACTTTTGGCTTCCTAACGTTCGGAGTGTCCGGGGTTGCCGTCACGTTTGGCTGCCGGACGGAGGACGCAAGGACGCTTCGAAGCCCCTGCCGAACTCGGGCACTTGGGTACGGGCAAAGCGACGAGTGCCACCCGCCCCGCGTCGACGTCTTGTCAGGAGCGGACTCCCGTGTCCCCCGAACAGAACAGCCGACCGTGGTAGCGAGATGATTCGTCGCCTGCAGGCTATCTTTCTAACCTTGGGTTCTGGTCTCCTGGCCGCCGCCGCTGGCGGCGCCAGCTACAGGCCGTTCTAGGTACCTCCGTCCGATAGCCGTTCGGTCCCGGGTAGGTTTAGATCGTCACGCCTGAGCGAGGAGTGACGATGGACCGTCGGTTGGGGTTTCTGATTGCGTTGTTGGCGCTATCCAGCGCATTGCTGCTAGTCGCCGCACTCTTTCTGTCCCTACCGCCTCGCGTGGCCATATCGATCAATGGCCTCCCGAATGGGATCCCGTTGGGGCTCGCTTTCTGGGTTGGCCTCACCGTCATCGGGTCCTCGCTTGCCGTTCGAATGCCCAGCGGCAGCGTCGTCGACGTCGCGTTTGCCCCGCTGATAGCGGCTCTCAGCCTCGGCGGCCCAGTGGCGGCTGCGTTAGTAGGTCTGCTCGGCACGACTCAGGCACGCGAGCTGCGGCGCCAGGTGCCTTGGTATGGAGTGGTGGCCAACCATTGCGGGATCATGGCACCCGCCACCCTCACCGCGTTTGTGCTCCAAGCCGTTCCGCGAGGCTCCTCCGACGTGGCGGATTTCGTAGCCACCGTCGGAGCCGCGGCGATCTACTTCTCGCTGAACATCCTTGTCACAGCAGCGTGCCTTTCATTGCGCGACGGCGAGCCCGCCCTAAAGCTACTGCGCTCGACCGCGGGTGCGTACCTCAACATGCTTGCTCTGGCTCCCGTGGCGTGGCTGATGGCCCAGATGTACGTCGTGGCGGGGTGGTGGGCGGTACTGCTATTTGCCGTGCCGATCTACACCACCCGGCTTGCGTACACCAGGTTCGTGGAAGTACGCGAGATGTTCACCCAGACGGTCCGCAGCCTTGCGGAGGCGGTGGACAAGCGCGACAAGTTCACCAGCGGCCACAGCCACCGGGTCCAGGAGATCGCCATGGACATCGGGCGGGCGATGAAGGTGAGCGACGCCGAGCTCGAGGCCCTGGAGTGGGGCGGCCTGCTGCACGACATCGGCAAGATTGGCGTTCCGGATTCGGTGTTGCTCAAGCAGGAGCGGCTCACACGCGATGAGCGCGCCACCATGAACTCGCACCCGGTCCTTGGGGCGGAGATCATCGCCCCGGTAACGCGGCTGGCGGCGGAGCTGCCGATCATCCGCCACCACCACGAATGGTTCAACGGATCGGGCTACCCAGATCGGCTGGTGGGCGACGAGATACCCAAGCTGGCCCGAATCCTGCACGTCGCCGACGCCTTCGAGGCGATGACGGCTGCCAGACCATATCGGATGACCCCGCTCCGGCCCGAGCAGGCGCTGGCCGAGCTGCGCAAGTTCGGGGGCATTCAATTCGATCCGGACGTCGTGGACGCGTTCGTCAAGACGAAGTGGGCGCGCGGGCTGGCGGATCCGGGCAGCGACGAGACCCGTGACCTGCCGACGATCGGCCAGGCGGCGGGATCGATTTCGGCCACGGGGACGGCCCCGACCGCTGAACCGGCGTAGCCGTCGATGCTCCCGGGCATAGGGGTCATTCTGGGTTTGGCCCTGGGGCTTGCAGTCGGCGGGGGCGTGGGCAACCTGCTCGACGTTCGACTGCGTTGGCTGCCAATGCTGGTGGCGGCTGCCACGGCACGGTTGGTCCTCGACGCGTCGCTTACCGCCGGCCACGTGCCCGATGCCGTGCGGATGTGGCTGGTTCTGGTCGCCTACATCTATCTCGCGGCGATGCTCCTCGCCAACCGCACTCTGCCGGGCATGACCGCGGCCGCCCTGGGCACCGTCGCCAACGGCATCGCCATCGTCGTCAACGGCGGTTGGATGCCGGTCTGGCAGCCCAGCCTCCGCGCTGCCGGGTTCGACTCCACGGCGGTCCATTCGAACTTCCACGTCCTGCTGACCGGACCGGTAGACGCCGGGTTCTTCGCCCACGGCGGACCGCTCGCGGACGTGATCCCCATCCCGATCCCGCTCGTCCAATCGGTCGCCTCGGTGGGCGATCTGATGCTGGGAACGGGGCTCGCTTTCTTCATCTTCGCGGCGCTCGTTCGGGGGCCGTCGGTGGCGGTTGGGGCGGCGGTCTCGATCGGACGATCGTCCTCGCCTACGGCCGCTCCGACCGGGGTCGCCACCGGTCGGGAGGGGGCGCTGCGCCATCCCTATGTTCGGCTCGCGACCAACGGCGCCTTTTCGGCGCTCTGGCTGAGCCAGGTCGTGAGTTCGCTCGGGGATCGAGTTCACCAGATCGCGCTCGTCTTCCTCGTGGCTCGGGCGACGAACGCCTCGCCGCTGGCGTTGGGCTTGGCGTTTGCCGCCATGACCATCCCAACCGTGCTCGTGGGTCCGGTTGCCGGCGTACTGGCGGATCGCTGGGATCGCAAGAAGGTGATGGTAGGTTCGGACCTTGTCCGAGCCGGACTCGTGTTCGCCATTCCGATCGTTGTGGGCCTGCACATCGGCCTGGTGTTCGGGCTGGTCTTCCTGATCGCTGCAGCGTCGTCGTTCTTCCGCCCGGCGCGCGCCGCGGCGTTGCCGCAGGTGGTCCCGGAGGAGGACCTCCTGACCGCGAACTCGGCCATGTGGATTGCGGACACGGTCACCGATCTGGCTGGCTATGGACTCGGCGGGCTTTTCGTAGCGTTCCTGGGAGCGGCCTTGCCACTAGCCTTCTGGATAGACGGAGCGAGCTACCTGGCATCGGCCACGCTGGTGGCGGCGGCCGCGATCCCGCGAATCTCACTGGCGGGGAGCGGGGCCGCTGGGGCAGAGACGATGCGCGCGTCGATTCGGGCGGACATGGTTACCGGCTGGCGATTCCTGCGCCAGGAGACGGTCCTTTTTGCCACCACGGTCCAGGCGTCGGTGGCCGAGTACGGGCTCGGGGCACTGACGGCGCTATCCCCGTTGCTGATCGCAGCCTTGCCACTCGGCCGGTTCGACGCACCCACGGCGTATGGCTTCTTCGAGATGGCGACTGGCCTGGGGCTGCTAGGCGGCGGGGTGGCCATCGGCGCCGTGGCGGATCGAATCCCCAAGGGGCCCGCGATCGTGGCCGGATTCACGGCACTTGGCCTGGCGCTCTTCGCATTCGCGGTCACGGGCGAGTTGTGGGTGGCGCTCGCGCTGGGAGCGGTAATCGGCCTCGCCAACGTGACATTCGTGGTCCCCAGCCAGACCCTGTTCCAGCAGCGGACGCCGGAGGTGCTGTGCGGTCGAGTTATTGCGATACGGCTGGCACTGGTCAACGCAATGCTCGCCGTGTCGATGGTCACGAGCGGCCTGCTTGCCGAGATCGTCGGGATGCACGTCGTGCTGGCCGCGTGCGGCGTCCTGACGATCAGCGCCGGCCTGGCTGGAGTGGCTGTACGAGCCATCCGCGACGCGTAGACGACGGCCCCCGCGGCGGACCGAGCAATATGCAAGCGGCGATCGGTTGATTCGGGCTAAACTCCGCAGGACGTCCGCGCCTCGAGTGCGACCGTGTGGCCGTCAGCACCGGCGAGCGAGGCGCGCGCTGCCGCACCAACACAGGAGTGAAGCCAGGGCATGTCGGAGCAGGACAAGGACACCGTCGAGCAGGGCGAGCCCAACGAGTTCGTGCCTGGCGACGAAGAGTTCGAAGAGGACCTCGGAGCTAGCGACGAGGCCGAGTCTGGCGCGCCCCTGGAGCCCAGCAAGCCCGGGCGCCGCTTCGGCTTCGGCCGTGAGGCAAAGGAAGAGGCCCGTCCCCAGGGTTCCGTCAAGGCTGTCCACGAGCGCGTGCACGTCGACGACCGCGCTTCGGCGATCTTCGCTCTGATCTGCGCGGTGGGCCTGGTGGCTATCCTGCTCGGCTCATACGCTGCGGGCATGATTCCGGTCAGTGCCGGTCCCACCCTGGCGCCCCTCACGCTGCAGGTGTACTCGCCGCCGCCGGCCACGCCAACGCCGGTTGCCACGGCCACGCCCGTCGCATCCGCGACTCCCACACCCACGCCGACCGCAACGCCGACGGCCTCTCCCTCACCCACGCCGACGGCCTCTCCCACACCCACGCCGACACCGGCTCCGAAGGCTACCCGGTAACTTAGGCGGCGCACTGCCGCCGAAGAACCAGCCTCGCGATCGTTCGCTGCCGCTCGTCCGACCGCTGAAGGCGTATCTTCGACACGTGGATGCCACGAGATTCGCCGAGTTGCGCGCAGCGATGGTGGAGCGGCAGCTCCGCGCTCGCGGCATCAGTGATGCAAGCGTCCTGGCGGCCATGGCCGAGATACCGCGCGAGATCTTCCTGGCGCCCGAACTCGCCCACGATGCCTACGCGGATAGCGCCCTGCCGATTCAGGCCGGCCAGACGATGAGTCAGCCGTTCATGGTGGCCCAGATGACGGAGCTGCTCGCGCCGCATCCTGGCATGCGCATCCTGGAGATCGGCACGGGCTCCGGCTATCAAGCCGCGGTGCTTGCGGCCATCGGGTGCAGCGTGCTATCGCTCGAGCGGCACCCCGAACTGGCCGCAGCGGCGCGCACTCGACTGGCCTCGCTGGGCCAACTCGACCCTCGCCTGGTCGACCGGGTCCGAGTCGAGGTCGCGGACGGCAGCGTCGGCTGGCGATTGGGCGCCCCGTTCGAGGGCATCCTTGTCACGGCTGCCGCGCCACGAGTGCCCGACCCGCTGCGTCGCCAACTCGCGAACGGTGGCAGGCTCGTCATTCCGCTCGGGCCGTTGAGTGGGCAGCAGCTGACGCAGGTCATCCGTCGTGGGGATGGCTTCGAGGAGCGGGCCTTCGGGGGCTGCGTCTTCGTGCCGCTCATCGGCGCCGCCGGCTACAAGGAGGAAGAGGTTCGCCGGATGCACCGCTGGCCGGGGCCGTTCCGCTGAGGCCGATCCTCTGGGGGCGCTACCGCGCCACACCCTCCGACGCGCGGATTCGCTCGGCGGCGGCATCGTAGAGGTCTGAGATCGACCGGACCATCTGCTCGATGCAGAATCGCTCATGGACGAGATCGTGTCCGTGGCGGGCGATCGTGTCGGCCAGCGGGTGGTCCGTCAGCAGGCGAACGATGGCGGCCGCCAGAGCCTCGCAGTCATGCGGCGGGACGAGCAGCCCGCTGACCCCGTCCTCGATCATCTCGGGAATCCCACCGACCGCCGAAGCCACGACGGGGCGGCTGAGCGCCATCGCCTCGAGAACGCTGAGGCCCTGAGCCTCACGGTACGACGGCAGAACCGAGATATCCAGCGCGGCCGTGACGGCCGGCACGTCCTCGCGCCGGCCGGTGAAGACAACCCGCCCGGAGATGCCGGCCAGCTCCGCCTGGGCCTCGAGCGAATCCTGCTCCGAACCTTCGCCGACGATCAGAAGCCACGCGCTCGGGACGGCGGCCAGAACCAGCGGCCAGGCCTCGAGCAGCGTTCGATGGCCTTTCTCCGCCTCGAGCCGAGCCACGACGCCGACGATCGGCGCTTCCGCGTCTATCTCGTATTCCTCGTGGAGCGTGCAGCACGGCTGCTGGTGGTTGTAGCGCTGCAGGTCCACGCCGTTGTAGACCAGGCTGATCGGGACGCCCCGCCGGCCCTCGTCGGCGATCTTCTGCTCGATCGCCCGAGAAACGACGATGAGATGGTCCATGAGCGGCGTGAGCTGACGGAGCGTCTCTCGATCTTCTGCGCAGCGGATACGGCTCGAATGCACCGTCGAAATGACGGCGGGGCGGCGGCAGCCTTTCTCGCCGAGATGGAGCGCGGCCTTCGTGCCCACGAGTTCGGCACGGTACATGTGGTTGTGCACGATCTCGGGTTCGAAGGCGGCCAACTCGTCGGCCAGCGCGAGGACCGCCAGACGGTCGTCCGGTTCGTCGATGACCGAAGCTTCGATGCCCGCCTTCTGCAGCCTCCGGACGCTGCTGCCGTGGGAGAGCGATACGACTCGGACGTCATAGCGAGCCGGGTTCAGCCGCGACGCGAGAGAGAAGACGTGCTCCTGCGCTCCGCCGTTGGTGCCGGTGGCCAGGACCTCCGCGACCCGCACCCGCCCACCGGGGAGTGGCCCGCGTTCGTCCACCGGCAGACACGGCTCTTCGTGGCTGTCGTGGCTGTCGTGGCTTTGGTCGGCGCCCATCGTCAGCGGCTCCCGGGCGCGACGGTTCGCTGGACGAGCAGCCGTTCGATCGGCTCATCGACCGCGCCCCATTCGTACTTGTAGGGCTCGTTGCCCCGCATGAAGTCGAGGCGGGTTCGGCCCAACTCGATGGCTCGCTGGATGTAAGACGCGACCATGACCACTCCGGGCGAAAGCTCTCTGGCGTCGGGCTCGACGCCGGCGTTGTAGTAGTAAACGGTATTGCCGTCGTCGAGGATCACTCCGGCCCCGATTCGCCGCCCTGCGATACTCAGGAAGTCCAGTTCGACGAGTCCGGTCGGCGCGCAGTTCTTGAACAGCTCGGCAAAGAAGCGACGGCTCGCGGCTCCGCCCTGTGTCGCCGGGAAAAGGCCGTCCTCGCCCCAACGCTTCTGATGGAGGTCGATGAACGACTCGAGGTCCGCGAGCGGGTCGGCCGATCTTGTGAGGGCGACCGGACCGGCGGCTTCCGCGCGACGGACCTTGCGCCGGATCTCGTGGCGCTCCTTCTTGCCGAGTGTGCCGAGATAGCCTTCGAAATCGATGCCGACGGGCAGCGAAAGTACGGGACAGACCTCCTCCTGCTCGCGCGTGACGAGCCAGCAGCCGCGCGGCGCGACCCATTCGAAGGCAGCGAGGAGCTTGTCCGTGGCCGGGTCGCCGGCGCGAAGGCGGCGAAGGTCTACCACGTCCCAGCGCGAAGAATCCTCATTCGCGAGGGCCTCCGCGACGGCGTCGCAGACCGGCGCGAGATCCGCCGGCGCTGCCAGAATCGTCGCGTAGTCGG
The DNA here is from genome assembly GCA_003158675.1 of Chloroflexota bacterium. GTDB lineage: Bacteria > Chloroflexota > Limnocylindria > Limnocylindrales > CSP1-4 > Fen-1039. The sequence continues at coordinate 21,385 of PMKN01000082.1, read as the reverse complement.
CGTGATATGAGGCGCCGAAGAAGACCGCAGTCGCGGCAGCGGGCACAGGCCGGAGGGCTGGCCCGGGCTGGTGGCGGATGCTGGTGCGCAGGGCCAGGTCCCCGGGCTCCAGCTCGTGGCGATGCATCAGCGGCGCGATGCCCACGATGGCTTCCGGGGCAGCCTCGTCCAGGACGACCATGGTCTGGTCGTGGGCCGTGGCGCCGTACGCGTCCCACCACGCCCGGTGCATGCAGTGGCGCGAAAACGGGGTCGCCGCGGATGAGGCGTCGACGAGCGCGTCCCAGGTTTCGCCCGGGATGGAGTCAAAGGTGCGGCGACGCGCGACCAGACGGCGCTCGGCTCTCTCCCGTGCGGCGGGTTGAGTCCTCACCTCGTCGCGGCGGGCCGACATCGCTGGGGCCGGAGACAGGCACGCCCGCCGGTGGAGATGTAGGGGTTGGTCACTCGCCGAGAATAGCACCACGCTCCGTGGATGCCAGCTCGGCCGCACTTATGGCGCCCTGCTTGCTCCGGGCACGCGGTTCCCGGACTGCTTCCCACAGCAGCGTGGCCAGACAGCCGAAGAACGCGATTGGGATCGATGAGGCGGCGATCCATGAGCTACTGGCACCGAGCGCGAGCCACCCGACCAGCGGGAAGACCACAGCCCAGACCCGGCCCCGAGCGACCAGCCAGGCGGTCGGCAGCAGAAGCAGCACCGCGTAGTGGTCGCGCAGCGGCGCGGAGATGAGCTGGCTGGCCACGATCGTGACCATCAGACTCAGTTCGGGGTTCGCGTACCGCCACGCGGTCAGGAGCGCGGCCACCGCCACCGCTGCAGAGGCCAGTTGGACCGCCGTGGCTACCTCTTGCGTCGCTCCGGCCTGATAGGCGACCGCGCCCGGCGCGAAGTTGTGGGGCGTCTTGAGCTGGCCGCCGAGCCGAATAAGCAGATCTATGTAGGTGGCCCAAGCGCCGACCCCGGTGACGAGCGTCGTGGCGGCCACCGCGGCGACGCCGATCCCAGCCGCCACCGCCGCAGCGCGGAACCGCCCGGTGACAATCGCCCAGACCGCGAGCAAGGCGGGCTGCACCTTGATGAGCGCTCCGATGGCCACTACCCCGCCCACGACGGCGGCCCGATCCGTCCACCGCCAGACGGCCGCAAAGCCCAGGAAGAGGAGCGGCTCCACCTGTCCGAGCTTGACGGCGTACAGGAGCGGCCAATCGAGGGCGGCGACGATGACGATGACCCAGCGCACGTCCCGGCGGACCGGCAACAGCGCAACTCCGGCGAGGAAGCTCGCGGCCATGGCCAGGCACCACAGCAGCGCCGCCGCTCCACCGAAGACGAGCCACGGAACTATGGCCACGGTGAATGCTGGCGGATAGGTGTAGGTCCCCGGGCACGTTCCGACGTTCACGGAAAAGGCGACGTCGTAGATCGGCTTGCCGTCGAGCAGGGCTCGAGCGGCGCTTTCGTAGCAGTGGTAGTCGTAGCCCAGGGTTGGACCCGCGGCGCTGAGTACGAGGGCGACCATGCACACCAGCAGCGCTACGGAGCCAACCGGCACGAACGCCTGGGCAACCGGCGACTGCGATCGCGCCCCCGAGCCCGCGTGCGCCCCCCGCTCGGTCATCTCGGCACGTTCATTCCGCCCGGCCCCCCGGCCGCACCCCGGCCGTCCCGCGATCGGCGGCCACACGCTGGGTGCCCCGATGGACGAACCTGATGCGAACCAGATCCCAGGCCACACGCAGCGCGAGCTTGGGGCGGGCGTGCATACGAGAGCCGCGCCGATCGGCCCAGACCACGGGCACCACGACCATGCGGTAACCGCGCCGCCGCGCCAGGAAGATCAGATCCACGTCGAAGACGATGCTGGTGATCCGGAGCCGGCCGAAGAGATCTCGCGCCGCCTCCCGCCTGAACCCCTTGAAGCCGCATTGCGTATCGTCGATCGGGCCAGTCACCCAAACCCGTGCCGCGAGGCGGAACAGCTTGCCTACGAATCGCCGAAAGCGAGGTTGCGAGGCGCGCATATCCGAGCCATCGGGCTGTATCCGGCTTCCGAGGGCGATCTCCGCGTTCGCCAGCGCGTCCACGATGCGGGGTAGCTGATCCGGAGGAGTGGCCATGTCTGCGTCGGCAAAGACGAGCAGATCGCCTGCCGCAGCGAGCATCCCCGCCCGAACGGCCGAGCCTTTGCCGGCGTGCCGAACGCTCAGCACTCGCAGAGCTGGGCAGTCGCCCTTGGGTTCCGCGCCCTCGTCTACGTACTCGTCGCGCGCTCGAACGAGATCCGCAGTGCCATCTGTGCTGCCGTCGTCCACGACCAGGACGTCCACCACCTCGGGCAGCGCCCCCTTCGGCGCCGTTCGGAGGTAGGCGAGAAGCTCGTCCAGGGCAGGCGCCAGTCGAGCTTCCTCGTTGAACGCAGGCAGAACTACCGAAAGGCTGCGGGCGACCATCTCCGGGAGTTTAGAGGCGCGGCTCCCAGCCCGCAGCACCTACCGCGCGGTCGGGCGGCATCCGGCCGCTCGTCTTCGCCCCGTGGGATGCCGCGTGGCCCGCCGCCCTCCAACCCTGCCAGCGCGGCCCCGAAAACAAGGCCGCGACGTGCCCGGCGCCGGTTTCCACCAGATCGGCGGACACGCCCACCATCCCTCGACACCGACCTGGACGAAGCTGGGCGAACGGCTTGCCGGGGCAACCGCCGGCCGGCGCGCCGCTTCTAGGTCGTTAGTACCAATGGAGTGGGACCCGGCCGATGCTACGCTGCCATGCCGTGCGGATCCCCGTCGCTCTGTATGCGTTCGCCCTCCTCGTCCGTGGGCTGCTCTTCGCGGTGCACCCGGACGCGGCGTATCCGGATTCCTTCTACTACGTGGACGTGGCCCGGAGTCTGCAGGCCGGACACGGCTTCAACGTCGATTTCATCTACTCGTTCCTGGACGTGGGCAACCGCATTCCGGCCAACCCGCACCTGCCGATCCCGAGCAACGGCTTCTGGCTGCCGCTGGCATCGATCGTCCAGTTGCCGTCGGTGTGGCTCCTCGGCCCGACCTCGCTGGCGTCGGCGCTCCCATTCATGCTCATCGGCCCGCTCGCGGCGCCGCTGACCTGGCTCGTTGCGCGCGAGGCCGGATGCGGCGAACGGGTGGCGATCGCCGCCGCAGTGGCGGTGGCCATCCCGGCGGCCGCTTCGATCTACATGGTCCAGCCCGACAACTTCTCGCTGTTTCAACCGATCGGGACGGCGGCGTTGTGGCTGACGGCCCGCGGTCTCAAGGGCCACCGGCGGTCGTTCGCGCTGGCGGGGTTGATGGCAGGCCTGGCTGCCTTGTCCCGAAACGACGGCGTGCTGTTCGCGGCCGTGGTCGGGCTCGCCTTCTTGTGGGATCGTTGGCGGAGCCGGCGATCCGAAGGAACTCGGTCGCCGAAGATCCCCTGGCGCTACGCCTTGGCCGCGGCCGGCCTCTTCTTGGTGGCGATGGCGCCGTGGTACCTGCGCCAGTTGCTCGTATTCGGCAGCCCGTCGCCGTCTTCGAGCCTCGGCGCTCTCGTCGGGACGTACGAGGACACCAACTGCGTAACGTGTGCGGTCTCGATCCAGACGTTCCTGGGCCAGGGCGCCGGCGCGCTGCTCGAGAGCCGGCTGCTAGGGCTGGTCGGCGCCGTCGGGATCTTCGGCGCGCTGGTTATCCCAATCGTGCTTATGCCATTCGTGCTCATAGGGGCGCGCCACCGGCGGCGATCCGTCGATTTCGGCCCGTTCTTCATCTTCGCGGTTCTCTTCTTCGCGGTCCAGATCCTGCTCTTCGCGGTCTACATCCCCCACGGCACGTTCCTCCACTCCGCTGTGGCGCTGATGCCGTTCGCCACGATCCTGGGCATGGAGGGGGTCGCCGTGGCGGTGGCGTGGGCGGTTCGCCGGCGGCCGAGCTGGCGGCAGGAGCGCGCGGAGCCGATGTTCCTCGCGGCCGGCGTGGCCTCGATGGTCCTGACGGCCGCGTTCTACACGCCGATCGTCACCCGGGCCTGGGACCAGAATCGCGATCTACGGCTGGCCGCCGCCGTCGCGCTGAAACAGGATCGCGTCCCGGCGAGCGACCTGCTGCTAAGCGCCGACCCGGCGGGGTTCGAGTACTTCACGGGTCGCGGCGGAGTCGCGACGCCGAACGACTCGCTCGATGTGATCCACCAGGTCGCGGCCGACTACGGAACGCGCTGGCTGGTGCTCGAGCGGGCCAATATCGTCGATCCGCTCGTTCCGATTCTTGAGATGAAGCCCCGGCCGAACTGGATCGGGTCGCCGGTCTTCAGCGTGCCATATACAGGCGACCCCACGGGCGATCCGAACGTTGACGCAGCGCCGGCGCTGGTGATCTTCCCCGTATGTACCGCGCCGGGCGACTTTCGCTGCACTGGGGGATCGACACCGTGAGTCGCCGCGAAGCCTGGCTGAGCGCAGCCGCGATCTTCGGGCTCGCCCTGGTCGTCCGCGCCGTCGCGGCGGCGACCCTGAGCTTCCCCATCCCTGAGGACACGGCCTACTACGCCGGGGTGGCCCGCAACCTGATCGAGGGTCGCGGCCTCGTAAGCGACGCTCTTTGGAGCTACGGGACTCCGCCGCTGGAGGTGCCGCGGGCGGCGTTCGAGGTTTGGCTGCCGCTGCCCTCTCTCCTGGCTGCGGTTCCGATGGCTCTGGTGGGGGCCGCGAACTGGTTCCGCGCCGCCCAGGTAGTGTCCGTGATCGCGAGCTCGACGGTCGCCGTCCTGGCATGGCGCCTGGCCGCCGACGTGGCCACGGAGATGAAGCTGCCCGTTGGCAGGGCCCGGACCCTGGCGGTCGGCTCGGGAGTGGTCGCAAGCTTCTTCGCTCCACTGGTCATTTACGGCGCGCTACCCGACTCCACAGCGTTGTTCGCGGCACTTTCGCTGGCATCTTGCCTGCTCATGACCCGCATTGCGGCCAGACCGGCCGGCCCCAGGGATCGCCGTCTGGTGGGCCTGGGGCTGCTCATCGGCCTCGCCGGGCTCACCCGCAGCGAAGCCCTCTGGCTCGGCCTGGCATGGCTCGTGGTCGCCTGGTTCTGGACCGACGCTCCCGCCGGAGAGCGACCTTCCCGATCCGAGCGCGTGAGGCTCATTGCCGTCCCGGGCGTCGTCGCCATGGTCGTCTTCGCCCCGTGGGCCGTCCGCGACTGGCTCGCCTTCGGCAGCCCGCTGCCCGGCCAGACGATCGCCAATGCACTCTTCGTCAACCCCAGCGACGTCTTCGCCTACCAAGATCCGCCGACTCTGGCCCGCTATCTCGCTCAGGGACCGGCAGCACTGGCAGGTGCTCGCGTGAACGGCACTCTTCACAACCTTGTATCGGTCCTGATGGTGCCCGGCTTCCCTGTCGCCCCGATCGGCCTCCTGGCAATGCCGAAATGCTTCCGCCTGCGGTCCCTGAGGCCGCTGCTCCTCGTCGCCGCGACCACTTTCCTTGTGACCAGCCTGGTCTTCCCGGTCAGCACCACCTGGGGGACGTTCCTCCATGCGGCTGGCGCGATCTACGTTCTGCTGGCAGTGAGCGGTCTGGTGGCTCTGGACGCGGTCATTGTCCGGGTCGGGAAGATCCGCCACTGGTGGCGCCCGGTAGCCTGGCTGGGACCGGCACTGACGACCGCCATCGCCGTCCCACTCATGTTCATTACCCTCTCCACGCTCGGCCGCGACGCGAACGACATCCGGGTCAGATTCGACGCCATTCCCGCTGGCATGGAGCGTGCCGGAGTGCCATTCGCCCAAGACGGCCCGATCATCACCGACAATCCGATCTGGCTCGCCGAAACCTCACACGTCGCCGCCATCGCGCTGCCCGAGGAGTCGCCCCAGGCTGTGCTCGATCTGGCCCACCGTTTCGGCTCCAAGGTCCTGGTCATCGTCGGAATTGGTACAGAAAGCGAGTGGCCGGGGATTCTCGGCGACGGTAGCACCGCCAGTTCATGCTTCCGGGAGTCAAGTCTTACCGATACCTACGGCAGCACTCCCGATGAAGACTTTCTATTGAGCGGAATCCACGTATTCCTGATCGCCTGCCCATGAGAGACGACCCGTATACTCAAACTCATATGGACGCTGCCCGCGGCGCCACAGAATCGCGCGACTCGCGCTTCGACGAGTTGTATGCCGAGGCGAAATCGACGCTGGGCTACGGAGCCAACAGCCTGCGTTCCGTCACCGAACGCTATCGAGAGGCTTATCACGACACGCTGGCGCGCTGGCACCGCCTGCGTGACATGCTGGACGTCGTCGAACGCGGCCCCACTCCGATCCCCGCCATGGGCGACGCGGCCGCGGCCGCGGAGGCCGGCGCGGAAGACGCCCGCCAGAAGGCCATACGCGGCGACGTGGAGCGCCTTACCGGAGACCTGGGTCGACACCAGCAAGAGCTGTCCAAGCTCGAACTCTCAGTCCGAAGCATGGAGAACGCCTGGCTTTTCCTGGAGCGCGGGGACGCCAGCCTGCTGGCCGAAGTCGTGGACGAGGGCCTGACGACCGATCTACAGATGCGCATCGTTCAGGCCCAGGAGGGCGAACGGGCTCGACTTGCCCAGGAGGTCCACGACGGCCCGGCTCAGGCTCTGTCGAATGCCGTGTTCCAGGTCGAGTACATCGAGCGGATTCTCGACCAGGACGCTCACGCGGCTCGCGACGAGTTGCGCTTCCTACGTGAGCTGCTGCGCCGCGAGCTGGGCGAGGTTCGCACCTTCATCAGCCAGCTCCGTCCACTACTCCTCGACGAACTGGGGCTCGACGGCTCAATAATGGAGGCGGTCGAGAGCATGGCTGTGCTGACGGGCTCTACCGTCGAGACACATTTGCGAGCGCCCGGCGACAGGCTCAGCCCCAGCAAACAGACCGCGGTGCTGCGTATCGTTCAGGAGGCGCTGCAGAATATTCGAAAGCACGCGGGGCCGAGTTCTGCCGTCGTCACGACCGCACTCGACGGAAAGAACTGGAATCTCGAGGTCAGCGACGATGGCAAGGGATTCGACGTCGGCGCAGTAGCTGCCCAAGGTCGTCGCAACTTCGGCCTCCAGTTCATGCGCGAACGGGCGGAACTGATCGGTGCCCGATTCGAAGTGCGGTCGCGGACAGGTGGCGGAACCGTCGTATGGCTGTCGATTCCAGTGGGAGAGGAGAGCGCATGAGTTCGATGGAGTACAGCGGGCCGGATCGGCGGCGGCCTGGGGCCCCAAGCCGAAACGGGGAGAGGACGACCATCCTGCTGGTCGACGACCACGCCCTCTTCCGCGTGGGGATGCGCAACATCCTCGAACGAGAGCCCGGTTTCGAGATCGTCGGCGAGGCCGAGGACACCCGCGGCGCTTTCGACCTATCCGTCCAGCTCTCGCCCGACATCATCCTCATGGATCTGTCTCTGCCGGCTCCCGGCGGCATCGAGACAACGCAGCGGATCAAACGCGAGCTGCCATCCGCGGGGATCATCGTCCTGGCCGTCAACGAGGACGAGGACGCCCTCTTCGATGCCATCAAGGCGGGTGCCGCCGCCTTCATCCTCAAGGATGTGTCCCCGGACGATCTGGTCGCGATCATCCGGCGCGTCGCGTCTGGCGAGTACCTGATCAACGACAAAGTGTTCGCCAAGCCAGCCGTCGCCAGCCGCGTCCTCAAGGAATTTCGCGAACTTGCCATCTACGGTCAGGAAGCGGCCCCGATATTCGCTCCGCTTTCGCCGCGCGAGGTGGAGATCCTCGACAACATCGCCCAGGGCATGACCAACAAGCAGGTGGCGTATGCCCTATCGATCAGTGAGCAGACCGTCAAGAACCACATGTCCAGCATCCTGCGCAAGCTCAGCGTGAACGACCGGACTCAGGCCGTCGTCTACGCCATGCGCCAGGGTTGGATCCGAATGCCCGAAGACTGACCGAGGTGACAGCCTCAGAGCCTCTCCCACTGCCGCTTCTCGAGATAGCCGAGAGAGCCCGGCGCGAGGTCGATCTCCTGTCAAGGGAGATCGCCGAGATCGAGCTGCTCGCTCAGCAGGCTCGCGCAGAAGCAGGCCGCCACGAGGCGAAACGCTCTCAATCGGTCGAGAAGGCCACGTCCGCTCAGGGCTACGACCCCACCAGCGAAGAGGCCGAGCAGACCGAACAGCTGATGGCCCTGACGCGTCGCTCTGCCATCATGGAAGCGCAGGTCGACATCNNCATCCTCGAGGGCAAGCTCAAGGTTCTGAATCGCTACCGCGAGAGCCTGAAGCGCTACGGCTCGGAACTGGATCGGGCTTCGATGGGCGGGGCGATGCCGCAACACACCCAGGACAAGCTGGACACGAGCACGCCGCTCCCACCGGCCGTTTCGCGTCTGGTCTTGGCTGCTCAGGAGGATATGCGTCGGGAGATCGCTCGCGCGATGCACGATGGGCCAGCCCAGAGCCTCACCAACATCGTCCTCCAGGCCCAGATCGTGGAGAGGCTTCTGGATCTCGACCCGGCCCAGGCCAAAGCCGAGATCGGTCAGCTGGTCGGCATGGTCCAGCACACTCTCGATGCCACGAAGGCCTTCATCTTCGACGTCCGCCCTATGGTCCTCGACGACCTTGGGCTCGTGCCCACGCTGCGACGCGTGGCCCGCGACCGCGGCCGTCGTTCGCAGGTTCCGATCGAATTCGAGAGCTACGGCACAGACCGACGTTTGCCGATGGACGTCGAGAGCGCGCTCTTCCGGATCATGGACGAGACGATCACCGGTTTTCTCTCGTGCCGCCCCGGCCTGATCTCCGTCAAGATCGAATGGTCGGAGGCGAAGACCGAGGCCCACATCGCAGCCAGGCGCGACGGCCCGGAGGAGTTAGACGAACCCGTGCCGGACGAGGAGGTCACGAGCGCAACCTCCGAGAAGCGGTCTCGGGGCGGTGACCGAGACATTCCCGAAGCGTTGAAGGCAATGATCGACGAGCAGCGTGCCGGGGCGGCCGCAGCCCGCATCGCCAGGAAGCAATCCGTGGCCCTGCCGGCATCGACGTGGCGCGAGGTTCAGCAGCGCGCCGACACGATCGGCGTCGCCGCGGAACTCGTGGACGACGGGCGTGAGGTCGTGCTGGTGCTGGCGGCTCAGTGACCGCCAGGTCCACCGTCGGACGGCCCGTCACCTGGCCGCCAGGTTGGAACGGGCCCCTGCGATGTTCCCACGGCCAGGGGCTCGTTGAGTACGGCCTCATCCTCGTGACGGCGACGGTGGTGTGTATGGTCGCGCTGGTCTTCTTTGGCGACCAGCTCTCGTCGCTGCTCGGGCTGATCGCATCCGCCGTCTAGACCTGCCGTTCCGCCGTTGTCCACAGAGCGGTGCCTGGATGCGCCGGCCTAGAGCCGCCACGGCCGCTGGTGCGTGTGCGGATAGGTTCGGTTCCGGCAGGTCCCATTACCATCTGGCTAGTGGCTCCGAAAGCCGCCCTCTCTCAGAATTGCGGGTACCCTCTCATTGGAGGCCCGTTCTCATCAGGAGGCTATAAATGCTTCTCTCTTATCTCCAGTCGAAGAAGGGCCAGGGCCTTGCCGAGTATGCCCTGATCCTCTCGCTCATCGCCATCATTGCGATCGCAGCTCTCTTCTTCCTCGGTGGCCAAATCTCGAAGATCCTGTCTTCGATCGGAGCCGCCCTCTAGCACACGGCCGTAGCACCGACGGGCCGCGCCTCAGGCGCGGCCCGTTTTTTTGCGCATTCTCGCGCCAAACCCCCTCCAAATGCCCATCCACAAGGCCTTCCTGTGCGGAGGACCGTCCCAGACCGCGTAGCCCATTGGTATAGTCGTTATTAGGCTAACCGCAAGGCTACTGTGGTTGCTCCTGTCACGTGCCTTCGAGGAGACGTTGTGAAGCGCTCTAATCGGCTCCTGATCCTGGTTGGGGTCTTCCTCGCGGTTATCGCGATGTTGCTGGTGGTCGTCGTCGGCGGAAACGGCAACGGCAACGGCACCACTCCGAGCACCGCGACGGCGTCGCCCACCGCTACGGCAGAGCCCACTGTGCTGGTCGTCGTTGCCAAGACCGACATCGCCTTCGGCCAGAAGATCACCCAGGATATGGTCGATACGACAACGATGACCGTGTCGCAGCGCGACAAACTCGGCCCGGACACATTCGACTCCGTGGGTCTGGTGATCGGCAAGATCGCCGGCGCCACCATCCAGAAGGGCCAGCCACTGCTCGCCGGGTCGGACTTCCTGAATGCCGGGTCGGTCGCTCAGGGTCAGGATATGGCCTCGGCCATCGGCCAGGGCAAGGTGGCCATGACCCTGGAGGTCGACCAGATCAACGGGGTCGGCGGGTTGGTGGTCCCGGGCGACCACGTCGACCTCATCCTTTCGATCTGGGTCGACCAGTTGTCCATCACCAACGACAACGCCAGCAGCAAGTGGAAGATCACCATGCCCGGCGGAACTCAGGTGACCACCAAGATGGTCATCCAGAACTGCAAGGTCCTGGCCACCTTGCTGCCCGCGGCGGCTCCTAACGCCAACGCCCCCGCACCGGCCGCCGTGGCCGGCGCAAGTCCCAGCCCCACGCCCGGACCCTCGGCCGAGCTCGTGACGAACTCCGGCAATCACATGATCGTAGTTCTGGAGGTCCTTCCCAGCGATGCCGAGGTTATTCGCTGGGCCCAGCGCGAGGAGGCGCAAGGGGGGCAGAACTACCTCACCCTAGGCCTGGATCTACGGTCCGACAAGGACTACGACACTCCGCCAGTCACCACGCCGGGCATCACTTTCAAGCAGATGGTGACGATCTACGGCGTCTTGCCGCCAGACCCGCGAGCGATTATTCCGGCCGACCTTGCCAAGCAGATCTCCTGGTAGCTCGCACCGCCGCACGGCGAACCCGCGACGGCAGAGAAGCCGATCGCTCGGTTTCTCTGCCCACTCAGGGGTAACGGAACCCAATGGCTGACCGTATCAGGGTCCTCATCGTCGACGACATACCGGAGACGCGCGACCACCTTTCGAGGCTCCTCGGCTTCGAAACGGACATCGAAGTGGCCGGCGCGGCAGCATCCGGGGCCGACGCGATCGCCCAGGCGAAAACGCTCAATCCCGATGTGATCCTGATGGACATAAACATGCCCGACATGGACGGGATCGCCGCGACCGAACAGCTGTCGTCGCAGGTTCCGGACGCCGCCGTGGTCATGATGTCGGTCCAGGGCGAAGCCGACTACCTGCGCCGGTCGATGCTGGCTGGCGCACGCGAGTTCCTGGTCAAGCCGTTCAGCAGCGACGAACTGACCGCTTCCATCCGCCAGGTCTACTCTCGGGAGAAGGAGAAAGCCGGCCGCGCCGTTGCGCAAGCCGCGACTCGCGCCAGCGAGCGGATTGAACAGGGCACGATTGTTGCGGTATTCAGCCCCAAGGGCGGGGTCGGCCGCACGACGATCGCGGTCAACATGGCAGTGGCGGCGGCATCGGAACTGAACAAGAAGGTCGTCCTCATGGACGGATCGTTCCAGTTCGGCGACGTTGGGGTCCTGCTGAACCTCAACCCGAAAGACAAGTCCATGTTCGAGCTCGTCTCGGATATGGAGGTCGGCGCAGACATGGACGCAGTCGGCACGTACACGGTCAGCCATTCCTCGGGCGTACGGGTCCTCCTGGCACCTCCATCGCCCGAGATGGCGGACGTCGTCACCCCGCCGGGCGTCAAGCGGGTCCTGGAGATGCTCCGTGCGCAGTTCGAACTGGTGGTAGTCGATTGCGCAGCGTGGTTCAACGACACGACGCTGGCTATCCTGGACCAGGCTGACGTCATTCTCACCATCTTGACGCTGGAAATCACCAGCATCAAGAACATCAGGCTCTTCCTCGAGGTGGCCGAGAAGCTCGGCTACGAGGACAAGATTCGGCTGGTACTGAATCGGGCCGACACTACACTGGGCATCAGAGTCGCCGACGTGGAGCATTCGATCGGCCGCAAAGTGGACAACACCATCGTTAGCGACGGCCGCGCCGTCGTGTACGCACTCAACCGAGGAGTGCCGTTCTTCATCAGCAATCGAGAAGCGCAGGTCTCTCAGGACGTTCTTCGATTGGCCACCTCAATGACAGGAAACCAAGAAACCATCGAAGAGGACCGAAAAGTGACCCAGAAGGGGAAGTCCCTCTTCGCATGGAGATGAACCTCTAGAAAGCAAGGGTGTAGGCGATGTCCCTGCTGAAGCGAATCGAAAGCGCCCGACCGGGTGTGGCGCCGGGAGCTCCGGGCGGACCCCCGAGCGCGCCTCCAGGCCCAGGCCCAGGCGGAGGCGTTCCGCCGGCGCCGACCGCTGGCCAGCGATTGATGAGCCAAGCTCCCGTTCGGGAATCCCTGCGGGAAGTCAAATTCCGCATCCAGTCGCGCGTCATCCAGGACCTGGACCCCAAGCTCGATCTCGCCAACCAGGTCGAAGTTCGGCGCCAGATCGAGGAGATCTTCGGCCGCGTCATCGACGAGGAAGGCCTCGCCCTGACCCGTGCCGAGCGCGTCCGGATGCTCGAGCAGATCACCGACGAGATCATCGGCCTCGGTCCGATGGAGCCGCTGCTCCGCGATGAGACGGTGACGGAAATTATGGTCAACGGGCCGCGCCAGGTGTACATCGAGCGCAACGGCCGGCTGGAACTCACGAACGTGGTCTTCCAGAACGACGACCACGTGNNGGCCGCCGCATCGACGAGTCCAGCCCGATGGTCGACGCCCGCCTGACCGACGGCTCGCGAGTTAACGCCATTATCCCGCCCCTCTCGCTGATCGGACCGGTGATCACCGTCCGGAAGTTCTCGGCTTCGCCCTTCACCGTGGACGACCTGATCCGCTTCGGCACCGCCACGCCGGAGATGTTCGACTTCNNTGAACATCTTCGTGTCCGGCGGCACCGGCTCGGGCAAGACGACGACCCTCAACGTCCTGTCGTCCTTCATCCCCAACGACGAGCGGATCATCACCGTCGAGGACGCGGCCGAACTCCAGCTCCGCCAGGAGCACGTCGTCACCCTCGAGTCACGGCCACCCAACATCGAAGGCCGCGGCGAAATCGCAATTCGCGAACTCGTCCGCAACTGCCTCCGGATGAGGCCCGACCGCATCATCGTCGGCGNNCGGCCACGACGGCTCGATGTCGACAGGTCACGCCAACAGCCCGCGCGACATGCTCGCCCGCCTCGAGACCATGGTCCTCATGGCCGGCGTCGACCTGCCCCTGCGAGCCATCCGAGAACAGGTCTCCTCCGCCGTCGACCTGATCGTGCATCAGAGCCGCATGAAGGACGGCTCTCGGCGCATCGAATACATCACCGAAATCCAGGGCATGGAGGGGGACATCATCGTCATGCAGGACGTCTTCCTGTTCGAGCAGACAGGCGTCGTCGAAGGCAAGATCCAGGGTCGCCTGCGGCCGACAGGCATCAGGCCCAAGTTCGTCGAGAAGTTCGAGATCATGGGCATCCACCTGCCGCGCGGCTTGTTCGGGTTCGCGTAGGTCTGGAGCCAGGGAGACCGAAATGGTCATCTATGTGGCGCTGATCCTGGGAGCCGGGATCATGCTCGTCTTCATCGGTCTGGCGACCTCGAGGCAGGGGTCCGGCATCGATGCAAGACTCGAGCGCTACACCGCCGGCAAGGCCGAACCTGCAGGCACAACCGTTCAGGCCGGCGTCGGAATCGGCGAGGTCCTGGCCCAGAGCGTGGCACTCGCCCGCCTCAACAGGATCGTCGAACAGCGGGACTTCGGCGCCAACCTCGCGCGCGACATCGCCCGCGCCGATCTCAAGCTGAAGCCCGGCGAGTTCATGGGCTTGTGGCTCGGGTCCATCGTGGCCGTGCCGATCATCTTCGAGGTCCTCGGCCTGGCGCTCGCCCCCTTGCACTCGCCGTTGGCGCTCCTATTGGGCGCACTCGTGGGAGCGTGGCTTCCCCGAGCCTGGCTGGGTCGACGGCGCGCGTCACGCCTCAACGCCTTCAACAAGCAGTTGCCCGACACGATCACCCTCATCGCCAACGCTCTGCGGGCGGGTTCGTCGTTCCTGCAGGCCATCGAGATGGTCGTCCGCGAGGCCCAGCCGCCTATTACAGTCGAGTTCAGCCGGGTGGTCCGCGAAGTGAACCTCGGACTCGCCTTCGATGTCGCCCTGGACAACATGGTCCGCCGGGTGCGCTCGGACGACCTTGAACTGATGGCTACCGCGATCACCATCCAGCATCAGGTCGGCGGCAACCTGGCGGAGATCCTGGACTCGATCGCCTTCACGATCCGTGAGCGGGTCCGGATCAAGGGCGAGATCAGGACCCTGACGGCCCAGCAGCGGATGTCTGGTTACGTCGTCGCGTTCCTGCCCATCGGTCTGACCGGAATCCTTTTCGTAATCGCTCCCAAGTTCATGGATCCCATGTTCCAGAACCCGCCGGGGATCATGGATCTACCCATCGGGGTCATCATCCTGAGCTTGGCCGCGATCATGATGTTCATAGGGTTCATGATCATCCGCAGCATCGTCGACATCGAGGTCTAGAGAGATGGTATACGTCCTCGCAGGCGTGGCCGGCCTCGGCATCTTTCTGATCTTCGTCGCTCTTGCCGGCGGCGGATCGATCGACCCAGTGCAGGCGCGATTGACTCAGCTCGGCAACATCCAGGCTCGCAACCTGGAGGAGCTCGAGCTGCAAATGCCGTTTGCCGAGCGCACCTTCCGACCCCTCGTCGCCCGGCTCTCTCGGACGGGCGGACGCCTCAGCAGCGCCTCCTCCTCACAAACGGCCGAGAAGCGGCTCGCACTTGCCGGAAACCCGGGCGACATGCGCCTCGCCGACTGGCTGGGCGTCAAGATGCTAATTGGACTCGCCACCGGCGCAATCCTGTTCCTGATATTCGGCGTGCTGTTGGGCGGAGGCCTCACGGACGTGCCCAAGCTGGCGGGGCTGGGCATCATCGGTTTCTTCATTGGCTATCTTCTGCCCGAGTTCTGGCTTGGACGAAGGATCAGGGGCCGTCAGAAGATCATCCTCAAGATGATCCCCGACGCCTTGGACCTCCTGACCATCTCAGTTCGCGCGGGCCTCGGCTTCGACGCCGCTCTCGCGAAGGTCGTGGAGAAGCTGCCGGGGCCGTTGAGCGACGAATTCCGCCGGTCCCTGGCTGAGGTCCGTGTTGGCAAGGCTCGGCGGGACGCGCTGCGCGACATGATTCCCAGGACGAACGTCCAGCCGCTCACCAACTTCATCGGCGCCATCATCCAGGCCGAACAACTGGGCGTCTCGATCTCAAAAGTGCTTCAGGTTCAATCCGAGCAGCTGAGAATAGAGCGCCGCCAGCGAGCCGAAGAGATGGCCGCCAAGGCTCCGATCAAGATGCTCTTCCCCCTCGTGGGCTGCATCTTCCCGTCGCTCTTCGTCGTCATCCTCGGCCCCGCGATCATCATGATCATTCAGGCCTTCTCCGGTGGAGGCCTGGGCAAGTGATCCCTGGCCGGTGAGCAGGCCGCGATTGATGGCCCGCAACACCACCCGGGGGACCGCACTGGCGGAGCGGCTCGAGGATGGCTCATCTTTCTGGGCCAAGTTCATGGGCCTCATGGGCCGCTCGTCTCTGCCTCGAGGAGACGGACTGTGGCTGCCCAACGAAAACGGCATTCACATGCTCTTTATGCGTTTCGCCATCGACGTTGTCTTCGTCTCGGCGCCTGCTGGCGGACGAACGGGGCTTCGCCGCGTCCTCTCACTTCGGCGTTCCCTCCCGCCTTGGCGGGGAGTGGTCTGGCGCGTCGACGGAGCCAATGGCGTTCTGGAACTCCCGCCCGGCACGATCGACGAATCGAGCACGGCCATCGGCGACGAGATAGCGATCGAGCAACCCAACCGTTGAGGCGCGCCCCTCTCCGCGGCACGGCTGACGATGGCGTGTTGGGACAAGCCTGGACCGGCGCGGCCCCGGCGGACGCGGCCCAGATAAGCGCGAAGCACGTCAGCGTTGAGCAACGAGCGCTATCGTCGGCGCATGTGTTCGGCGACGGCAGCCACGCCCGGGAGCGGACCGGGAAGAGCGACGCGTCTGAGCACCACGATGCTGGACCTGGTGCTTCCCGCGAGTTGCGCCGGCTGCGCGGCCGAGGGAACCGTCCTGTGCCCAAGGTGCGAGCGCACACTGGAGACACGGCTCGACCTACCGCCAGGGGTTCCGCTCGGCCTGCCGGCCGCGATGCCGTTGCCGCTCGCCCAGGTGGAGTGGTGCGCTCCCTTCTCAGGAGCGGTCCGAGTGGCGTTGCACAGGCTCAAGTACTCGGGGGAACGGCGGCTCGCTGCGCCGCTGGCAGGGGCGATGGCGGCCCGGTGGCTGGCAGCGGGCGCAGGCGGGGAGTTGCTGGTCCCAGTTCCGGTGCATGCCGAACGGGCGAGCCGGCGTGGCTACGACCAGGCATTCCTGCTCGCAGCGTGCGCATCGTCCCGCATCGGCAGGCCGTGGCATCCGGCGCTCGAGCGGACACGCCGGACCACTCCTCAATTCGAACTCGGGCGCCAGGCTCGCCGGTCGAACGTCTCCGGGGCATTCGCCCTGCGGACCGGATCGGGGCCCTGCGTGAAAGGCAAGTGGCCAATCCTGATCGACGATGTGCTGACCACCGGCTCCACGCTGGTGGCATGCGCGGAAGTCCTGTACGAGGCCGGCGCAGTCGCCGTTTCGGCACTGACGGTGGCTCGCGAACGCTGAGCAAACGACCTCGGACGGCGGAGCCCGTCTCCGGGGCTGGATCCTATACTGGCCAGGTGGCTGCCAATACAAAAGCGCGCCATGCGCTCTTCGGAGGTCTGCGGTGAGGACGATCGTCAAGGGCAAGAACATCGACGTCCCGGAATCCGTGAGGGAGTATGCCGAGCGCAAGATGCGCCGGCTGGAGCGCTTCCTGGACGACCGTTCCGAAGCGGTGATCGAGCTTTCGAGCGAGCAGCATCGCAGCAGCGTCGACTCGCAGATCGTTGAGGTGACGCTCGTCGTCGATGGCCAGACGCTGCGAAGCCACGCCGCGGGACCGACGTATCAGGCCAGCCTCGACACCGTCATCGACCGTATCGAGCGCCAGGCGGTCGATTTCCGCGAAAAGCCGAAGGGCAAGGCCCGGCCCGACGCCGGAAAGGGCAAGAGAATCGTCGAGGAGGTCGAGGGGGCGGCGCCGCCCGACACCGCGGCCCAGCTGTCGCAGATCGTCAAGACCAAGCGCTTTGCCATCGAGCCGATGTTCGAAGAGGACGCGGTCGCACGGATGGAGGAGCTGGGCCACCTGTTCTTCATCTTCGTCAACGCCGAGTCCGAGCGAATGTGCGTGCTCTACAAGCGCAACAGCGGCGACTACGGGCTGATCGAGCCGGTAATCGCGGGTGAGTACACCCCCGGCCGCATCGGCCACCGGCAGGGCTGACCTCCGACGACGCCTTAGGCGGGGCAATCCTGTGACGGCCGCACACACCACCGGGTCCTGTCGCCGGGTCGAGTTGCCCGGCGGACGTCGGGCCGGCCCGCATCTGCCGGTGAGCCCGGGCCTGGTGAAGGTGGCCGAGCGGGCCGCCGATGTCGGGGCTTCCGCGCTGCAGATCTTCAGCGACAATCCCACGGCCTGGCGGCGACGGGCGGAACCTCCGCCGGAAGCGGCCGCGTTTAGGCAGCGCCTCGCCGACCTCGACATTGCTCCCCTCGCCATCCATGCGGCCTACCTCGTGAATCTGGCCGGCCCCGACGAGACGCTATTTGCCCGCTCCGTGGAGGTGCTCCGCCACGAGCTGTTCCAGGCGCCCGCCTATGGGGCCCGGTTCATCAACGTCCATGCCGGATCCCATCGCGGAGCGGGCGCCGAGGCGGGCGTGAACAGGTTCGTTGACGGTATCGCACTGGCTCTCGCGCAGGCGCCCGACGGCCCAGACGCTCCCCTCCTCGTCGTGGAGAACTCGTCGGGAGGCGGTGACAGCATCGGGGCAACCGTCGACCAGCTGGCCGCGGTGCTCGACGCAGCCGCGCGGCGCAGAGTGGACGAACGCCTTGGTTTCTGCCTGGACACGGCCCACCTCTGGGGCGCCGGCTACGACATCGCCGATCCGGCAGAGATCGATCGGGTCCTGACAGAGTTCGGCCGCCTGATCGGATTCGGACGACTGGTGATGGTCCACTTCAACGACACGCACAGCGCGCTTGGGTCGCGCCAGGACCGTCACGCCCACCTCGGTGACGGCCGGATCGGGACGGCTGGAATGGCGCATCTCCTCCACCACCCCGCCCTTGATCACGTGGCCTTCTACCTGGAGACGCCCGAGATGGAGAAGGGCTTCGACGCTGTGAACATGGCGCGGCTCGGCGATCTCGTCGCGGGCAGGCCGCTCGCCGAAGGACCGAACCGCTCATTAGCCGATTCCGCCTGACCCACGCCGAGCTCTAGGGTTTCCTGGCTGTGCGACTCGTTCTGGGCGACAAGCGGCTGCGGCGACCCCATTTCCGAGCAGGTCTGGCTCTCGGACGGATCGGCCAAGGGTGCCTTGCGCTTCGTGAACGCTTTTCTCCCGCGCCCGATCGAACGCCCAGCGTGTACCGCCGCAGCCCTTGAGGCGCGGTATAGCCGCAGCGCTGTTCGATCAAAGCGACCGAGACCGGCCCGGAAGTTCGGTCAGTCCCGGGAGGTGCGCGGCCGTGGCGGCAGCGAGCGGACCATCGGCCGGGCGGCGTGCCCGACCAGGGCCGACATTATCGGTCCATCGCGGCGATCGTCGAGAAGCCGGCGCGGCTCCAAGGGCCGATCTTCGGTCCGCATGCCGGTGTAGCCGCGCCCGAAGCGGCGCATCCGCACAGCGAGGTAGTACTCCATCACCTGGCGAACCTGCGGCTCCGTCAGCACGTCATCGGCGCGGAGCGAGTACTCGACCCGGGCTGTGGGGTTGGTAGTTACACCGGTAACCGCACCCAGATACTGTGGCGCTTCCGAATCGTCTCGAATCTCGCGCAGCCCGCGGGCGAGCTTGGTGGCGGTCCCGAGGGACGGCATCCGGTCGCCGCGGATCAGCCGCGAAATCGTCGAATGATCCACTCCGGACTGCTGAGCCAGCTGCCGCTGCGACATCCTCTTCGCTTTGAGCTGGGCACGAAGCCACTCGTTGAAGCCTCGTCCGGTTTGAACGGCCATGCGGGATTGGGCTCCGAAGGGGCGGGCGGTCTGCCCGGATGATTCAACTATCGGAGTGGTCCGCCCCAGGGTGAATGACTAATTCGTACCGCGAGCGAGCAACTGTCGGGTACCCGGATGCGGCCGATTTACGTAGGGATCCGACCCTCGACCCCTTACGAATGAAGGGCGACGACGATCGCACAGCGTCAGGTCGAAGGCTGCGCTGGGGCGGGCGAAGGCGGGACTTCTTGGACCTGCATACCGCCTCCGCGCGGTTTCGACGAGATGACGTAGACGATCGCGCCGAGAACGACGACCGTGAAGACGCTGATGGTCCGGTCGATCAGAACGATCGCGGCGGCGTGACCGTAACTGGCTTTGAAGACGGTGGTCAGGACCAGGCCCATGCCGCCCTCCACCACACCGAGACCGCCCGGCGTGAGCGGGAGAGCCGTGAGGAGCGAGCCGATCAGGGCGACGAACATGGCGCCCGACAGCCCCAGGTCGGCGTCCTTGAAGCCCAGCGCAAGAACGACGAAGTAAAGACGGAAGGCCTCGGTCATCCAGATGATGATGGTCAGCAGGCCCAGTGCCGGCAGCCCCCGGACGCCGACGGATCCGAATACGCCTTCTTCGAAGCGGTCGTAGAAGTCGACGACTCGATGCGGAAGAGGGAGGGCGCCGATGACCCGGCGCCCGAAGTTGCGCATCACCACCAGAGCCAGGATTAAGAGGACGACAACGATCACGCCAACGGCGAAGATGCCCTGGACCTGTGGCGGCAGGTCGTTGAGGCTGCCGCGGAAGCGCCAGTAACCGGCCAGCAGGCCGAGAGAGGCGATGGCGATCAGGTCGAGGATGCGTTCCATGAAGACCGTGCCGAGCGTGCGCGTCGCCGAAACGGGGCTGTTGAGCTTGAGCAGGTATGCCCGGTAGAGATCGCCTAGTTTGGCCGGAACGATGCAGTTGACCAGCCATGAGATGAATATGATCTCGGTGCTGTCTTTGATCCTGACCTTGTATCCGGCGCAATTGAGGAGCTTGGTCCACCGCCAGCCACGGAACGGAAACCCAATGTAGTAGCTGGCAAAGGCGAGCAGAACGAGCCACGGGTTAGCTCGGCTGATCTCCGACGGGACATCGGCCAGGTACTGGCGATTCAGGAAGACGGCAATGACGATGATCGCGACAGGGACGGCAAACGAGAGGATCGTCTTGGGCTGACGAAGGCGTCGAACAAGCGACATCTGTTCGGATGGCGGGATCTCGACGGGCACTTCCGGGTGGAAGAGTGCCTCGGCCTCCTGTTCGAGCGGCTCGCCCATCGGGTGGCGGTGCTGTGGCTGCTCCTCTGTCACCGGATCTCTCCCCCGTTTGGCTGGGCTCGGCGCCGGCCGTTCCCCTTCATGGATTGGATGATCTTGGCGATCGGCGTCCAGGCACGCACGTAGAAGGTAGCGCGCCCTGGGACGAAGTCGACAGTGGTGAGCGCCGCAAGCAGACCCGCGGGAGTTGCCGGGTCTCCGGTCAGGATGTTGTAGGTGACGCCTACTTCGATGACGGAATGCGAGTCCGACGCCGCCACTCCGGGCAGATCATGTTCCCTGGCGAATGCCGCGGCCTTCTCGTTGGCGTTGCCGCCGATGACTCGGGCGTTGTGAACCTCGACCCAGTCGACGAGATGCGCGATCGACTCGAGGCTCGTGCCGCTCTTGCGACCGAAGCCGCGCAGACCGTCGAACGGGTGCGGAACGCCGACCAGACCGCCCTGCCCTCGCACGGCCGCGATCGTATCCACGGCGGAGAGGCCGGGCGGCACTACTTCCTGCAGGAACAACGCGATCAGGTCGCCATCGGCTGACTTGATCTCCTCGCCGACGATGATCGTCAGATCCGCCGGAGCGGAATCGCGGAGTCGGAGTGCGGCATCGATTCGATCGTGGTCCGTGATCGCCAGGTGCGTCAGGCCGCGTGACGCCGCCGCTCGAGCCACGGCCCCGGGATTGGCCAGGGAATCGAAACTGGCGTTGGTGTGGCAGTGCAACTCGACGAACGAGCGCGCGCCGCCTTCGGCAACGACGTCCTGCGAGCCGCCCATCACATCTGTGGGCCGAGGAACCGCTTGTAGAACTCGAAGTGCTCCAGAGCGAGGCCGGTGCCGCGAGCGACGCAGTTGAGAGCGTCGTCGGCCACGTGGCAGGGCACGCCGGTGACCTGGG